>CAYGSW010000402.1:0-4228 GCA_964352535.1 uncultured Granulosicoccaceae bacterium | reverse complement strand
CGAACACAGACAGGCCCGCTGAATCCTAATATTTCGGGTTGACGGACTACTAGGTAGTCGGCACGATGTAGTCAGGGCGAATTCCACTGCGGGTTATAGCAGCTTCCGCATCCTGGTCTTTGAGCAATCCATGCCCCGTAATCAGAACCGTTTTCCATCCCGCCTGCGCACCGCCCAGTATATCCGTGTGTAACGTATCACCCACCATAGCGATTCTGGCCGGATCAATACCCTGCAGCGACTCGCGCACAATGGCAAAAGCGTTATCAAACGGTTTGCCAAAGAACTGCGGTTCTGCCACTCCAGCGTCCTGCAGCGCATGGGCGTAAAGACCTGGCTCTTTGGTTAAAACACCGGGGAATGGCGCTACCAGATCGGGGTTGCCAACCAACACTGGACGATGGCGCTTGGCCAATGCCTGTTGCAGCAGACTTTGCCGATGGGCATTCCAGATTCTCGCACCCAGCAACACAAAACCATCGCAACCGTCGTAAACCTCGGCATCATCTTCGAGAACGACACCGTTGGGTACGAGCTCCGAAAGCTGTGACTCTTCGACCGCTACAAAACCCCAGCGCATATCACGGTAATTTTTAAGCTCTCGCGCCAGTGCATCACGACTGCTCACAACCTCAGACGCATCGAAATGCATACCCCAGCGCAGATATTTTGCCAGTGTGTTGGATACCGGCAGTGTTGCGCCGTTGGTTAGCACGCGCAACTGCTTGCCAGCGTTTCGCAGCTGCTGGATTCTTTCTACGGCACCCGGCACGGAAGTTTCGCCAATGTTCAGCACACCAAATCCATCCAGCACATAGCAGTCTATCTCGTCCATCAATTCACCCAGATTAGCCCGATGAATGGAGGTTGTCGGAAACGTAGCGACAGGTAGTCGTGGCTGAATAGACTCGTAGAGCGATACCGCCACAGCCGCGCTGGGCTGTGGCCCTTCAACTAGATTCATGCTACCCATACTCTTGCGTTCTCGAACATTCTTAACCAGGGTCCGCGCTCATTCCACGTTGCTGGTGTCCATGAGTTACTGACGGTACGGTATACGCGCTCTGGATGCGGCATCATGATGGTGACTCGTCCGTCCTCGTTGCAAAGACCGGTGATACCGAAGGGCGAGCCGTTCGGATTCAGCGGATAGTGCTCTGTCATTGCCCCGTGGTTGTCAACAAACCCCAGCGACACCGGCGCTGCCTTGGCCTGCTCAACTGACTTGAATACTGCAAGCCCTTCCCCATGTGCCACAGCCACAGGCAGTCGTGAGCCCACCATGTCAGTGAAAAGCATCGACGGCGACTTATAGATTTCAACTGTTGCAACACGCGCTTCAAATTGCTCGGACAGGTTTCTGTCGAACAATGGCCAGTTATCGGTTCCGGGGATCAGACTGGCGAGCCTGGAAATCATTTGACAGCCATTGCAGACACCAAGCGTAAAGGTGTCATCGCGTTCAAAGAATCGCGCAAACATACGTGAAAGCTGTTCGTTGAACAGGATGGAATTGGCCCAACCACCGCCCGCACCCAGCACATCTCCAAAAGAGAAGCCACCACAGGCAGCAAGGCCTTTGAAATTGGCAAGATCATGACGTCCATGCATCAGGTCGCTCATGTGGACATCGATGGCATCAAAGCCAGCTGCATGGAACGCAGCGCCCATCTCCAGATGACCATTAACTCCTTGTTCGCGCAGGATTGCGATGGCAGGGCGCGTTGTCAGTAGTGCAGGTGCTGCGCTTACAGGTGACACGTCAGCGTCAAATGTGACAAGGGGTGACAGCCCAGGATCATCAGCACGACTCACCTGCGCAAGCTCCTGATCAGCGACTATCGGGTTGTCGCGCCTGCGTTGCATCTGGTAACTGGTTTGCCACCATTTTGCACGTAATTGCGCAACGCTTTCGTTGAACAGTACATGCGAGCCTTGCCAGATTTCAAGATCCGCCCCGTCGTTAAATCCGCCCAGCAGGTGTACAACATCACCTAGTCCATGCGCTTCCATGACAGCCATGACATCGGCAAAATGCCTGTCTTGTATCTGCAGGACGCCGCCCAGCTCTTCGTTAAACAGCGTTGCGATTTCATCTGGTGGCAAACTGTGCAGATTGATCTTCAATCCGGCATTCGACGCAAAGGCCATTTCTGCAAGGCTTGTGAACAGACCACCGTCGGAGCGATCGTGCCATGCCAGAATCATCTGCTTGTCAATCAGCTGTTGGATAGCGTTGAACATGCCTTTGAGCAATGCTGGCTCATCGACGTCTGGAGCTATCTGACCAAGCTTTGCATAAACTTGCGCAAGCGCCGATCCTCCCATGCGGTTCTTGCCTGCACCCAGATCGATAAGCAGCAGTTGTGTATCACCGCAATCGGTTTGCAGCTGCGGTGTGAGCGTTTTGCGCACATCGTTTACCGATGCGAAAGCGGTGACAACCAGCGACAATGGCGCAGTCACGCTATGAGCCTGATCCCCTTCCTGCCAAAGAGTTTTCATGGACAACGAATCCTTGCCTACAGGAATAGCGATACCCAGCGCAGGCGCCAGTTCAAGCCCCACAGCCTGTACAGCATCAAACAACGCTGCATCCTCGCCCGGATGACCGCAGGCAGCCATCCAGTTTGCAGATAACTTGACTTTGGAGGTGTCGCCAATGTCTGCGGCTACGATGTTGGTCAATGATTCTGCCAGTGCCATTCGAGCTGAGGCTGCCGGGTTCAATAGTGCAAGGGGGGTGCGTTCTCCCATGGCCATTGCCTCACCAGCATAGCCTTCATAGTCAGCAATGGTCACCGCAACGTCTGCAACTGGCATTTGCCACGGCCCAACTAACTGGTCTCGTGCTACCTGGCCTGTGATACTTCGATCACCAATAGTGATCAGAAAATTCTTGGCCGCCACGCTGGGCAGATTCAGCACACTGTTTACTGCATCGCCCAGCTCAATGTTGTTTGTGTTGAAATCGTCGCTGGCAAAGATACGACGACTGGCATCGATAGCAAGCTTTGGCGGTTTACCAAGCAATACATCCAGCGGCATGTCGACCGGATAGTTTTCAAAAACAGAATCGGCAAGCCGCAGCATCTGCTCCTCAGTGGCGGTACCGACGACGGCATACAGGCATCGTTCGCGTTGACACACGGCTTCAAAATGCGCCAGACAATCCGGGTCGATCGCCATCACATAGCGCTCTTGAGACTCGTTACTCCAGATGCCCATCGGCGACATGCCAGGTTCATCATTGAGAATCTTGCGTAGCTCGAACTGCCCTCCTCGTCCCGCATCATTGATCAGCTCGGGAAGCGCATTGGACAAACCGCCAGCCCCAACATCGTGAATGGACAGTATCGGGCTGTGCTCACCCATGGCCACGCAACGATCTATGACTTCCTGGCAGCGTCGTTGCATTTCAGGATTACCGCGCTGTACTGAAGCAAAATCCAGCTCGCTGTCGCCCTCGCCGCTGGCCACCGACGATGCTGCGCCGCCACCTAGACCGATGAGCATTGATGGGCCACCCAGGACAACAATGGCAGCCCCCACAGGCACTGCCAGCTTATCGATATTCCCCGGACGAATGTTGCCCATGCCGCCTGCAATCATGATGGGCTTGTGATAACCGCGCACCTCTTCAGCACCATCAGGAAAGCTGATCTGCTGACAAAAAGTACGGAAGTAGCCCCCCAGGTTTGGTCGTCCGAACTCGTTGTTGAAGGCGGCTGCACCGATGGGGCCTTCCTGCATGATTTGATAAGCCGAGGCCAGACGGTCGGGTTTGTCAGTGTAGGTTTCCCACGGTTGTATCCAATCCGAAATAGCAAGGTTTGATACGCTGAAGCCGCACAGCCCTGCCTTGGGTTTGGAGCCATTACCCACAGCGCCCTCATCACGTATTTCACCGCCAGAGCCTGTCGCCGCTCCCGGGAATGGAGAGATGGCAGTGGGATGATTGTGCGTCTCTACCTTAATCTGGATGTGTGTCGGCTCGTTCTGGCTGTGATAAACGCCATCCGCTCCGATCATCCAGCGGGCGGCTTCCGAGCCTTCAATGACCGCTGCATTGTCGTGATAGGCAGACAGGACACCTTCCGGTGAGCACTCATGCGTGTGGCGGATCATGCCAAACAGAGAATACGATTGCTGGTTGCCGTCGAGCGTCCAGGAGGCATTGAAAATCTTGTGACGACAATGCTCCGAATTAGCTTGAGCAAACATCATG
>CAYGSW010000401.1:0-4249 GCA_964352535.1 uncultured Granulosicoccaceae bacterium | reverse complement strand
GAACACAGACAGGCCCGCTGAATCCTAATATTTCGGGTTGACGGACTACTAGTACACCAGTAATCATTGTAGTTTCTGAGTGTCTTTGCCCTGAGTTGATACCTTATCGTATTTCGTATGACGGTCAATTCCAGACAGCGATAATACGTGCTTTGTGGGAAAGCAAATCCAAGCACACCAAGCAGTTGCAGAGTAATGTCATGCGACGGCACCAGATCAGAAATTCTAGTCTATACGTGTTGTCGCTTTAACCTCAATGGAGATAAAAAATCGCGAGTCAGAAACGTGATAGAGCGGTGATAGCATTCGCGTACAGAGACTTTTTCGAACCAAGGTTTGGTCATTCCAGATGAGGTTTGGGAAAATCGAGTACGCGGTTGATGGTGCCGCTATAGCGCAAGCCGAAGGCGTTTTCTGGCCTTAATTTTTTGTCTCATTGGTGTTATTAGCTGCTGTAACTAGCGCCCGGCTAGCAATGGTCGATCGATGCTGAACTGGCTATAGCCGGGTAGCGTATTGGCTGGGCTTTGTTGATTGGTCTGTTACCAGACATGTGATGTAGCTTCGCTGCTGGATCACAGCCAATGCGTCAAGCAGTAGGTGGGCAAAATAATGTGTAGGTGTCTCACAATTTAAGTATCGTGGTCGTAGATATTTAGTATGGCAGCTTGATGGTAATAGGCCGTTTATACTTCCTATACTTTTCAGAACAAAGGAATTTCCAGAGCCTGATCTCAACCTGTCGACTGCACGACATCAACCCTTACACCTACTTGGTTGACGTGCTTCAGCGAGTATTCATCCTGCGAGCTGAGTGGAAGAGCTTACACAAAGATTGTGGTAGGAGCACTTCGCCAACAACCCGCTGTGATCGGATATCTACGGCTTGGGTTAAATTGAAAGTAGGCATATCCGCTCGTCGATGCATCAGCAATGCTGGATGTCATGCACTACCTAAATCTCAATCTTTCGCCTTCGCATGAATCTTGACTGTGCGCGGACCAAACGTTCGTACGTGTCATCTGTGAATAGCCACCGAAAGTCAAGCGATAACTGCTGACGCCCTCAAATGGCCGGTTATGTTCACAGTTGTTGTGTCTATTTTTGACGGCTTGCTGATACACGGTGAGAAGCTGTAGTAAGGCTAACAGAGCGGGCGGATCGAGCACGTCAAGTTCTGAAAAATTTGTTTTTCATGTATTTATTCATGTCTTGCAGTAAATATTAAAAATACTGTTATCATCATCTGTGCTGACTTTGGCGCGGTTATTTAAAAAATTGCATGATCTCGGCGGTTTGCCTGACGACATTTGTGGATGCTACCTTACAAATCACATGTGCGATTGGCCAAAGCGCCAGACAGATTTTGTAAGTTTAGCGGAATATTCTATGAATGAATCTCCTAAAACATTGATAAATATAAATATTTAGGTATTTAGAGATTTGATGAGTTTATTAAGTCTGGATTTCATCTGTATCACTAAATTTATTACCAATGCCACACTGTCTTGTTAGTAACAGTATTTATTGCTCATTTATTGACATGTAAGGTATGTCGTGAGTATTATATACACGACATAAAATAAATACTCTTGCTGACAGAATTTTGTGAACATAATAGTTACAGAGGACGAGTCTAATGACTAGCAATATACCGCTCGAAAGGGCCCGCACGTCAACAACGTGTTTGTTTTTTGCAGCTTGCAGCTGCGTATGCACCCCGGCATTTAGTAGCGACATATGGCTTATAGATGCAGAATCTGACGCAAAAGTTGTGGAAATTCTGGAGGGCCAACAATTCAGTACTTCTCAGGTGCCAGAGTTTTACTCAATCAGCTATGAGCCTTCCATTCAAAATGGTCGCGTAACCATAAGGCTGGATGGGCAGTTGGACAAATCCAGAATCGAGAATAAGTATCCCTATACTTTATTTGGGGATAATACTGATCGTGATGGTGTTACTGATTATTTTGGCAATACACCTGACGCGGCTATCAAACCTGGTAGCTACACGATCAGCGTTAATGATTACCAGATAGCGTTCTCGGTTACAGATGATGAAGATGTGTCGAGCAATAGCGCTATTAAATTCATCGAGCCAACTAGCAACACGTTTACAATGGACGCAGATTCTAAGCGCGATCTTTATTCCAGAGTAACGCCGCAAGGCATTTGGTCGTGGGCCACATATAGGCCTGATGAAGCAAGCAAAGACATCTATCCTGGGCTACGTGGCGTACCCATGATGATCGGATGGAGATCACTGTATCAGGCACAAGGTGCTCCTTACTTCTGGGATCGGGTTGATAACCTGATAACAGAAGCCAAGGAAGGCGGTCTTTTCTATAGTTTGGAATTTCTCACCGGGCACGAAGTGCCATCGTGGTTTTTGGATAACAACGAAGTGCCAGGAGTCGTTACAAACGGCTCAAACTGGATATTCCCCTATTATTTTGACGATGATTACAAAACGTATTTCTGGCAATTCAACCAGGAAATCGGTTCATACATCTCAAATTTAGCCGATGACAGAAAAGAGTCGTTAGTCGCAATTGTCGTCAATAATGGCTCAACAGGTGACCCAGAGCCTTATAAAGGAATAGTGATAGACGAGCGGTATGATATCACCCGCGATCAATGGGAAGACTTCCGTATTGAGCACTATCAGTTGATTAAGGATGTGTTTAATGCACCTGGGCTCGAAAATCTACCGCTTGCGTTCACGCAGACTGCAGAGCGAACCGAGCAATTCATTCGACAGAACATTCCTAAGTCCATAACCAGAAAGAACGGAATGGCTAGTCACGGGTACCATATTCCTGAACCAGAATCATTGATAAACGAAGAGCGTAAAGCCGCGTTTGAGGGCGTAGGAGAGCTAGGTGGTGAACGAATGGTATTTTTTGGTGAGATGGATGTAGAGTGGAGGAATGGCTGGTTTCAGCAAGCCCCTGCTGAAAGTTTTTATTGGAGCGCGATTTATGCATTGCACCGTGGCCTGACACGTTGGCAGGTAAGAGTAGATGCTCTTGAACAGGATCAATACGACTTTGCGTTCGATTTTTTCAACAAGCATGCGCCCTATACCGATGCGGCTGAAAGCCCCTATGCCTTTATAGCGCTACGTCAGGGCCTGGATGGTTCGGATACCGAAAAATTCCCGGAGGAAATCTATGGGAGAACAGGTGGAAGACCGGTTTTTCGGCTTGAAAATATCCTGCAGGACTACTCGGCGTATGGCGCAAGAATTGATGTTGAAGATGATCAGGATCAGGAGCGTCCGAGAAGTGGGCCTTTCGGTTTCAGGCAGCGCGAAGGCTACATAGACGTCATGTACGGTGGAGTTCAGGGCAACTACAACAAATTTCTGTACCAAGTCGACCCTGAAGTTGAAAGTGTTGGTTGGTGGCATGTTGGTGACAAGGCGTGGCCATATGGAAGGTTTGCGCGTTCTTTTGAACGTTCAAGCGGAAAAAACGCAATGTACTTCCGTGTTGACCCGAAATTCATTGAAGATAAACAGTCTGTACAGGGTTTAAGAGTAGAGGTTACCTACTTCGATGAGGGTATTGGCGAATGGGAGCTGTTGTACAACAGTCCAGAAGGTTTGACCCAGGCGTTTACTGTGGCAACGGGAGGTACCTCGGCGTGGAAAAAAGTTCAGATCGACATATCTGACTACATTGTTAATGGTGGTCTCTACAATGGTGCGGATCTCATCCTGCAGCATGTTAGTGGTGACGATACCAAGTTTCATATGATAGAACTTGAACGTCTGTAATTTTTAGCGCGACACTCAGGTCGAGACTTGGGTGTCGCGGTTTCAAAATGATTACGGATGCCGGACACCCGAAGTAGAATAACGAAACTGTATGAAGCTCAGGAATAATCAGTAATCGCGTTTGGTATTCCGACACCAAACTCAACAATGTCCTATGCCACCGCAGAACCCAGCCCACACACCACGGTGTGATTTTCGGCGGTGACAATCGCTCCAGTATTTTTTGCACAATTAAGAATGAGTTTATAGATGCTCGATTGCATTCATTGAACGATCGTCAGTATGAGGTTGCTTTTACGCCGCTAAGCAGATCAATACGTGGGTTTTGCTCGGGTGCAGAATTCTCTACGCGTTCAAACATACAAAGTGCCAAACCGGCAGCATTGGTGCCAAGGCCACGAACCAAGCTGACCGGGCCTCGTAGGTACGATTTCACGGTGTGCTGGCACGGGGCGGGCTGGGCGCCCC
>CAYGSW010000400.1:0-4300 GCA_964352535.1 uncultured Granulosicoccaceae bacterium | reverse complement strand
GGCGGCGGCTGGTGAACTCTGAATCCTAATATTTCGGGTTGACGGACTACTAGAAATATGATGCTCTGGTCAGATTCCTAGCTTGTTCCCGTCTGTTCATCGTCATCAATTCCGTATTGCTTGATGCGATAGCGCAGCTGTCTATATGTCATGCCGAGCTTCTCTGCTGTTGCCTTGCGGTTCCAGCGAGTCTGCACAAGTGCGTCTACTATGAATTGACGCTCTCCAGAATCATTGGCTGCGATTTTGCCTTCAGTCAGCTGCATCGTTGCAGGCTGGGGTTCGATGTTAGGCTGAAGATTCAAGTCCGAGGTCTCGATAACATCGTTATCGCTTAATGCTACAGCCCGTTCTAGTATGTTCTCCAGTTCCCGTACGTTGCCAGGAAATGAATAAGCACATAGTGCGTTTTCCGCATCTGGTGTTAGCAGGGTGTTGCGTGGCAGGCGCTCTTTTTCAGCGATGCCCTTTAGTATGTGTCGTGCGATAGCCGTAACATCATCGCAGCGTTGTCGTAAGCTGGGAGAGCGGATACAGATGACGTTGAGCCTGTAGTACAAATCGTGTCTAAAGCGCCCGTCGTCCACTTCAGTGGCCAGATCCTTATGGCTTGCACTAAGTATTCGCACGTTGGTGCTGATCTCATCAGAACTGCCTACGGGACGAATCCTGCGTTCCTGAATAGCTCGTAGTAATTTTACCTGCATGTGTAATGGCAATTCGGCGACCTCATCCAGGAACAAAGTTCCACCCTCTGCCCGTTTAAATAGTCCGTCATGATCGTTGTGCGCTCCGGTGAAACTGCCTTTACGATGGCCGAACATTTCACTTTCCATTAACTCGGATGGAATGGCACCACAGTTGATTGCAACAAATGGAGCATTGGACCTGGGACTGTTTTCGTGTACCAGTCTGGCTATGAGTTCCTTTCCTGTGCCTGACTCACCTGTTATCCACACAGGGGCGTTAGTTCGTGCAACTTTTACAATCATCTTCTTCAAAATCTGCATAGGCTCTGATCGACCTATGAGACGATCATGACCGATCATTTCGACTTGTTGAGTTGATGGAGCAGTAAAAGACGATAATTCTCCATGTGTTTCAGTTTGATCAACACTATCGTTGAGTTGTGGACTGGATTCAGAAAGTTGCCTAGTGTGCGCAGTTTTACTCGCAGAGAGTAGTTTCTTATTAGCTGATCTGTCAGGCATTGAAACGTCAGCATGCGTAACAGTTGTAGGTCTAGTGGGTATCAGTAGAGCTTGTGTGACAAGCTTGCGTAACAAACCAAGATCAACTGGCTTGGATACAAAATCGAATGCTCCGTTCTTCATGGCGTCTACCGCCGCATTCATACTCCCATGGGCTGTAATAACTGCCACAGGCAGATGGGGTTGTACACTAAGTATGTATTTGACAAATTCCACGCCATTGCCATCAGGCAGTCTCATGTCTGTCAGGCAAACATCAAAACGATAGCTTTCGAGTAAATTACGTGCTTCGTCGAGATTCGCCGCCGTATGGGTGTTCAGCCCAATACGGTCTAATGACATGGCAATAAGCTCACGAATGTCAGCTTCATCATCAATGATAAGGGCAGTATGTGTCATGTCTTACGCTGCAAGATTCTGAGCGTCGGAGAGTGTCACGCGAAAGTGAGCGCCGATATCGCAAGGTATGCTTTCGATCGCTGCATTGTTCAGGTCGCACAATTCTCTTATAATGTATAGGCCAAGTCCGGTACCGGTTTGGTGCGTTGAGTAGAAAGGTTCAAAAAGATTGCTTCGCTCAATGTCGCTGATACCCTTACCAGTATCACTAACATCAATAACGGTTGCGCCATGGTGAGTACTACCACAAGATATATTGATTTCTATGCTATCGGGTTCGTTGTGAAGAATTGCATTGGTGCACAGGTTCCAGAGCATCTGATCCAAATGGCTGGCATCCACAGAGGCCACACAAGGGGTGGTACATACCGTGAGTTGAGCTGAGTTGAAATTGTTTTCTGCAATAAAGCGTTTCGCAAATTGCTCTAATGTATCGTCGATGTGAATGCAGCCTATTTGAACTCGTTCATGATTGGAGAGCTGCAGTACATCTTCTACAATACGATTGATTCGATGAGTATTCCTGCGAGCTATACTCAATAGTTCTGCATCGCCAGCATTCAACGCATCTGATTCTTCAATCAACTGAACAGCATGTGAAATAGCGCCAAGGGGATTACGAATTTCATGAGCGATGCTTGCTGAAAGGCGACCCAGTGAGGCAAGCTTCAGCTGTTGGAACTGTTGGTTGATATGTGCGTGATCGTCAAGGCGTATCAGCATGCCACCCGTCGAGAGGCGTGTGTACTGTGGCAATATTGTTTGTCCTGTGCTGGCTACTTCGAACGGGCGAGTCTGACGCGTTGGGGAACGTTCAGATTCGTTCAAGTTATTCAATAAGCTATCGGAGAGCTTTTTCAGAGTTATTGGTATTGCAACAAATTCAACCGCAAGCAACATGCGAGCAGTGTCGTTCATTATCTGCACATTGCCTACGTGATCCACAACCAGAACGCCAGAATCCAGTTCGCGAATAATTTCCTCGTTAAGTTGTGCAATCTGTCTGACGTCCAGCATGACGCGAGATTGTGTGGAACGCACAAGCTGACGGCTAAGCAACCGACGCAGTGGAACAGTCATCAACCACGCAGTCAGGAAGAGCAATGCGCCCAGCAACGCTGTTGACTGGAAGTTAACTGAAGGAGCATTGGTGAACAAGGCAGCCAGAAGCTCTTCGCCTATGAGTATGATGCTGGCTATGGCTGCAAACAGAAGTGAGTGTCTGACGCTGGATAACTGGCTAAGTAGCGCAATGTTGATGAGCAATAACGGCCCAAGCCCGCTGCTAACACCGCCACTACTGAACATTATTGTGCATACAAACAGAATATCTACATAGTTCTGTACAAAAAATTGCGTATTGAGGGCAGGTTGCTGTATCCGATTGAGGTACATGAACCCCATCGTAATCAACAGGAAACTCAGATGCGCAACCACAAAAAATGTGGGGTGTACTGAACCCAGCAGGCGTTGGTCTTCTGCCAGATAGTAGATGGCTGCCAGCGCGAAGATAATAAGTAACCTGTACTGATTCAACAGCCGCAAAGCTGCCCAGTCCGGTTTGTGGACTGTCTCCTGAACCAGATTTTCTTCGATACGTTTGGCTGGGCTGGCCGTCACTGAGTGCGGTCTGTTGCTCTGTGTAACCCGAATCAGGCAAATATCAGACCACTGCGCTTTAACGGCTCTGGTTAAAACCTGAGAGTGCCCGAAAAGCGAAATCGACTCAGCGTTCTCAGGTACATACTTAGCAACCTGGTTCCAGCGGCCAACTATGTTTTGTTAACTACTTTTACATATAAGCAACAAGAGCAGCTTCGAGGGGATGTACTTATGGGCAGTGCCCTCAAGACCCCAAAAACCCTTCCACCGCAGGATGCTCTGGATCTGTCAACGCCAGAACCCGTAAGGTGTTCTGTTGCAAATCAGTCTGCCCCAGCGACTGATAAGCACTGGCCATCAGTGCCAACGAATTAGGCACATGCTTCGACCCGTCAAAATGCTCCAGCAGGTAGTTAACCCGATTAACCACTGCCACCATAGCTCCCCGGTCATAGTAGAACTGCGCGGTGATCAGCTCATGCCGTGCCATTTCGTCCTTCAGGAACACCATTCGATCGAGCGCATCCGGGGTGTACTGGCTTTCCGGAAACCGTCGTACCAGGGTGTCGAACTCGGCAAACGCTGAACGCAGCCAGTTCTGGTTCACTTTGGCCATATCGCGGGGAAAAATGCGCTCCATGGCAGATCCTCCACGGGAAAAATGGCTCACACCTTTGATGTAGTAGGCGTAGTCGATGTTTTCACTGCGTGGGTACAGCTTGATGAATCGGTCTGCAGCGCTGATGGCGCTGTCAAAATCGTCCTGTTTCAGGTAGGCAAAGGCCACATCCAGCTGCGCCTGCTGGGTGTAGGTGCCGAAGGGGTAGCGCGCACCGAGCGTTTCGAAAGTCTCGATTGCAGTCAGAAAATCACCCTGATTGAGGGCCCGCTTGGCCTCATTGTAGATACCTTGTGCGCTTTGCAGGTCACTGCCTGAATTTGAATTGCTGGTGGCGCAGCCACCTAGAATCAGTACGGCAACGCCAAGAACTGCAAGGGCATGGTTGAATTTCGTTATCATGCTGGGATTATAGCCCAGCGCGCCTGTTGAAGTAGCCTGTGGCAAAGCAAACGGAGTAAAGTCGATC
>CAYGSW010000399.1:0-4325 GCA_964352535.1 uncultured Granulosicoccaceae bacterium | reverse complement strand
TGTTTCTATAACGTTTCTGCAGGTTCGCGTATTCTTTTTCAGTTAACTTCTTACGGTTGCGCTTGGAAACCGTGGCACATGTCTCCATGAGCAGCCGTTTCATGTTCTTCGCCCACGTATAACTATTCGACTCGATGATGAATTCGAGTTCCCGGAGCAGATGTGATCCGCACAGCCCATCCTCAGAGGCGTGATAACTGAAGTAGGAAGCCCAGCAGTCGTGAATGATGATTCCGCCATAGCGAGGGATGATATTGATCTCATCCATCGCCACTGATCCGCGCTTGGCGTGTAATCGCTTGAGTGTAATATCTCCAGCGCAACATACATGTACCCAGTAATTTTTCTTGTCCAGCCGCATGGATGTTTCATCAACATGCATAACCGGGGATGCCAACAACTGCCTGATAGCATCCTGCTCCCAGGCCTCAAGAGCCTCATGTAGCTGCAAAATGTATTTGAGCATGATCGCTTCTGAAATGGCTCTTCCGATCAACGTCTTGAGCAGCCTCTGGGCACGGTTGAGCGATACCATCTGGGTAATTAACAGGTTCAGTATATAGGCTTTGACACCCAGTCCATATTGAACAGGCCCTGCCAGATCGGACGGAAACTGACCTTTCGTAACATGCTCGCAGCAAGGACAGTGTTTGATCTCGGCGTCAACATGCTCCACGCGCTTCTCGAACACAATGTCGATACGAGTACGTCGCTCATAGTCAATAACTGACACTTGGATCAGGTTCTCGCACTCAGGTACGCTATGTCCTGCTCGTCGCGGGCGATCTCGTTCCTGATGGATGCTGTGTTGACGGTTGCCATACTTCATGCCCCAGCACAGTATGCGCAATCTGCAAGAGCGTTTTCCTCTTAAGCGAAGGACCATGCCCCGCAGGGGGTGAGCATTTACAAAATGGAATTAAATTTTGGAAATGGTAGGGCTTACCCTAATAGGAATCAGAAAGCTTTATTGCTAGCATCTTAACAAGCAATGTTAGCCACAGAAACAATAGTATGTCCTCAATGAATGCCTTGGGTATAAGCAACACAGAGCTTTTTAGAGCATCTCAGAACTCGAGGAACGAGGGGAGAATTGTGGTCGACGGTAATCGGATATCGTGGCCTGACGATGGCTGGTACGAGGTGCAGTCTGCTACCAGTTTCAACACAATGCACGAAGGAGGGCGATTTGCAGATATGCCGTTGGGGACATACAATGTGATTAATCACACTACAGGTGAGGTTTTCTATGACATTGCACTACCCGCTTCAACCCAAGCTGTTGCAAATTCCATTGCGGCAGATATCACTAGCAGAGAAAAATTTAGAATAGCATTGCCAGCCAGTGGCTGGTATGAGGTACAGAGCGCTGACACATACGAGACAATTGCAGAGGGTGAAGTCGACGTAACGGTGCCGGCTGGTAAATACAACATAATAAACCATACGACAGGGGAGAGGATTAGGGATGTTGTTGTGGGTAGCGATCGCAACTACGCTGAATCTTCAGACTCCGTAACCGGAATACCTGAAGTGCCCCAAACTATAAACGTTGGTGGCTACTACATTTCGGTCACACCTGAGGATAGTTTGGGTGAAACCATTCAGGGTGCAGGTCTTTGGGGCGGGGCGACTATAGTCGGAGGACTAGCCATGGCCGCTGCTACTACGGCAGTTACCCCCCCTGTTGCCGCTGCGATAACAGTGGCAGGTGCATCTGCAGGATTAGCCTCATTTTTGGACTCAGTAGACTTCGAAACACGACCTTCAAATGCCACAGTCGACAACACTGTAGTGCACACAAACAATCACCATGATTCAGATGAAAACATCACCACAAACACTACTGTCTATGAAGATGGGACAGTAACCGTCTCAGAAGTCAATCACAACACTGGCGAAGTGGACGCTACTTATACAGACCCAGGGGGTAGCACATGGAGCTTGAATACAACCAACGATACTGACGGACCAAGCTCGCCACAAACCCTAACTGTCACCACTCCTGAGGGTGACACTTCGACATTTGGTGTTAGCCCTACAGGCGGTATCTTTGCAGATAGCTCCAATCAACCTTGGAATTCGCCGCCTGAACCTCGTCCCCAAATGCCGCCATCTACATCCTTGTCAACAGGTAGTCAAAACTCTGAAAACGACACCGACGCTTCCTCTGGCGGTAGTGGTACGATGAGTAATCCGCAAGCCAGCAAACCTACTAACAACTCTGACGGAACGGTTACAAGCCCTACTGGAGAAACCTATAGTGCGTCGACAGCCAATCAAAACTCTGAAAATGATACAGACGCTTCCTCTGGTACTGGCTCGAATACCGACAGTGATAATGTCAATGATGGGTGGAGTGAGTAGGTCGTGATCAGTTGTTGAATCCGGCTTTGCGTTTTTAATTTACTCGACAACTAAGATATAAGATGGCGAGTATCTACACGACACCTTCCTCGACTTAACGTTAATCTTGACAATAATCCTAGACAATAGATAAGACGCCAAAGTTTGCATAACGGACCCTCAACAATGTATCTATAAGACGCGCCAAAAAACATGAATTGCGTGTCTAAGATACTTCACGCGGTTTTTTATAAGTATCGCGTGCGGTTATATCCAATGCTTTTTTGCGCCGTTATTGAAGGTAATGTCTCAGAATTGACGCTGCCCTACAAGTAGTCAAAAACCACTTAAAATCTCATGACAGCCCCTGTTTGTCCATCTGAGTCTGTACTTTGACTTACAATCTGACATAAACTTAAGGCGATGTTGCCCAGTTTTACACCGAGAGTTGACAAGGCCAGGATAAACGCTTGCTTTTTTATTGGGATATTATGTAAAGCAGGCTTAATAAGTTGGAAATGACCTTAAGCTGCAAAGAACAATAGTCAAATAGTTATTAACCTAATCGATATTGTATTATTATGTTAGTGATATCGAGTTGATTAGCTAGAGCTGTAGAAAATGTATTTTTTCTGGGCTAGCACTAGTCAGCGCTTATGTGGTAATGGACTATTCACGCAATGGATTTTTCTTAGCATTATGGTGTTTTTAAGTTAATGGGAGCGCACAATGTTGATTTTTTCTAAAGAGCTAGAAAATCTCAGGAAAAATAGATACTTCGTTCCCTGGACCTATCGAAACACTATTTGCTTTGTCGTTGTAACGGTTATTTTTATTCTTTCGAACTCCATGCTCGAATCGCTTGGCTTTGGTAGTGGACGGCAGTTCAGCGATGCCGCAAACGCAGTTCTAAATTCTTTCTGGGCTGGTGGCCTGTCTGTATTTTCAATTCATATCATTGTCTGGATCGAAATGGCAGTACGTAGGTTTTTACGCTAAGAAAATAACGCCAATGAATTTCTGGTTAGCATTGCTCAAGTGGATTCACTGAATGTCTGATCTTATGATCACTATGGCTCCAAAGTTAGTGGGTTATCTGTTGCCAATATTTTTTTATTGGTTTTTCATGCTGGTATGCTTAAGAATCTGCATGCGCGCAGGGAGCGGTGCCGTGGACGGGGAATAGTAGGAAAGAGATGTGTCTTGTCTTGCAGTTGAGAAAATCACCTGCTGCCAGTATTTATCGTTAATCACGAATACAGACAAGGTCATTAGCAATTTAAACAACACTGATTAGTCAGATGTGTCCGTAACTTCTCACCCCCTCGATAGGCTTCCGAGCGATTTGGGAATCGGTCTCAAGCGTACCTAGTCAGAATTTTGAGCTAGATAATCATGTGTGGCAAGCGTCAACACAACATCAATACGTGAGGAAATCACTCACTTAACACAGTAACTAGACAAACAGTTTCGCTCTGACAAAATGGCTGATGAGACAAGTATGCCCTTCAGTACTTAGCTGAAGATCATTGACATTCTGGTAGTGAACTTTCTTGAGAAAAGTACAAAGCAAGATAACAGAAACACAATCATACCTTCGTTTCAGACAGACGAAGACAAGAGCAAAGGCACGCAAGCATGCTAACAAGGAAGACGCGCGTAACGACCCATTTGCAAATAGTCGCACTTAGCCCGGATTATTCATGTTGATATTGGCAAAGCAAAGCGTCCATTGATGGCCTTTGTGATGGTGCTCGGCTATAGCTTACAATGGCACCGTGTGTTGACTTCAGTCTAAAAATCAACAGTAATACTGTTAGACACCAATAACGCTACATTACCAGAGACTAGAGTATCTCTCGTAGTTCTAGTGAAGCTGACGTAATCCGGAGTGAGATCTGTGTCAATCAGTGCTTGAATTTCTGTCGGAAAAGAAAAACTGCCATCGTCTACTACATCACAAGTCACAAGAACAACCT
>CAYGSW010000398.1:0-4361 GCA_964352535.1 uncultured Granulosicoccaceae bacterium | reverse complement strand
TCGCGTCAATTGAGGTGAATAGTTGTTCTATTCGCCGAGATTTACGCGGAAATCTAGCTGGAAGCAGCCCCGCCGAAATATCGCGACGTCGGGGGGCAGCCTTCGGTACGATCAGCTTATTCTCGGACAGCCTCCAGGAGCTTGTCCGAGAATAACGATCGAAGCGAAAGTGTGAGAGTTCGAGTCAGATTTTCGTGTCAATTGAGGTGAATAGTTGTTCTATTCGCCGTTGTTACGCGGAAAGCTGGCCGAAATATCGCGCTTTCGCTCGATCAGCTTATTCTCGGACAAGCTCCTAGTGGTCTGTTTTTTCAGGGGATCATACACACAGCTATGATCCCCTGAATATTTATAGTAGAACCTGCTCCACACCGCCTTTATTGGCGTTGTCCACAAACTCAGCTGCCCAGTTGTCGCCGAACAGACCTTTGGCAAGCTCTACCACGATGTAGTCGGTGTCCATCCCTGTCTCATCACGGTAACGACTCAAACCTTGCACACACGCCGGACAGGACGTCATCATCTTTACCGCGTGATCCGTGGTTCCTGCCGCAACATCATAGTGAGCAAGGTTAGCTGTCAATTCAGTGGCCTTGCGCCTACGCACCTGAGTGGCAATGTCTGGTCGGGCAACCGCGAATGTCCCCGCCTCCCCGCAGCATCGATCTGACTCAATCACCGGCTTGCCCAACAACGCCTCGGTTACTTTCAGAGGCTGATAGGTTTTCATGGGACTGTGGCAGGGGTCGTGGTACACGTAGTGCTGCCCACTCACACCCTCCAGTGAATACTCTTTTTCCATCAGGTATTCATGAATATCCAGCAACCGGCATCCGGGAAAGATTTGTTCGAACTCGTAACTGAGCAACTGATCCATGCAAGTACCGCAAGAGACAATCACCGTTTTGATGTCCATATAGTTCAACGTGTTTGCAACGCGATGAAACAAAACACGGTTTTCTGTCGTAATCTGTTTACCCTTATCTACATCGCCTGTGGATGTTTGCGGGTAGCCACAGCACAAATAGCCCGGTGGCAATACAGTCTTGCAGCCGGTGTCGTACAGCATGGCGAGAGTGGCCAGCCCAACCTGACTGAACAGGCGCTCAGACCCGCAACCCGGAAAATAGAACACGGCATCACTGTCGTCCGTGGTCTTTGATGCATTTCTGATAATGGGCACGTAATCCTTGTTCTCTATTCCCAGAAGTGCGCGTGTTGTCTTGGCAGGCAACATACTGCGATTGGGTAATTTACGATTAACAAAGTGCACCACTTGCTCGATAGGCTTGGCGGGACCGGTGGTGCTTGGTGGCTGCGCTTTCCTGGCAGAGACTACCGGCAAGTTGTTAAACAGGCTACTAGCCAGACGCTGCGCCTGAAAACCCCACTCGACCATTCCCTTGCGCATCACTTTGATAGTGGTTGGATCTTTGACATTCAAAAAGGCCATGGAAGCTTTAGTGCCAAGACTGAAATTTTTCTGTCCACGATCCTTAAGTATTTTTCGCATCGTGATAGTGACATCACCAAAATCTATATCCACCGGGCAAGGACTGAGACACTTGTGGCAGACTGTACAATGATCAGCTATGTCATTCATCTCGTCAAAATGACGGATCGAAAGACCGCGGCGCGTCTGCTCCTCGTACAGGAACGCTTCGATGATTAATCCGGTACCAAGAATCTTGTTACGTGGCGAGTAGAGCAGATTCGCACCCGGTGCATGGGTGGCACACACGGGCTTGCATTTACCGCAGCGCAAACAATCCTTAATGCTATCGTTCAACGCGCCTAGCTCACTCTGCTCAAGTATCAGTGCCTCTTGCTGAACTAGCCGCAATGATGGCGTATAGGCGACAGCCAGACTTGAGCCCGGCATGAGCTTGCCTTTGTTGAAATGCTGATTGGGGTCAACAACATTTTTGTAATCAGCAAATGCCTGCACGGTGTCAGCGTGCATGTATTGCATTTTTGTCAAACCAATCCCGTGCTCGCCAGAGATCACGCCGTTGAGCAATTGCGCAAGCTCCATCACACGATCAACGATACCTTCAGCCTGACGCATCATTGTGTAATCGTTGGAGTTGACAGGGATGTTTGTGTGGATATTACCGTCACCAGCATGCATGTGAAGCGCGGCAAACAATCGTTGCGGGCGCAACTGCGCATGAACCTCATCAATCTTGAGGCGAAGCTTTTCATAACGACTTCCAGAGAATCGTTCCTTCAGAGGTTTCTCTATCGATTTTCGATACGAGAATGTCTCATGCCGACTGAGTAAACCCTGCACACATGGATCTGATTCGACGGGAGTACGTCCTTCGCGCAACGCTTGCAAGAACAGCTGGTTAGCTGCTTGCAGCTTTTCGTACAGATCGTTCCAGTGTGTCTGCACCTGGGCCACTTGCTCAACAGCTGACTCCAGAGTTTTTTGAATGATGGCTGTGCTCTCGTCACTGGTCTGGCCTGCCTGGACAACCAGGGCCACGGCATCGCTGGACTCCAGCAAGCGCTTGACCTGGTGCAGCATGGCCAGTTTGTTACTCAGTGAATGCTCTATGTTGATCCGTTCGATGCCTTCGCTGTAGTCGGCCAGTCTGGGCAGAGGTATGACGACATCCTCATTGATCTTGAAAGCGTTGGTGTGCGCTGCAATCGCAGCCGTTCGGGACCGCGCTGCCCAGAACTGCTTGCGCGCATCAGCGCTGACAGCGATAAACCCTTCTGCACCACGTTGGTTGATCAGCTGTACGACACCTGAAGCGACTTTGCCAACCAGATCATTATCATCACTGACGATGTCGGCCAGCAACAGCATTCTGGGCAACATGCCCCGAGCAGCCTTGGCACTGTATTTGACGGCCTTGATGTAACGATCGTCCAGATGCTCTAACCCGGCTAGCTGAACACCATCCGTCTGATCTATGTAGTCCTTGACTTCAGTAATGGACAGCACAGCATCACGCAAGTCCTGGCCGTAAAACTCCATACAGACGGTGCGGACATGCTCAGGCATGCGATGCAGGATCATAACGGCGGATGTTATCAGTCCGTCACAACCCTCCTTCTGCACACCTGGCAAACCACACAGAAATTTGTCAGTGACATCTTTTCCAAGGCCCTGCAGCCGTAAGCTCGCACCGGGGGCTTCGATGATTCTTGGCTCACCCAGGATCTGGCCACTGAGTGCATCTGTTCTTGTGACACGAAATCGTACGGTGGGTTGTAAATGGATTTTGCCAAGATTGTGATCAAGCCGCTCGACGTCCAGCCAGTGACCATCAGGATCCACCATGCGCCACGACAGAAGGTTATCCAGCGTGGTGCCCCACAACACCGCTTTCTTGCCTCCTGCGTTCATGGCGATGTTTCCACCGATGGTGGATGCGTCCTGAGACGTGGGGTCAACTGCAAACGCCAGCCCCTGCTGTGCGGCCGCTTCCGCAACCCGACGCGTTACAACACCCGCACCTACCTTGATGGCCTCCGCGCTCGATGCAAGCGGCTCACCGGTTGCACGGCCTGAAGATGGCAACGCCACGTTTTGCACGGGATCCACCTTGTCGAGCTTCTCTAGATTGATCACTGCGGTACTGGCATGCAGTGGAATGGCGCCTCCCGTGTAACCTGTACCACCGCCGCGGGCGATGATGGTCAGACCCAGCTCGATGCAACATTTTATGAGTGCTGGAAGCTCATCTTCAGTGTCTGGTGTCAAAACAACAGCAGGCAATTCAACGCGCCAGTCCGTGGCATCTGTTACGTGTGAGACACGGGACAGTCCATCAAAACGAATATTATCCGCGTGAGTGATGCCACGCATGCGTTGCACGGTCTTGCGGCGCAGCGTTCGCATATTGCGCAGACGCCCCTGAAAGGATTCAACGGCCTCATTAGCTATGGCAATGAGATTGTTGACTCTCGGATCAGCACTACCGCGCTCGACAATTTGCGAGACACGGTGTTTCAAGGCCCCGACAAGCGCTTCGCGCCGGCGTCGATTATCGAGGAGATCTTCCTGAATGAAAGGGTTGCGATCAATGACCCAGATATCCCCCAGTACTTCAAACAGCATCCGTGCAGACTGGCCTGTGCGCCGCTCACTGCGAAGGGACTGGATTAATTGCCAACCCGCATCACCAAGATAGCGCTGGACAATTTCACGATCTGAAAAAGAGGTGTAGTTGTAGGGGATTTCGCGCAGCTGCCTGTGCAACTGTACCGGTTCTCCAATGAGTGGTGCGTTCATGACGGTGTCAAATTACAGAAAGTTGCAGGAAAGAACGGATGTATCCTAGGAGCTTGTCCGAGAATAACGATCGATACCGAAGGCGGCCCCGCGAGAGTGTGAGATTTTT
>CAYGSW010000397.1:0-4445 GCA_964352535.1 uncultured Granulosicoccaceae bacterium | reverse complement strand
AACATCATGAGCTCTACATCGCTGGGGTTGCGCTGCAGCCTCGTGAAGTTCTCCTCCAGGTATTCAAGTTCATCATTTGACAGGGCGAGCCCCATGGCCCTGTTGTGTGTATCCAGCGCCGAAATGCCCTGCTCCAGAACGCGCACAGTGACCATTGGAGCGGGCTCGGATCGGGCAAAGAGCCGATCCAGATCGGCCGGGATATCGATCAGCGTTTCGGTCATGCGATCGTGCAGTAATGCAGCAATTTGCGTTATCGCCTCATTGTTTATCGTGGCGGCACTAATGCCTTCAATCTGATAGCAAACGCCACGTTCGATGCGCTCGACGTCCTGCATGCCACAACGTTGGGCGATATCTGTGGCTTTGGATGACCAGGCAGAGCGTGTGCCCAGGCGTGGCACCACGTTAAGTGAAAGCCCGGCAGATGCTGGCTGGAACAGGCCCGAGGCGTCTAATAGGGATAGCAGCTGTTTATCAACCTCTTTCGGTGTCCCTGAGCTTTGCGGCACATCTTGCTGAACAGATGCCTTATGTGGTCCAGCTCTCTGGACAACGTAAAAGTATCCAGCAGAAATTGCATTTGCACCCGGTGCAATGTTGCGGATCTGGGGCAGAAGCCGCTCCAGACGGAAGTCCGACACGGCCTGAGCGCCGTTTAGGCAGATCATCCAGTTACTCATCCTGCGGGTTGCGGCCAGCCCGGCCTTCAAGGTGCGTAATGATACTGGAGGTTGGTTCAAAATAACGGCATCCACCATTGATTTACCTGTGCCGCGGCCGCATACTGTTGAGGTGGTAAGTGACGACCAACGGGGCTGACATGGTTTCGACGGGAGTGGCGAACCCTGAGGTGCATGCCGAGGATTCAGATTACCTCGTAAATCCAGCTGAAAAACTTATAGTTGCCAACGACGACAACTACGCAATGGCCGCATAATTAAACCCTTTTCGGTTTAGTTTTGCGTACTGCCCCGTTCCGGATCTGCCTGTGGGTTTGGGCGGGGGCAACAGACACAGGATCGCGTGAAGGGTCGCCCTTACACTGGATCGCTAAACCAATAATGGGCTCGCTGCTCTGTATGGTGCCCGTCCTGCACTGTAGTGGCTAAAGCTAATGACGGAACTAAGCATGTAGTACCAACGGCAGAGTGCTTTCGGACGGGGGTTCGACTCCCCCCAGCTCCACCAATTGCGTGAATCAAGCGATCCATTCGGGTCGCTTTTTTTATGCCTGTCAATAACTTACGGCGAATGCCCGTCCTGCCGTGTCCGGCGCGGTCCTTTGCAATCTGGGTAATGGCTGGGTAATATAGCTGGGTAATGGCGACTTCGCCAGCCTCATTGCCCGGAAGAATCACTGTTCGAGCAACGACATCCCAGCGCTTTTCGATGCACCAATATCGAAAGTTACCGTTTTGGTACAACCGGCTCCAGTGGCAATCTGCGCAATAAGGCAATCAGCAAAGTCAGCGCTGCTATCCTGAAACTTCCGAAGAGCGCAAATCACATCAGGCGCATCGTCAACTATCAGCTCACGACTCCTGATAAGAGCCTCGAGCGCCTGCACCACCTGCACTCTGCTGAGTTTATAGGCGCGACTCAATACCCATGTCGTTTCGACCGTTGCCACGAGCGTTATGAATCCCGGCTTGTCTGGCGTCAATGATTCGATGAATTCACTTGCTATCGGCGACTGAACATCATCATCTTGCATCAGGTATCGAATCAGCACGTTTGTATCAATGCCGATCACGCCGCTGACGACCCAGCGTTTATTATTGCCTCGTTCATTTCTTCTAACGAGACACGATGCTTTGCTGGCCCGAACATACCTTTTAGATCACGCACTGAGCCGGTAACGGCGATGATCTCAAAGCGACCCGTCTCAATCTCGACAAATTCAACCCTGTCACCACTGGCAACCCTTAGCGCTCTGCGAACGTCAGCTGGTATGGTCACCTGACCTTTACTGGTTACTGTTGCTGATGCCACTAACTTGCCCTGTCGCTCGACTCCTTACTGAGTGTAAGGAATTCTGTAATTGCCTGTCAATGAGGTAGCTACAGCCAAATCTGGCTGGAATTTGCGTGTCAAACGCTGGATTCCTTGGGTAAGCATGGGTAATGAAAAACAGCAAACGGCTACAGCCCTGATACGACAACGTTTCAGTCCTCAGTTATGTGGACCCCAGCTCCACGAATTCGAGGCTCAACCTGTAATGGGTTGGGCCTTTTTCGGGTTTTGGCTTAAGAGCTTATGTCGATTTCCAGCTGCTCCAGCGTTTTGTGTCACCACTTCGAAAGCCGAGAGAGTATGAAAAGCCAGTCTTTCATCGATTCGTAATTTGCTTGAGCTGATCTCAGCACATGGGCATTTGACCAAGTAACCATGCGGCTTGAGGAATCTGCTTATTAAGTAAAAATACCTCGCAAAAACGCTGATTCGTATGCGAACATCATATTACCGATTTGTAATAAATCGGCCTTTCGTTAATCATAAACGGGAACATCAAGATGAAAACAAGACACCAAAAAATACTCGGCTGTGTTCTGGGGTTAGTGCTTGTACCGTCTGTACAGGCAGCGGAAGTCACTGGCCTCAGATCTGACATATACTCAAGTCAGGCTGCGGAGATCTTCTGGGACAAGGTGTCTGGCGAATCCTTAAGCTATGACGTTCAACGCGATGGCACCCTACTGGGGAGCACCGACGGAACCAGCTTCTATGATGCGTCCCGATCACCCGGCGAAGTTAACGACTACACGGTTACAGCGGTTGACGAATCAGGTGTGCGATCCACCCCTCTGACCATTACGGTAGGAGCGTTTGGACCAGACAGTCTGCAACCGCTTCGCTTGCGAGGCGATGTGTATTCCGACACGGCTATCGAGCTTTTCTGGATGCGGGTACTCGATCGGGATTTGACCTACGAAGTGATGCGCGACGATGGTATGACCGGGACAACCAAGGGCGATAGCTTTTATGATGGCACGCGTATACCCGGCGTTGTAAACACGTATTCGGTAACGGCTATCGATGAGCAAGGGGCAAGATCATTGCCAGCGCAAATCACTTTGGCAGCATTTGGTACAGAATCGATAAACAGCCCTCCTGCAACCGAACTACGCGCATCAGTCTATTCGTCAACGGCCGCTGAAATCCTCTGGGCACGAGTGACAAACAGAGCCCTTCGATATGAGATTTTACGTGATGATGGGTTTAATGCCATCACCAATGGCAACAGTTTTTACGACAATCGACGACAACCCGGGGTCGCTTATACCTACATCGTGACCACCATCGATGAAGAAGGTAATCGATCCAGCCCTGTGATGATTGACGTACCGGCTGGCTGAGCAGCCTACCGCAGACCCTAGCCCTTGCAATAGTATCGTTGGAATCGTTTCAAAGTGCCAACGTAGGAGCAGTTCCTGGTGTAGCGCTATATCAATAGCGCTACACCGTCCATGATAGACAAGGGTCTCCCCCCCCGTCAGGGAGCAGTCCAGAACAGCTGACGTAGCGGGTGCAAACCGGAATGTTTCAGACGCCCCTTCGCTGGTACGCGTATTGCTGAACCTGTTGATTAACGAACTACTAGGTGCGTTGGCAATGGATGAAGCTCCTGACTCGCCCAGTGGCAAGACAAAGTCCTTGCCGCAGAAAATGTCGAACTATTTCCAGAGATATCGCGATACATCCGCGATCGATGATTCTGTGAATCGTGGTTTCAACAACAACCCATCGCTAATGAAAAGCGCAGGTACTCATTTGGCGTTTGATTGCAACGGCACATCCTTTGTTTACGCCTACATCAGGAAAAATGCCTGCTCAACCTTCAAGGATTTTATTTACGCGACGTCTCCACACTTACGTGAATCTGAGTCAGACAGCGACCAGCTCAGACTACTACGTACACATCATGAGATTCATAGCGTAGAAGAATTCAATGCAGCCAATGTGCGTATCTTCGTTTACCGAAACCCCATTGAACGAGCGACGTCTCTGTTCAAGAACAAGTTTGTCATGAATTCGGGTAATACAGACTTATTTCATGACTTTGAGCGAGTTACAGGAAAAAACCCATTGGCGGCCACTTTTAGTGAATTTGTCAATGACTATCTTGCCGTTGGTGTTTGTGCGTTAGATCCTCATTGTCAGACACAGCAGAGTCACTTGTTGCCAATGCACTATACACACGCCATCCCGATGAGCGGTCTGCACACGACAATCGCTCCACTCATCGGCAGCCAGCTGGCTCAAAGATACTTTACTCATCATGTCAATGCTTCCATAGCCACACCGTGCCAAAAGGAATGTTCCGACACCCAGGCATCCGAATTGCACAGGGCTTTTGCAAACGAGAAACGTATGCCAACCAACAATGCGTTACTTACAGCTGAATTAGTAAGCGCATTGCGTCGAATTTACAGGGCCGACTT
>CAYGSW010000396.1:0-4503 GCA_964352535.1 uncultured Granulosicoccaceae bacterium | reverse complement strand
ACGAACACAGACAGGCCCGCTGAATCCTAATATTTCGGGTTGACGGACTACTAGCGCCAAAGTAACAATTCAGCACATATTGTCACTTAAGTAACAAAAACATTGTCAAGTGTTGACAAAAATGTCACCCGATAGTGCCAACCAGATCCACGTTGACGTGATTCACAACCCTTGTAAGCAACTGTTTAACCTGAATAAAAGTAACCATTCAGAGTTTATTCACACCTGGCACGTCCCCTGCACTTCACCATTTGTCCTCAAGGACGATACATCGTTCGTAGGTATGGCTTGACACCAACCTATACAAATTTAAATCTCTGGAGATAGACCAAAAATGGTTAAAGTACAAAAAGGTTTTACATTGATCGAACTCATGATCGTTATCGCGATCATCGGTATTCTGGCAGCTGTTGCTGTTCCTCAGTATGGCCAGTACACAAAGCGTGCTAAGTTTTCTGAAGTTATCACCGCCACTGCATCAGCTAAAACTGCTGTAACGTTGTGCTACCAAGAGCAGAATGATATTGAACTTTGCGACGGCGGCGCTGCAGGTACAGGTGTTCCGGATAACATAACTGCAACTCAGGGTGTAATTGCTACTTTGAATACAGTGGATGGAGTCATAACGGCTGCTGGCACCACTGAGGTAGACGGATCGCAGTACATTCTGACTCCTGTCGGAACCGACGATATGGCTACAGCGCCTACAGCTGGCGAACCTATGACTTGGGTTGTATCTGGCTCATGTGTCGCTGCTAACTTGTGCAAGCAGTAACGATTAATAAAAGCTAGACGATTAAGACAGGCCCGGGCTGAACACTCGGGCCTCGCTAGTTTGTAAAATACGGAATACACACTATGCACGATGAAGATGGCTTCACACTTGTAGAACTGATGATCGTCATCGCTATCATCGGAGCGCTCGCCAGCATTGCGATACCTCAGTATGGAAACTACTCAAAAAGAGCGAAATTCTCTGAAGTTGTCGCTTTTACTCACGACAGAAAAACAGCGGTTTCTCTCTGCGTTCAGGAAACCAATAAGCTGGAACGGTGCGATGGCACCGGCACTACAGCAGGAACAAACGGTCGATACGCTGGGATACCTGATGATATAACATCGGGTGCGGGCAAATTCCTTGCTTCTATCACAACCATTGATGGTCAGATCACCGCCATTGGCAATGATGACGTAGATGGCTCTACGTACGTGCTAACGCCACAAAAAAATGGATCTATAGTGACTTGGACCTATGACGGCACTTGCATAGCAAAACGCCTTTGTAAATAGCTCCAGCCTCCACTCGTCACGCGTCACTTTTCACTTTTCACTTTTCACTTTTCACTTTTCACTTGTCACTTGTCACTCAATCTACTCATCTGAGCCAAGCGACTTTAAGTCATCGGCAAACTCCTCAGCGACTGCACCAACATTTTTACCTAGCAAATTTCCATGAAAATTGCTGAACTGCCAATCAGCGCGATATCGCAGAAGTAGTCAAAGACCAGAAATAATGCTGGAGCAACGGTTGCGATAGCTAAAGCAAGGCGACAAGAGGCCGATTAACAAACAGCGGCCCTCAATCGATGCGGACCAGAAAGAGAATTCGAGATCTGACAATGACTGCAAGTACTACTTTGAACGGAATCGCCCGACAACTAGTAAGCCAAGGCCTTATCCCTACTGATGTCGCTGCCCAAGCGATGGAGAGTGCGAAAACCAGGAAGCTCCCATTCATCAGCACATTAATGGAAAACGATCAGGTGAATGCAGAAGTAATTGCCCAATATATCAGTGCTGATTTCGGGCTTCCATTATTTAACCTTGATAGCCTGCACCCAGACAGTCTGCCAACGGAATATTTCAAAGAAGAACTGCTTTCAACCCAGAATGCTGTCCCAATAGCAAAACGCGGATCACGTCTGTTCATTGCAATTTCAGATCCAACAAATAGCGAACCGCTTGACAAATATAAATTCGCATCAGGCCTTAGCGTTGAGGCAGTCATCGTCGAGGAACCAAAGCTTGCTGAACTAAGAGCACGGATTCAAGATGGCAATAGTGCGCTCACGCAAGATCTTGATGCTAGTTTTGATCTCGAAGTAGATAATTCTGAGGCACGTGATACAGAGGATGACGAATCAGGCGTAGACGAAACTCCAGTAGTGAGATTCGTCAACAAAGTTCTCCTGGACGCAATAAAGAAAGGCGCGTCAGACATCCATATTGAACCCTACGAGAAAATTTTCAGAATTCGATTCCGCGTAGATGGAATCCTGGAGGAAGTAGCGCATCCACCTTTGGCGATGGCTGGTCGACTAACTGCCCGAATCAAGGTCATGTCCCGAATGGATATTTCCGAGCGTCGCGTTCCGCAAGATGGCCGTATCAAACTGAAAATCAGCAAAAACAAGGCTATCGATTTTCGTGTCAATACTTGCCCTACTCTGTTCGGCGAGAAAACCGTTCTTCGTATCCTCGACCCAAGCAGTGCGCAACTCGGTATAGACGCACTCGGATACGAACCCGAGCAGAAGAAGCTATACATGGACGCATTGGCTAATCCATATGGAATGATCCTGGTGACCGGGCCGACGGGTAGTGGTAAGACGGTGTCGCTATACACCGGTCTAAATATTTTGAACGAACCAGGGACCAATATTTCAACAGCTGAGGATCCTGCCGAGATAAATCTGGCTGGCATAAACCAGGTCAATGTAAACCCAAAGGCTGGGCTCACATTTGCTGAAGCACTAAAATCATTCCTGCGACAAGATCCAGATGTCATCATGGTGGGTGAAATCCGGGATCTTGAAACCGCCAGCATTGCGGTGAAGGCTGCACAAACCGGGCACCTGGTGCTCTCTACGCTTCATACTAACGACGCACCGCAAACGTTATCCCGATTGATAAACATGGGTGTCCCTCCGTTCAACATTGCCACAGCTGTATCTTTAATAATCGCACAAAGACTAGCTCGACGTTTGTGTGAATCGTGCAAGGCACCTGAAGAACACATACCGCGCGACATTCTCTTGCAAGAAGGATTTACTGAAAAACAAGTGGACGCCATGACACTTTACAGACCCGTAGGTTGCAAAAATTGTAATGGTGGCTACAAGGGGCGGGTAGGCATCTATCAGGTCATGAAGATAAGTGAAGACATCGGCAAAATCATTATGGCAGGTGGTAACGCTATCGAGATTGCGTCACAAGCCAAGGCTGAGAATATTCCCGACTTGCGTGAATCTGCATTAATGAAGGTTGCACAAGGCGTGATGAGCCTTGAAGAAGCCAATCGCGTTACCAAGGACTAGATTATGGCAAGTTCACTAAAAGCCCCAATCATGTTTGAGTGGGAAGGGAAAAATTCCAGCGGTCATAAACAGAAGGGATACCTTACAGCCCCTAATCCAGAACTGGTCAAGGCCAAGCTAAGACGTCAGGGTATCGTACCAACCAAAATTCGAAAGAAGCGCCGGGAAATTGGTGGCAAAGGTAAGATACTTCCTGGCGATGTCGCATTATTCGCACGTCAGTTGACAACAATGATGGGCGCAGGTGTTCCGATGGTTCAATCTTTCGAGATTGTCGCCAACGGGGCAGACAACAAAGCCATGCGTGACATGATCAACGGCATTAAAGCCGAGGTCGAGTCTGGAAGCAATTTGACCAATGCGCTTCGGAAATATCCAGAGCAGTTTGATGATTTGTTCTGCAGCTTGACCGAAGCCGGCGAGCAGTCAGGTACGCTTGAATCTCTGCTCAACGAAATCGCCACCTACAAGGAAAAGTCAGAATCGCTAAAAAAGAAAATCAAAAAGGCACTTTTCTATCCTGTAGCTGTTTTAATCGTTGCATTTATAGTAACAGCCATTTTACTGGTGTTTGTTGTACCTCAGTTTGAGTCGCTGTTCGTAGGCATGGGTGGAGATCTTCCCGCATTCACCAAAATGATTGTGAACGCATCAGAATTCATGCAGTCCTGGTGGTATGTAATGTTCGGTGGAGTTGGCCTTGGGGCTTGGTTATTCATACAGGCCAAAAAGCGCTCAAAGCCATTTTCACAACTTCTTGACAGGCTCACATTAAAGGCTCCTGTCTTTGGCGACATAGTTGTCAAAGCTGCCACAGCCCGTTTTGCAAGAACCTTGGCAACTATGTCAAAAGCTGGCGTCCCCCTCGTAGAAGCTATGGAATCAGTAGCCGGTGTTGCCGGAAACTCTGTTTTTGAAAAAGCCATCCACAAAATGAAAGACGAAGCTGCAACTGGCCAACGTCTCACCACATCAATAGAAAGCTCTGGCCTTTTCTCCAACATGGTTGTCCAGATGGTGTCCATCGGTGAAGAATCAGGCTCCATAGACGACATGCTGGCAAAAGTTGCCGACTATTACGAAGAAGAAGTAGACAACGCAGTAGATGCAATGACTTCACTCATGGAACCCATGATCATGGCATTTTTGGGTGTTGTCATCGGTGGCCTGGTGGTAGGTATGTATC
>CAYGSW010000395.1:0-4524 GCA_964352535.1 uncultured Granulosicoccaceae bacterium | reverse complement strand
CACTTTATAGTACTTCAGATACCAGTCAACAAACTGGGATATACCGTCTTCCACACTGGTGTCAGGCTTGTAATCGACGTCCCGAATCAGATCGCTTACATCCGCATACGTGTCAGGCACATCACCTGCCTGCAGTGGCAGCAGATTTTTTGTGGCAGTGCGGTTGAGGCACGATTCCAGTGTGCTGATGTAGTGCTCTAGATCAACTGGTTTGTTGTTACCAATGTTGTACACACGATAGGGGGCAGAGCTTGTGGCCGGATCTGGCTTGTTGCTGTCCCATTGTTCATTGGGTGTAGCGATATTGTCGAGTGTGCGCGTTACACCTTCAACGATGTCGTCGACAAACGTAAAATCGCGTTTGTGTTTACCATAGTTGAATACATCAATAGGCTTGCCTGCAAGGATGTTTTTGGTAAACAGGAACAGCGCCATGTCGGGTCTGCCCCATGGGCCATAGACGGTGAAGAACCTAAGTCCTGTGGTTGGCAGTTGAAAAAGATGACTGTAGGTATGCGCCATGAGTTCGTTGGCTTTTTTACTGGCGGCATACAGGCTCACCGGATGATCTACCGATTCATGCACTGAGAACGGCATATTAGTGTGGTTGCCATAGACAGAACTGGTGGAGGCATAGACCAGATGCTCCACTTTGGTGTGGCGGCAGTTTTCCAGAACATTGGTAAAACCGACGATGTTGGCGTCTATATAAGCCTGAGGATTTTCCAGTGAGTAGCGAACACCTGCCTGTGCGGCCAGGTTTACAACACGGTGCGGTTGATGCTTGCGAAACGTTGCGTCCATGAGGTCGCGATCTTCGAGGTTGCCGCGCACTTCGGTAAACCCGTCGAATGCCTTTACGCGTTCCAGTCGCGCAAGCTTGAGATTGACGTCGTAGTAGTCGTTGATGTTATCAATGCCGATGACTTCGTCACCACGAGCCAATAGCTTGAGGGCTAGTGTAGATCCAATAAAACCTGCGGTACCAGTAATCAGGACTTTCATGTGATGAATTCGCTAAGTGTGGTTTTTATATATTGCCTGGTACCCGTTTGAGAGCGGTACGGCAGACGTTTTCATGGTTTAAAGACGCGCATCCACTGAGTCTTTGGGCAATACGCTTTTAATGTCATAAAGGATATGGTCAGGTTTTCCGAATGCCCGTATTGCATCTACCCCAAGTGCAATAAACTGCTTGTGAGCAACTGCCAGGATGATCGCATCGTAAAACTCAGCCTCAGGCGAGTCGATTGTGTTTATCGAGTATTCGTGGCTGGCTTCGTTCTTGTCCACCCACGGATCGTAGACGTGCACATTGGCATGATAGTTCTCGAGTTCAGCGATGATGTCGATAACGCGCGTATTGCGCAGGTCCGGGCAATCTTCCTTGAACGCAAGTCCGAGTATGAGCACGTTTGCCCCCACGACGTGGATGCGTTTTCGCGTTAGCATCTTGATGATTTTTTCGGCTACAAAAGCGCCCATGCCATCATTGATCTGCCTGCCGGATAGAATCACTTGAGGGTGATAGCCGATTTCCTGCGCTTTGTGCGTGAGATAGTAAGGGTCCACACTTATGCAATGACCGCCCACAAGGCCAGGTCTGAAGTTCAGGAAATTCCACTTTGTACCTGCAGCTTCCAGCACTTCCAGCGTGTCGATACCCAGTCTGTCGAAAATGAGCGCTAACTCGTTGATCAAGGCAATATTGAGATCTCGTTGAGTGTTTTCGATGACCTTGGCAGCTTCGGCCACCTTGATGGAGCTTGCCATGTGGGTGCCTGCGGTAACAATTCGGGCATATAACGCGTCTACTGCTTTTGCCACGTCAGGAGTGGATCCGGACGTCACCTTCATGATGGTGCTTACCCGATGTTCCTTGTCTCCGGGGTTGATCCTCTCAGGACTGTAGCCAGCATAGAAGTCCTTGTTGAAAACCAGCCCCGACTTTTCTTCCAGTATCGGAATACAGACCTCTTCTGTAGCACCAGGATAAACCGTGGATTCGTAGATCACGACACACCCGGCCTGCATGATTGACCCGATCGCCTCGCTGGCCTTGATCAATGGGGTCAGGTCGGGTTGCTTATGCCGATTAATGGGAGTTGGTACTGTCACGATAAAGACCTTGCAATCTGCAAGATCACGCAACTCACTGGTGCAGCGAAAATGGGAAGCAGAGCTCATTTCCTCTGTTGATACCTCTAACGTTCTGTCCACACCGTTCTTCAGTTCGGCGACCCGTTGTGCATTGATATCGAAGCCGATGGTGGGTGAGTTTTTTGCAAATTCGACGGCAAGCGGCAAACCCACATAACCTAAACCGATCACAGCAATGGAATCTGTATTGGAAATTTCGAACATTACGACAAGATCTCAGCAAAGGACGTCGATAGGACGCGGACACAAAACGAAAAAGGTTGCAAGCGCGCAAGTATACTTGAATCATTCCGAATCACTTTGGCTAGCGTGTTTACTCGTAGACGAAAAAGACTCTCAACGAATTGACCGATGTTCTGGATTGAGATGTGCGTTAATCATTTACACTGGGCAGGCTTGGCTAGTAAATCTAATGTTGGCACTGATCGACCCCCCTCTTTTATTGGAAGGAGCGGCCCGTGATTCCCACTGACGCGCTAGACTAGGGCACTACATGGATTGCCAATCAGGAACACGGCCAGGTTAGCGAAGGTGACCGGGGGCTGCGAAGCGGCTTTGCGTCTTTGAAGCGGCTTTGCGTCGTTTATGAGTGACAGTGCACGTTAAGGAGAATATCGGTTGCCCCATCAGGCCGCCTGAGAATAGCGCTTTCGGTCGATTAGCTTATTCTCGGACAGCCTCCTGGGGCAGTTGCGTCATACAACAGGACTCTCAGGTTTTGGGCTCGTTTAAATTTTTCAAAATGCACCTCAGGGTGCCTTTCCTGCTCTTGGCATTGCTCGAATTCTGCATCTGTGTTGTTGCGGTGTATATCGCAGCCTACGTCCGCTTTGATGGATCACAGATTACAGAAATCTCCAGTATCACATCCCCGGTTGCCACCTCTTTGTTGTTCGGACTTGTCATGCCGGTCACGATGATGGCGATGGGGTTGTATCAAAGCCGGTTTCGTGGCGGCATCATCGGGGTTTTCCTGCGCTCCATTATCGGCTTCCTGTGCGGGGCTGCCATTCTCGCTCTCTTGTACTACCTCTTTCCTCCGTTGAAACTGGGAAGAGGGGTATTTGCACTGTCCATTATCATCGCGTTCTTCATAGTCGGAACCATCCGACCCATGTTTTTCTATTACGTCGACAGAGACATGCTCAAGATTCGAGTCATGGTGTTGGGTGCGGGTGAAAAAGCGGGTTCAATTACACGTCGTTTGAGACGGCGCGTTGACAGGCGTGGATTTCGTGTTGTCGGCTACGTGCCACTGTCGACAGATTCAGGGGTCAGGGTCGATAGTTCATTGCTGGCTGATCCGGGTGAAGGCAGCTTGCTGGACTTTGCAATCAAGCATCAGGTGGACGAGATTGTCGTAGCTGCAGACGAACGGCGCGGGAGCCTACCGTTGGATCAACTCCTGGAGTGCAAATTACACGGCCTTGACGTCATCGACCTGTTGAGCTTTTTTGAGCGTGAGCAAGGCAAGCTGCCGTTGGATATCTTGCGCCCTGATTGGCTTATCTACTCTGACGGTTTTCAGAAAGGGGCATTTCGGGACATCACGAAACGCTTTTTTGATATCGTCGCCAGCGTGTTGATCATCGCTATTACCTGGCCATTCATGTTGCTGGCTGCCATAGCTATAAAACTGGAGGACGGAATGGCGGCGCCCATCCTGTACCGGCAGGTGAGGGTGGGCTATCTAGGCAAACCCTTTGAGGTGTTGAAGTTCAGGAGTATGACAACTGACGCTGAAAGCCAGGGCGGTGCTCAATGGGCGACCAAAAACGATGCGCGTGTCACAAAGGTAGGGCACTTTATAAGAAATACGCGAATAGACGAGCTTCCCCAGATTTTGAATGTACTCACTGGCGACATGAGTTTTGTCGGGCCCCGGCCCGAGCGTCCGCATTTTGTAGAGCAGCTTGCCGAGTCCATTCCCTACTACAGGGAGCGACATGCGGTAAAGCCTGGCATCAGCGGTTGGGCACAGGTTTGTTACCCCTACGGAGCGTCGCTGAAAGATTCTATTCAGAAACACGAGTTTGATCTTTACTACATCAAGAATCACACGATATTTCTGGATATGCTCATCTTGTGCCAGACGGCTGAGGTTGTCTTGTTCGGAAAAGGTGCGCGTTGATGATTGAGATGGTGCGGACTTGAGCCGCGTCTGTAGTGCCGGGATTTATGGCGGACTTTATTGTGTGGGCTTTACAAAAGCGCCGCGCGTTTGGGAGCGCCTGATTTCTGCTGCGCTTGGCATGAATTCGCTTGGAGGCGCCTCTTTTACGATCTCTCGTCCCCGTTCAGCGATTGCTCTGTTGGCACTTCTATCAACAATCAGAAAAAACATCACTGTGCCAAGCATTATGC
>CAYGSW010000394.1:0-4543 GCA_964352535.1 uncultured Granulosicoccaceae bacterium | reverse complement strand
GCTATCACCCAACAGTCTCGGCAGCGCAGCAACACCCAGGTTTGCCTCCACCAATCGAAAGCAGGCTGATAGTGATGATGATGGAAACAACGAGACATCGGGGCCCACCTTCTCGAATAACAGCGCTTTCAGTTCACGGTAAGGGCGTGTATGGCGGGCGTATGTGATCACCGGTTTTGAAAAATTGATGGCGCCAGACATATCGTCGGCAGACACGGCTGCCGCGTACCAGGCCAGATCAAACCCCGGCAACTCGATGTTGTCGATTGAATAGTCGGATACCGGGCCCAGCAAAATACCAAGGTCAATCTCTCGGTTTAGTAGACTCGCCCGCAGGTTGATTGATATATCCACATTGAATTCAATCTCGAGTTTCGGATGCTGACGGTGCAGCGCGGCTACCAGATCCGGTAGCCAGCATTGCGCTATCGTTTCAGAAACACCCAGACGCAATCTGCCTTCGATACCGTCGGGCTCAACAACATCGCGCTCAACCTGCTGTGCCAAGTATTCAAATTTTTCAGCATGTGCCAGTAGCAACTCACCCCGCTTTGTCAGTCGCATACCCACCGACGTACGTTCAAACAACTCACAGCACAATGAACTTTCAAGATTCTTTATTCTGGCTGTAACGGCTGGCTGGGTAAGGTTCAACCCGACTGCGGCTTTTCGTACTCCTCCCAGGCGAATCACAGCCAGAAAAGTGCTCAGCTGATCCAGGTTGATACCTTTCATGATGCGCTGATATAGCTGTAAATCACACGATCATCTATCACCAAACATGTCACCCAGTCCCCCTAGCATCGAACCCTCGCCTTTGGATCCTCCCACACTACCGGCCTGAAGCACGCGATTAGCCAGCCTTGAAAACGGCAGACTTTGCAGGTAAACAGTTCCCGTGCCCTTAAGTGTGGCTAAAAACAGACCCTCTCCACCAAACACCATCGATTTGAGGTTTCCGGCTCTTTTGATGTCGTATTCAATACCTTGGGTAAAGGCTGCAATACACCCTGTATCAACGCGCAGGGTTTCACCGCGCAACTCTCTCTTGATGACAGTCCCACCGACGTGAACAAACGCTTTTCCGTCGCCAGACAAATGTTGAAGGATGAAACCTTCACCACCAAAAAAACCGGTTCCCAGCTTGCGTTGAAACGCGATGTCTATTGATGTACCAAATGCTGCACAAAGAAAAGCATCTTTCTGGCAATACAACTCCCCACCCAGCTGCGCCATATCCACCGCAATGATTTTTCCGGGATAAGGTGCTGCAAAAGCTACGCGTCGCTTGCCTGCTCCATTGTTGCCAAAATGCGTCATGAAAATGGATTCACCGGTTAGCGCCCTCTTCCCTACATGCATCAACGCATCCAACACACCTTTTACTGGTTTGGATCCGTCACCCATCTTGGTTTCATACTCGATCCCCTCTTCCATGTAGTTCATTGCACCGGCTTCTGCGATGACAATCTCACCCGGATCAAGCTCCACTTCGACGATCTGCATGTCATCGCCGAAGATTTCGTAATCAACTTCATGGCATTTCATTGTCTTACCCTCGGATGGTTGTTCATCGTTGCGTGAACATACGCTATCACTCCAGACGAGCGATGAAAGCTAATACTTCAGCACGAATCGAAGCGCTTGCCATAGCCTGAATGTGCGGTCCAGTGGCCTCGAGTAACAGGGCTTGCTCACTGGTCGCTACGCTAAGCGTGCGCGCATGGTCGAACCCGATAATGTCATCATCTGTGCTGTGTATCAACAATATCGGCAAGCGCAATCTGGCAATAGCGTCAAGCGGGTCATATCGGCCTTTCAGCAACCAATCCACAGGATACTGGAATGCCCACGTTATCCAGTTACCTGCGGCCACTTCACGTGCGATGCGTCCGTATTCACTAAACGCTGCTTCGCTCACCAAGCCATCTATCTCAGAGGCAACCTCAGGGTTTTGCTGCAAGGCAGAGATGGCCAGACTGGCACCCAGACTCTGACCAAAAACAATCAAAGGCCTGGCAGGCTCTTGCATCAGCAGCCACTCAGCACCCGCCCGGATGTCTTCAAACACCTCGGGTATATCCGGCAAACCTTCCGAAAGACCGTATCCACGATAATCAAGCAAAAACACCTGAAAGCCTGCCTCAACCATCCACACAACAGAGGCTATGTGCGTACTGATGTTCTCGGCATTGCCATGCAGGAAATACACGCTGCCACGGGGAGTTGAACTCGGTTGCACCCACCATCCGTGAAGCTTCAAACCATCTCGTGTTGTTATTGCAATGTTTTCGTAGTCCAGCCCCAGTGCTGCCGGTGATCGGACAAGTTGCTTCTGAGGGTAGAAAAATAAAGCAGTACACGATGACATCGCCAGGCCCAATGTCAGCACAACAAAGGCACGCAGCAAGCGGTAACGAAACGTGCTTTTGCCTTGCTGGCGCGGATGTATACCAATACCGTTCACAGTATTCAAACCCTGTGCTTAAAAGTAGAATCGATAGGCCAACGAATAATGCTCGCTTGATACATCATCAAAGCGCTGTACAGCGGCTTCAAGTCTCAACGCATGATTCTTCGCCAGAGGCAGGTTATGCTGCAAACTCAACGTAGTTTGCAATGCGTGCGACTGAAAAGCGTTAGCTGCCACTTGCAACCGACTTGCTCCGATTCCGTGATATCCGATCCAGCCAAAACGCACATGCGTGTTGATAAACGTGGATCCCGGATTGACATACTGACGCGCGGAAATGCCCAACAACGCATAAGCGATATCACTCGCACCAAGACGCCTGCTTTTTCCCACAGCTCCATCAAAAACAGCACCCAGGCGATTCTGTTCTATAAGCGATTCGCGAGACAGACCTGCTGTCAGCTCCCATGACAGAGAATTCAACTGCGCGAATCTATCGTTAAAAGACTGCAGTTTCACCACATCAAATGACTCCAGACGCAGCTCATCATTTTTCTGCTTGCGAACTTTTATATCGCCCAACACTATGCCTGCACCTTGCGCATAGCCCTGTTGCCGGTCCAGTACATCGTGATAACTGAAACGAATACCCGTCTCGATATAGGACTGATTTGTTTCACGTCCATAAGCGAGCGACAGAGTAGTTGTCTCATGAGCCGCTTCAGGACGCGACGGCAACGGTGGTTCCGGCATGTCTTCAGCAGACACCTCACTGACCAGCGTCAATAACTCAAGACGTCGCTGAGCGGTAACGGCACTCATCTGCGTGCGTCTTGATCTGAAGGTCAACAGCTCATTTGCTGTTCGGACGATATTGGCTTGCAGGCGGCTATCCAGTGCCTTGAACCGGGAGCTCCTGGCAATGTCAGGTGTGGCTTCGACCTTGTCTAGCCAGTGTCGCTGACTCGCAGGTATGGACCCGATCGCATGGTTCAATCGAGTACCAAGCGAAGGCCTGTACCTGATATCGTTGACGATACCCGATCGACTTACAGCCTTGACGGTGTCGGCAGGAATAGCGGTGATCGGAAATTGACCTGCCAGATTCAGCCCCGGGCGCGCAAGATCAATCAACTCAAGAAGCCTGAACGAACAGTTCTCACGGAAAAAATAATAGTCGAATGAAATATCACGCAACTCCCAGGCATGATCAAGCATTCGATCGATTTCTTCGGGTGTCAGATCAAGGCGATACTCCCAGATGTCGCGATTTTCGATAGCACCGTATTCCTGTAACTTCTGAAAGTACGGTAGCGCATTGAACTTGCCGGGATAACCACCTGCGATGCCTTTGAACGCATAACCCGCCGATACTGCATCGGCCCCCACGTCAGCCGCAAAGTTCAGCGACCACGACAATAAGGGTGAATTTGACTCAATATCCTCAGGATCGATACGCAAAAGCGTATGCCCGAACATCGAAGAAGGGCTGTTCAAATAGGATGCCGGGAAAACCAGCGTGACACTTCCACGCCCAATAGTCTGGCGCCACTGCAGGTATTCCTGACAAGCTGCCGGTGGCACGACCTGTGGTAAGCTCAAACGCGCACGTAGCCATTTTCCGCGAGCAATAAATCTGCATTGAGCGTCAGCTTTCTTCGCCGAGGACTGGCTTGCAAACAATACATTTATCGTTGCAAGAAGTTCGGCTTTCGGGTTGTGTTTACCCTCATCCGACATAAAGAAGCGATCGTCGTCAACGTGGCTTTCCAGCGTACCTTCAGACTGGCTGGACGAGTAGTAGTGAATCAACGAATGCCAGTACGGTGATTCCTCAAGGCCTGCCTCCAGCGCCCTAGCTTGCAGCTCTTCAACTGATGGTTTCTCGGAACCGACTGCCACTGTTGAGCAGAACAAGAAAGGTATAGCTAGCAACAACACGCCTGTACGAGCAAGCAAATGGCGATATCTGCCGAGTCTATAGCTCATTAATACTCAATGATCCGACGCCTGCAGCGCACGTGTGTTTAATGAAAGTCCTGAAAGACTCTGCTGTTCCGGCGCCCTAGGAGGCTGTCCGAGAATAACGATCGATACCGAAGGCGGCCCCGCGAGGGTGTGAGATTTTGA
>CAYGSW010000393.1:0-4566 GCA_964352535.1 uncultured Granulosicoccaceae bacterium | reverse complement strand
GCGGCGGCTGGTGAACTCTGAATCCTAATATTTCGGGTTGACGGACTACTAGAACTTTGCCTTCTCTTCTTCAATAGAGGCAAGCAAGGCTTCCAGCATATCAGTGCCTTCTGCACCGTATGTGTCTGCGATCAGGTCGCGTACAGCCGGTTGAGCCTCTGCAGCAAACTTCTCCATTTCTGCAGGTGGAATCACGTTCACCTCCATTTTTGCTGCTAAGGCAGGCAATCCACGCTCTGACGCTTCAATCACGCGCGACATGGAGCGGCCTGCTTCCGTGGCCACTTCCGATGCCCAATTTACGATAGTGCGGTGTTCGTCACTCAGTCCGTTATAGAAGTCCTGATTCATCAACCACACATAAGGCGTAATGATGTGATTGGTCACAGACAGAAACTCCTGTACTTCATCGAACTTTGCAAACGCAATAATAGGTACAGGATTCATTTGGCCATCAGCCACACCGGTTTGCAGAGCGGTGTACACCTCGGCCCATGGCAAAGGTGTGGGCCTGCCACCGAGTGATGAGATGATAGCTTCGTGGGTGGGTAGTGTCATTGTACGAATACGCAGACCCTCCATGTCTTCAACAGAAGTGATAGGTCGCTTTGAATTGGTGATAGCAAAAAAACCACCTGAATCAATCACACCCATTACCTTCATGCCGGTCTTGGCTTCCATATCAGCAACAAGTTTTTTGCCGAAACTGGATTCCTTGGTTATTACACGCGATGCGACTCCGATATTTGGAAAGGCAAAGGGGATATCAAATACACCAATCGGTGGATAACTTTGGGCAACTCCACCTGATGAAGAAATTGTCGACTCCACGATTCCTGCACTGACTTGATCAATAACCTCGTTATCTTTGCCTAACTGGCCATTGGCAAAAAGTTGCACTTCTATCTCCCCGTTTGATGCACTCTCCACCAATGACTTGAATACTGCAGTCATGGAGCCCGAGTGACTCTGGAACGGATCTTCAGGGTTAAGATGGGCCAGACGAAGTGTGACATCGGCCGCCTGCGCAGTGCTGGCAATGCTGCCTACTGACAGAGTAACCGCCATGCATAGTCCAACTTTTTTCCACATTTTCATACACGTTCTCCTTGGTCTTACAAGATTGACAAAAACAAGTAACAAAACTTACCACCCACAGCACGTCGATTCTGAATAGTGAGTGCTACAGAACTTACAAACCCAACATTCGAGGTATAAAAAGAGTCAGATCAGACCAATAGGCAACCATCAGTAAAATGATGACTTCCGCCACAATGAAGGGCCATAAGGCAATAGAGATTGCTTCAACCTTTTCACCGGTAACAGAGGCCAGCACAAATAGGCAGGCACCTACAGGTGGTGTCATGAGTGAAATATTCAAGGCCAGAATGATCATGATGCCAGCATGTACCGGGTCCATTCCCAAGCTCAGTGTGAGTGGCGCCAGCACAGGAGCCAGAATGATCAAGGTCGCATTGATATCCATCACCAGGCCGATAACCAGTAACAGCAGCAGAATAAGCCCAATGATAACGTCGGGATTCGACGATACGGATAACAGAGCGGTCGCTACTACTTGAGGTACCTGGTTGAAGGCCATCCACCAACCCAGAATAGTGGCTGACGCGATAATCAGAAAAATGACACCCGTGATGCGTGTTGTGCGCACACCGACCTCGTACAAGTCACGCCAACTCAATGCTCTGTAAACAAGCCCACCAACAACCAATGCATAGGCCACGGCAATAGCCGCAGCCTCTGTTGGCGTCGCAAAGCCACCCAGTATCGAACCCAGGATAAATACAGGTAGGAAAATAGCCAGTATGCCTTCACGAAATGCTTTTATCACCCCTGAAAAACTCGGGCGGCCTTCACCTTCTGGTAGATTCATGCGTCGAGCTCTGACGGCGATAACAAGCATGCATACTGCGCAAATAAGTAAACCTGGCAGTATGCCAGCAGCAAACAAACCAGCGATGGACACGCCCATGATGGAGCCGTATATGATGGCCAGGGTTGAAGGTGGAATAGTGGGGCCGATTATGGAGCCTGCAGCAGTGACAGCACACGCAAAGGGCCGGCTATAGCCGCTCTTGACCATGGCGGGCACGAGTGTATTACCGAACGCTGCTGCATCAGCCGTAGCAGAACCCGTGATGCCAGCGAACAACACCGAGGCCACCATGTTGGAATGTGCCATGCCACCTCGCAACCAACCTACCAATGCATTTGCAAGACGTACCAGCCCCATCGTGATACCCGAACGGTTCATGATTTCACCTGCAAGGATAAAGAACGGCATGGCGAGAAATGGGAACAGATCAAGCCCTGCAAACACCCGGTCAGGTGCCATTGGCATGAAGCGCGGACCCATCTGGAGAATACCCGCCATGCCTGCCACACCGATCACTATTCCGACAGGTAAACCAATGACCATCAGACCAAAAAACAGCACTGCAACCAGAGTCATCTCAACGCTCCTTTTCGGTTGAGCCCACACGCGCAGCACTCATGGATGGTGCATTAGGTGGGTAGACTGAACAAAAATCGCGAAGTCCCACCAAGATAAGCTGCACACATGCAACAAATGCCGCAAGTGGTACGCCAAGAAAGGGATAACCTTTCGGAATGCCGTAAATCATCGTGACTCGATTGAATCCTCTTTGAACAAAGTCGATGCCGTACCAGAGTAGGGCGAAGAAGAACGCAAATGCCAGTAGATCGAATGCCAGTGCCAGCCAACGACGTACCAGTGGGGGAAATCGGCTGAACACATACTCAACGCCAATATGCTCCCGGTATACAATTCCACTGGAAACCGCCAATAGCGCCATCCAGATCATGAGATAGCGAGCAAGTTCCTCGGTGAACGTCACGGGCAACGGGATGACGTAGCGCACAAGGATACCCAACCAGACATCTAGAACAAGTAAAGTCAACAACAGTACACACAAGGCTTCGATAAAGTGGTTGAGGCGCTTGCTGAGCAGGCCTGCTTTTATGCCTAGCGTCTCTAACAATCGGCCGTGTTCAAGCATCCTTGGCCTTCGCATTTAGGAAAGGATGGCAATAAGTGTCACGTGGAAAGCAGACTTGTCTTAAAGGAAATGGCAATGGAAACGTTGGGTGGCCAGATGTACGGCTCTGATCGCATGGTCTATGCCATATGATTATTTAATTTAAAAACAATGCGTTAGAGATAATTTCGCACAACTTAACTTGGTAGCGTGGTTCACTATGGTGCGACCTCGAGATAGCTTGCACAATTTTAGCGCGATCTTGTTTTCTAGCAACACAGAAATTAAGATCCAAACGCGTGAAAACACCGCTCGCATACTTGATTTGACCTTTACTCCTGGAGCGAATCAGATTACATATCTGCACAGAATCTGTATTTACGCCATACGTAACATTAGCCAAACCGAGGGAATTGTCTGCGCTGGTCTGTGTCTTCCCTGGAGCCTTGCCATCGATCTAAGTGCATTTTACAAGGTAGTACAGACTAAGCACCAGAACTACCAGTAAGCAGCCGCTACTCAGGTGATTCCAACGAGTCCATTGTCTGAAGTATAAGGTCCAGGTTTCAGAAATCATGTTTTCATTGGTACAAGGTTTAGCCAGCCGATTGTTTAATAGGAGGTTAAATTCAGCGGTGCAAAGAAACATACCAAACACGCATATTAACCCTGTTGCGAACAGCAACCATCGTCCGGTCAGGTGTGCATCAAATACGGCGATAGCCCCCAGCATTACATACAGCAGTGTTGATCCAAAAAAAAAGGACCATGAACCACGAATGAAGTATGACCTCGTTTATAGCGTTCATCGCCGCTTTTGCTTTTGCCGCGCCCAGTTGATCCAAAGAATGCATGATAAACCGGAAAAGGCGAAGTAGACACCGGCCATAAGGCCAGCGCCAATCGCTGCAACAGCAATATATATTGTCATCAATAAGTCAAGCATTCCACCAACTTCTCTAGCGGTACCGTGCTGGTCAAAGAAATCAGAAGACATGCCAATCCCAGGGTGGCTTCGAGTGCCGTAGCCAGGATCAGGCCAGATGCAGGTAAACCATCGAATACCATACTCACAGATCGTGTAACTGCCTGCGACAGGTAGATCAGAGCGCCCATCCTCAGCGCAAGATGGCTCTTTTATCTCACAAAGACGGCGATTATCATAAACATACCCGCCGCCAGCAACAGCCCGGACGGTGCCTTGAGCTCGTTCAACAAGTTTACGTTAGCACCAAGTTCAATGTTGTTCGATCCAAAAAAGTTGACTAGTGATACGATGATAGAGGTACCGACAAAGATCAAAAGAGCACCTGAAACCAGCAGCAGCACCGGCCGGGTTTTCGCCAATTTCGTTTTCATGTCCGTACTCCAGGAAAGTTGAAACAGGAAAGAATGGTTAATGAGATTAGTTTGTCTGCCTTAACAAGCCGCTACGCTGCCAGGTACCACTTGACATGACCTTGCGGATATATTCGCTAAAGTCGGTTGCTGGTCGGCCTAGTAGTCCGTCAACCCGAAATATTAGGATTCAGCGGGCCTGTCTGTGTTC
>CAYGSW010000392.1:0-4572 GCA_964352535.1 uncultured Granulosicoccaceae bacterium | reverse complement strand
CTGGCCAAAATATCGCGCCGTCGGCCGATCAGCTTATTCTCGGACAGCCTCCTAGCGAGTACCAACATGGGTTCACGCTGACTACTGACACCTTATTCAAATGATTTATCCTGTATTGAACTCGTTGTAGCCAGCGCGGATTGTTGTTAGTAGTATATGCGTGATCCATCACACAAATGCTGCCAGGAGATACAATTCATGCCAAGTCGCTGCCCCCCTGTTTCGATCATGCGTACGCAGCGCTCCCTCCGACTGTTGCATTGCATTCTTGTTGGCGTCTCGTTACTCGTTGCCAGTTGTTCAAGTTCAGATGGTGATGATGAACAACCCGCAAACGATGCGACGCCCGCGATATCACTGGATACACTAGGGCCTGTGATTGAAACCCGGCATGAGGGAGAAAATGACGGTCTTCTTGGAGGATTTGGTCTAAGTGGCTTACGAAACGCGCCTGTGTTTTATGCTGATGCACAGAATCCTACGCCAGCAGAATTGCGACGGGCTACGTTGCACGCAAACTACACAGGCCTGGTTGATCTTCGTGTAGAAGGTGGCTTTGGTACGCTGTATGGTCCTCGTGATGATAGGCGTTTCGCCGGACGGGAGTTTCGCGCATTCATAGGTGAAGGAATCAATCGCGCAACGGTCATGGTGCACTTGCCAGATAGCTTTGATAGTGCAACCCCTTGTCTTGTCGTTGCGCCTTCCTCTGGGTCGCGTAGTGCGTATGGAGCGGTGGGTACCAGTGGTGACTGGGCACTGGATAAAGGCTGTGCAGTTGCTTATACCGATGCCAACAAAGGCACGGGGGCTGTGGAATTGAGCTCTAATCAGGGATTTGATATCTCGTTGCAGGCAATTGATCTGGGAACTACTACGGAGGAGCCGACTTTCCGTGTACCTACGACCTCAACCGTGACATCGCCCAGTAGTGAGTATCAGGGTGTCACGCTGCCCAGTGATGATGATCTTGCTACCTACATTGAGGAAAATCCCGATCGTTTTGCCTTCAAACACGCCCATTCACAGAAAAACGTAGAGAAGGATTGGGGAGTGCACACGCTACAATCCGTTAGCTTTGCCTTGTCTGTTATTGGCGATGCAACAGGCCAAACGCTCAGCCCTGACAATACGTTGATTATCGGAGCCAGTGTTTCAAACGGAGGCGGTGCAATCCTCAGGGCTGCTGAAGCAAGCAACGGTACGATATTCGATGGGATTGTAGTAGGGGAGCCCAATATCACACCGACAAAGGCGCCGAGTGCTTTTACTATTGCCATGGAAGGACAGCCGGAATTTGTTGCGCATTCCAAGCCTCTGTACGACTATGCGGTAACTGCTGAACTTTATGCAGCTTGCGCCAGTAAAGCACCTGTCAATGCTGGAGCGTTGTTTGCAGAGTTGCGCGGTGATACAACGTCGCGCTGTACAGCATTGGTTGAAGCAGGGCTGCTAGAGGAAGGCTCTCTGGAAGAATTGGGCAATCAATCCAATCAGCGCTTGATCGATATTGGCTACTTGCCGGAATCAACCCGTATCCTAGTTGGTTATGCAGGCATTGATCTATTCCAGACGCTACTGGCTACCTATGGCAATGCTTATACCCGCAGTTCAGTAGTGGATGCCTTATGCGACGTCAGTATGGCCCATGTATTTACTGGTACGATCACACCTGCCAAGCTGCCTTCCATAGCTACATTGGCAGCAGACAGTTCAGGTATTCCACGCACGGCTGGAATATTTCTGATCAAGGATGATTCACCGGTAGGTCCAGCTTTGCAGTTTGCAGCACCTTCAGGTTCAGGCCAGCTTGATTACAACCTGGAGGGTGCTCTCTGCTGGCAGGATATTCGTGACAACGTTGACAATCCTGTGAACGCACGATTGCGACAAGGTATCAGTGAGATCGCGGGTGACGGGGATTTACACGGAGTTCCATCCATCATCGTTCATGGTCGAGCGGATGCGCTGATACCGGTAAACCACTCATCACGTCCCTATTATGCTCTAAACAAACAGCTTGAGGGTGAGCAGAGTGCGCTTCGATATTATGAGGTCAGGAATTCCCAACATCTGGATTCGTTGTTGGGAGCTTATGCTGCGGTCGGGATGAGTTATGTGCCCATCGACTATTACTTCAAGCAATCACTGGATCTTATGTACAAGCATTTGACTGAAGGGGCGGAGTTGCCGGTCAGTCAGGTTGTAGCCGCCACAGCGCCAGTGGGTGGTAACGTCACGGTTGACAATCTTGTCCCCGTAGATCCGGCAGGGGCGCTGCCAATTTTGGTGGAAGGAAATCGACTAGTAGTGCCAGAATAGGGGCTGTGCAAGATTAGGTATCAGCGATGTTTTGTTGCACGTTGCTACAGCAGTCTATACACACATCATTAGAGATATTCGCCGGTCTGGATACCAGAGCGTCATCCAACCCGTTGCCGTCGTCATCGCTTATTGCAGTGGACGGCTTGTTGTGCAACCACTGGCGATATCAGCATATCGATTGTCAATAGACTGACGAATATCCTTCCTACTGCTGCATTGATAATCACACCCTATTGCTATGTTTCGAAAAAGTAACGTGCTCATACATAGTCACCGCATATGGTCACTGCATATGTATAATCACCCTCGATAAGATGCAAGAAGAACAAATTTCTTGCGGTGAATGCTGGGTAATAGCGGACGGAAACTAACGTGGAATGTCGAAGTCCTGATCAGCCAGTTCAAAGCCTTCGAATCTGAAGCCGGGTGAGGCTGTGCAACTGACCAGAGTCCAATCGCCGGTGCTGCGCGCGGCTTGCCAGAAATGCGGTGGTACGATCGCTTGTGGTCCGGTATCTATCCCAGGCTCTGGTGCAAGGATATATTCGTGCGCTGGCCCTGCGGCTGACTCGGCGGTGCTGAGTACCAAAGGCGCGCCTGCATGGAATAGCCAGATCTCAGTAGCATCTACCCGGTGCCAATGGCTTCGTTCGCCGGCTTTCAACAAAAAGTGAATACAAGTGCCCGAAGCCCGTCCGTCGGCCAGGGTTGTGTCTGAAATCCACGTCTGGCGAAAATGTCCGCCTTCAGGATGCGGCATAAGATCCAAGCGTAAGATGATGTCGTCAGCTGTTATGTTCATGTGACCAGTCTGGTACTGAATTTTGTATCAGTCAAGGCTACTGCAAGCACCAGCACCAGCACCAGCACCAGCACCAGTGGGACTGGTATTGCAGCCAATACCAGAGCGCTCCTGAGTCAACTGATTTTCCATACAGCCGACGTTAGCGTTTCGGTATGAGCTTGACCCGAGGCCAGCGAAGATTTTTTTTTCTAGCAGCCAAGTCGTGTAATTCCCGCAACGAATGCCAGCGTGCTGGGGCGATCATCATTGTGTCAACACGTCAGCTTGCAATTTGCACTCGTTCAATGGCTGGACTGGCTGAGTGACACTTGTGCGGTGCTGGTTCTGTAGATTAAAAGCAAGGCTGGTCAGGGTCCTGAGAGCCAGGATTGCGGCAACTCTTGATAGCAAGGGCATGTGCATTAGATGCCTTTTAGAGTCCCCAATAGGGGATCAGGAAACCCCACGTTTTTAGACGGGAGCTTTCTACCCATCCTGAGAGCAAGTATGCATCGAGGTCGAGAGCGAGTATTAAGAGCATGGCCTATGGTCGGCCTTGTGCCGACTTATCCGGCTTTAGCCGTACCCCCAAACCACCGGCTTTAGCCGGTGGTGGTTGATATTAAAAAAAGCACAAAGTGTTTAACTGCGAACGGTGTTGACACAATGAGCACCCATTGGTTGGAGTTTCTGTCTGTACATGCGAAACACCATCGATTATCCGTTAAAATGATGTTGGTCCGGTATTTCGCTCTCTTACTTCTGTCCAGATCGGTTGACAGAGCTTGTTGATAACTCAATCACAATTTTATTGGTACAAGAAGTCTAAGAAATGACAGTAACGCGCTACATCTCAGTTTTGTGCATTGTTCTGCTTCTCGGCATTAGCGCCCAAACGCCCACTGCTGCCAACGATCTGGAAAACGGAAAGAAGCTGGCAGAACAGTGCACTGTCTGCCATGGAGAAAACGGCATCGGTGTTGACGCTACGGTGCCAAATATTGCAGGTCAATCGGCCGTTTATCTAGAGAGCACAATGCTGGAATACCGTGAAGGGATCCGCGAGAATCCGCTAATGAATCCAATCGCTGCGGAACTCGAGGAAGACGAGATTAAAGATCTGGCTGCATGGTATTCGTCATTTCAGATTGAAGTGACTGTTCCAAGAATCGGGAAGAGTAAGTTCTACAAGGCTAAACCTCCTTTACGCTAGGAGCTTGTCCGAGAATAAGCTGATCGAGCCGAATGCGGCCCCCCGAAAGCGTGATATTTTGGCGCGGCTGCCTCCTGCCAGATTTTCTCGTAGATCTCAGCGAATAGAATAACTATTCACCTCAATTGACGCGAAAATCTGACTCAAAATCTCACATCCGCGCGGGGCCGCCTTCGGCCTTGATTGTTATTCTCAGACCACTAGTAGTCCGTCAACCCGAAATATTAGGATTCAGAGTTCACCAGCCGCC
>CAYGSW010000391.1:0-4580 GCA_964352535.1 uncultured Granulosicoccaceae bacterium | reverse complement strand
AGCCATGCTGGGTTTGTCAGTCCGCGATCTCACCACACGTGTGACGCCTGTTGGTATGGCATCGTCGTGTCTTGCTGCCTACACCATGGCGGCAGCTGTGCCGTTTGCCGTTATCTGGGTGTTGTTTACCGAACAGACACTGCTGCCGGTGTCACCCGACTGGATTCTGATTGTCGGGATGATCGCTTTTGCCACTGTCGGCTATCTGATGATAATCTCCTCTATCCGCATCGCACCGGTATCCGTGGTTTCTCCTTATCGCTACTCGAGGTTGCTGTTTCTGTTGTTGCTTGGCGTGCTGGTATTCGGGGAGCGTCCCGATGCACTGATGCTTGCTGGTGCGCTGCTTATTATTGCGTCAGGGCTGTACACCATGTGGCGCGAGCAACGTGTTAAAGCTGTGGTGGGTTGATCTGTTCAGGCTACAACTCGAAGGCATAATCGATGATTAGCGGCGCGTGATCTGAAAACATCTTGTCGCGATAGATCCGCGTTCTCGTTACCCGCGGCGCTAGATCGTCACTGACAATCTGGTAGTCAATGCGCCACCCCACATTGTTGGCACGCGCCTGGCCGCGCTGCGACCACCAGGTGTATTCATGCTCTTTTTGTGGCAACTGACGAAAAGCATCGGCGAATCCGTGTTTTTCGAACAGTGCTCCGAGCCACTCGCGCTCTTCAGGCAAGAACCCTGAGTTTTTCTGGTTGCCACGCCAGTTGCGAATATCAGCATTGGTATGGGCAATATTCCAGTCGCCACAGATAACAACGGGTTTGCCCGATGCACGTAGTTTTTTCAAATGCGGTAGGAAAACATCCATCATGCGAATCTTGTAAGCCTGGCGAATCTCTCCACTACTGCCTGAAGGCAGATAGAGCGACACAACAGTAACATTGTCAAATTGAGCTTCCAGGTAGCGACCCTCGCTATCGATCCAGTCGACACCCATGCCCCGAACAAGTTTTTCAGGCTTTTTACGGCAGAACAAGGCGGTGCCGCTGTAGCCTTTCTTCTCGGCATCGTGGTAATGGCAATGCAGACTTTTCGGGTGGAAAACCGGATCGGTGAGCTGCCATTCCTGTGCCTTGGTTTCCTGAATGCAAACAACGTCAGCGCGCTGTCGTTGCAGCCAGGTAAAAAAGCCCTTGGACGCTGCGGAGCGGACCCCGTTGAGGTTAGCCGTAATGATTTTCATAGCTCCACATTGTACACAGCTCATCATAAGTGCTTCCTCTGGCGGGATGCCATTCACATAACTGGCAGCATCGACTCACGATCCTGAACAGCTGGTCGTTACGGACCCTATAACCGTCACACACCGGGAAGTCATGACAGTGAGCGCCAATGCGTCCCCACGGTGATGGCTAACAGATATTAGGGAAGATTGGTATTCATGCCTAGAAATGCAGATCCGTATTATCGTTGCGTAGAACGTGGCATATTGCCAGCTCTTGTGCTTGCTACGTGTAGTGCTTTCTTTAGCGCCACAGCCGCGCAAGCCGACACGGTGTACAAGTATGAGGATCGCGGCCTCATAACGTATCAGGACCGGGCCCCTGACTCAAAGCAGGACAATGGCCACAGCGTACTGAATCGCCAGGGCGTTGTGCTTCGGGAAATTCTCAGCCGGCAAGAGCGTCGAGAGGCGCGCAAACGTGAAAGGCTTGAGCAGCTTGCACGAATCCGTGACCGTGCGCTGCTGGCTACGTTCACGACCGAAGAGGATCTGATCCGTACTCGCGACGATCGCATTGGCATGATTGACGGGCTTATCAGCAGGCTCGATGATCGTATCCGTATACTCTCTGAACGCCTGGCCATCGTTGACAAGCGTGTGCAGATGCAAGAGAAGTCAATGGGGCCTAGCAAAGCTCAGGAGTCGCTGTATGCTGAACAACGCAGCATTCAGCGCAATATCGAAAACGCCTGGTCACTGATTGATTCCAAAGCTGCTGAGCGCAACGAAGCGGCTACAAAGTTTGACAACGATCTGATCCGCTACCGCGAGTTGAAGCTGGCACGCCAGTAAGCGCGCTGTTGCGTGTTTGATTTACCAATCGTCTGCTGACTGTGTATTGTATGACTCACTGAACATAACGATGGGTCGAAAGAATGAATGCTGGTGCACAGGGTTCGCCGTCTTCAATGCTGGACAAGCAGCGCCTTGATCGCGTAGGTGATTGGCTTGAGCGCCAGGTATCATCAAATCGGCTTGCTGGCGCCAGTGTTCTGGTCTGCAAGCGCGGGCAGCCTTCCTACTTTCATGCCTGTGGTGTGGCCGGTTTGGAATCGGGCAGCGAGTCGGCGCCTTCATCTGGAACCGCGATAGCCAGCCGAGCGTTTCAGCGTGAAACCATTGTACGTCTGTATTCGATGACCAAGCCTGTAACGACAGTGGCTGCACTCATGCTGTTCGAGCAGGGCTGCTTTCAGCTGGACGACCCTGTTGCCTGGTACCTGCCGGCATTTGCCGATCTCAGGGTGTGGACAGGTTCCGGTGCATTGAACACGGCGGATGATTTTGACCATCACACAGTACCTGCTCAGTCGCCGATAACTGTCAGACAACTGATGAACCATACAGCAGGATTCACCTATGGCTTCATGAATGCTAACGCGGTCGATCAGTACTATCGTGATGAGGGGCTGGTCTTTCCCGGTTCTCCCGAATCGCTTGCCATCCTGGTGGAGCGTCTGGCGCAAGCGCCGCTTCTGTGCCAACCGGGAACACAATGGAACTACAGTGTGGCAACGGATGTATTGGGCAGGTTGGTGGAGATCTGGTCAGATCAATCGTTGGCCGATTACTTTGATAAACACATTTTTACGCCATTAGGTATGACATCCACGGGCTTTCATGTATCAGCAGCAGATGAAGAACGTTTTGCTGACCTCTATGGACCGGCAGCGGGTGGTGAGCTGGGCGCAGTTGCCGGTGCGCAGGTTAGCGATCAAGGTGCAGCTGTTGCTGCAAAGCCTGAAGTACTGGAGCCGCCCGTGGCACTGGATGTACGGAAGAGTTCATCGTTTCTTAAAGTGCCTGCCTTGTATTCCGGGGGTGGTGGGCTAGTAGGTTCGATAGACGATTTTGCACGTTTCTGTCAGTGTCTTCTCAATGGTGGAGAGTTGGATGGTCAGCGACTTCTGGGGCGCAAGACTGTGGAATTCATGCGTCAGAACCAGTTGCCCGACAATCGCGATATGGCGGCCATGGGGCAGGCCGTCTGGAGTGAGACAAGCTATGCAGGAATCGGTTTCGGGCTGGGTTTTGCGGTAGTACTTGATCCGGTTAAAGTCGGCATGATCGGTTCGGCAGGTGAGCATCATTGGGGTGGGGCTGCCAGTACCTTCTTCTGGATTGATCCGCAGGAGGATATGTTCGTTATTCTGCTGACGCAGTTGTATCCCTCTTCCAGTTATCCGTTACGCAGCGAGCTGCGCTCCGCTGTGTATCAGGCTCTTGTCTGAACCGTTCAGGCGGCTTGAGTGGTTGCGCTCACGCTTCAATGCCTGCATTGTTATCGTGGATCAATGTGCCGATACCCTGGTCAGTAAACAGCTCCAGCAGCAGCGCATGCTCTACCCGTCCATCGATAATCACAACACTACTGACTCCTGCAGCAACCGCATCCACAGCGCACTGCACCTTGGGCAGCATGCCGCCATGAAGAGTGCCGTTGTTGATCAGATTTGTGATGTCGGTTGGCGTCAAACCGGTAAGCAGCTCTCCATTGTGATCAAGAATGCCAGGTGTGTTCGTCAGCAATAACAAGCGTGATGCATTCAAGGCGATGGCGATGGCGCTGGCCACAAGATCTGCATTGATGTTGTAGCTGGCACCTTCGCTGTCTGTGCCAATCGGTGCTATGACAGGGATGGTGTTGCTGGAAAGCAGTTCGTTCAATATGTCGACGTTGACCTTTTCAACCTCGCCCACATAGCCCAGTGAAACATCCGGCTTGCCGGGTAATTTCATGGAGTTTGCCTTGATGAGCTCTGCGTCTTTGCCCGTCAGGCCGATGGCCTTGCCGCCCACCTGATTCAGCAATGAAACAACACTTTTGTTGACAAGACCACCCAATACCATTTCAACCACTTCCATGGTGTTGGCGTCAGTGACTCGCATGCCATCAATGAACTCGCTCTGAATCGCGAGACGTTCCAGCATCTGGCCAATCTGTGGACCCCCACCGTGGACCACGACAGGGTTGATGCCCACTTGCTTCATCATGACAACATTCTGTGCAAAGGATCGCTTGAGCGTCTCATCCGTCATGGCGTTACCGCCATACTTGATGACAACTGTCTGGCCGCTGTAACGCTGCAGATACGGCAACGCCTCGTTCAGTATGCGTGCCGCCGCCCGCGCGTTGTTGTCTGAAGAATTGCTCATGCTGTGTGCCGGATTATTGAAGCCGAAATGTTTCTGCCGCACAGGCTTGTGGCCCGCGTAGGATCGTAGCTTTTGTGCATTAGCGTACATCCTTGTACTGCAAGATGCCAGATGCACGACTAGACAGGAGGCTGTCCGAGAATAAGCTGATCGACCGATAGCGCGATATTTTGGCGGGGCTGCCTC
>CAYGSW010000390.1:0-4587 GCA_964352535.1 uncultured Granulosicoccaceae bacterium | reverse complement strand
ACGAACACAGACAGGCCCGCTGAATCCTAATATTTCGGGTTGACGGACTACTAGATCACCAGCTTTAGGGTCAAACGTCATCCTCAATCCATCAGACGATCAAGCTCGGGTGTAGCTGGACCTTGATCGCCCTTGGCGAGCTCAGCCTTAAGTTCGTCGGAAAGCTCGCTTGGATGCACAACTTTCGGAGCGTCGATGGCTTTCAGCCGCTCATACTCCTCGATGTCGACCATCACGCGTACCGGATTACCGTGCTTGGTGATGAAAACGGGACGTTTCCCCGCTTCCTCCATGTACCGACCCGAATGCGCCCGAAATTCCGTCGAGGATACTTCGGTCGTTGGGTTTTCTACTGACATGATCACAATCTCCTATTCGTTAAATATGTACATGTTAGCTGTTTTGTACATTTATCGTCAATAGGTACATATTCCTTGAATGCTATCGCCCTGAATCTCGCCCTCTGCGGTTGCGACTGCGCTCCCGTCTTTTCTCCGGCGATAACGGCTTGCGCGGCTCGCTCTTTTCGGGCTGTGATTGCGCAGCAAACTCCCCCTGAGCACGGTGGGCAAATTTCGGCTTTCTAACCTTCGGCGTATCCGATTTCGAACGCTCTGGGGACTGCTGGGCATCATTCGCCGCCTGCTGTTTCTGCCGCTCCATCACCTTTTGATGTTGGGCGGCTTTCTGATCCTGCTTCACACGCTGCTCATTCTTACGCGCTATACGCGCCGTGGCCACCGCCTTGCTGAGTTTCTTTGTGCGTTCATGATCGGCTCGCATAAGCATCAGCGATTTACTCAATAGCTCGATTTGCTGGCGGCGCAACGCGTTCGCCGTAGCTAATCGGCGGCCGCGTTCGCTCACAATCTCCTCGATGCGTTTTTCTGTGGCTTTGCGTTTACCCGTGAGCACAGAAACCCAACGCGCTAGACCTGCTTTGCGCATTTCCCTGTGCAGTTGCGCAACCTCGCGCCGCATGTCGCCCACCTGTTTCAAGCGGCCTTTACGCACACGATCAATACGATCATTGCGCCGCTGTATCACTTTCATCCGCTTGATACGCGGATGCTCTCCCCCTCTTTTCAAAGCCTGATTTGCCGCTTTGCCGAGGTGTTTTTGTGGCACGCGGTCAATGCCCTGCGCCTTCAGGCTCAAGTGAGAAACACGCACATCATGGCCGTGTTTTTCGAGGGCTGCATTCTGCCGATCTGCCCACGCCTTATACCAGGCGGGAATGTTGTCGCGGTTGTTCCAACTTCGCGCCTTGGGTGTGGATTTCTTGGGATGAAAGCCCTCACTCGTCAGCTCACGCATCGTTAGCATCACATGCACATGATAATTGCGCGGGTCTTCCCCTTTCTCGGGGCGCGGTGCATGAAACGACACATCGGCAATCATGCCTTGTGAAACGAAGTCCTCTTGTACAAAGGCAAGGGCTTCGGCGCGGCGATGCTTGTGTTCGATTTCATAGGGCACAGAAAATTCGATCTCTCGACTGAGCTGTGCCTTGGAATGCGTTTCGATTTTTTCGACAGCATTCCACAAGGCGGAACGATCCTTCATCCACTCCGGTGTGTTATCGGGCGTCATGATGACGCTCTCGATAACGCCGCCACGTTTGGAATAATCGTGGATTTCGCCCGTGCGCTCGTCGATCAGGCGTGTGCGTGATGACACGTCTGGGCAAACTGGATCTGCAGGTGCCGCAAACCCGCGATACCGACTTCTATCCGAACGCTCTTGAAAAAGGCATACGCTCAGAGCGAGCGCTAAAGCTGGCCATTGCCGAGATGTACGTACAGGGGGTCTCGACGCGCAAGATGGCCAGCATCACCGAAGAGCTGATCGGCACCGAGGTCTCCTCCATGCAGGTCAGTCGCGCCGCCAGTGAGCTCGATGACGTGCTGGGTGCGTGGCGTGATCGCCAACTCTCTGAGACGCCTTACCTGATTCTGGACGCACGCTACGAGAAGGTCCGTCACGGCGGCCATGTTATCGACTGCGCTGTGCTGGTCGCGGTGGGTATCAGCCCATCGGGTCACCGTAGCGTGCTGGGGTGCTCTGTATCGCTCTCAGAGGCCGAAGCACACTGGCGTGAGTTCCTGACCAAGCTGGTGGCACGCGGGCTCTCTGGTGTGCGGATGATCGTCTCAGATGACCATGCCGGGCTCAAGGCCGCCAGGCGCGCCGTATTCCCGTCCGTGCCCTGGCAGCGCTGTCAGTTTCACTTACAACAGAACGCGCAAGCCTATGTGCCGCAACGGGCGATGAAGACGCAGATTGCCGGTGAGCTGCGCGGTATCTTCCAGGCCAGTGATGAGCCAGCGGCAACGGCGCTGCTCAAACAGTTCGTTACCCGTCATCAGGAGAAGGCTCCCGAGCTGTCTCGCTGGGCTGAGAACAACGTGCCCGAAGGGCTGGGGGTGATGATGCTACCCCAATCGCACCGGCGGTTACTGCGTACCACGAACATGCTGGAACGACAGAACAAGGAGATCAAGCGACGCACGCGCGTCGCCACGTTATTCCCCAACACCGACTCCTGCCTCAGGCTGGTCAGCGCTGTGTTGATGGAAGTGTCAGAAGGCTTGGAGACCGGTCGTAAATACCTGACTATGTAGTACCAAACGACGAAAAAGAAAAACCGAATTTACAGAATAAATGTTGCTTTATCCCGTTTCGCCATGATGCACGACACAACACACAAAAAGACTAATAACGTCTTCACAAATATCTCCAATTAAACAACACCGGTTTTTCATAGGTCCGTTCTGTGATCCAGATTAGATTGCCGTCAACGACGGTATTCCTTGTATGACGAGCCATGCGATGAGAATATCGTCGGCCTTCGACCCGCTCAGCAACATCTGCTGGCAAAACAAAGTCGCCATCATCAACGACATAACATCGATATATGCTCCTGCGGTCGCGGTTAGTGCCGTAGAACGACACAACAATCTCAACAACGCTGTCCGTAGACAGACTTGGGTCCCATCGAAACAGGTTTTGTGAAACTTCAAGAAGCTCTGAGAATTCAAGGTGCGTATCTACGGGCCGTGTTTATCGGTTATCGGGCAACTCGATAGAAGATGCGGGGAACTCTCCGTCACCGGTAGTATCAATCGTCAAGGAACCGGGATCATCATGGGCTTCCCAGCTATTGTAACCGCCACTGCTGGTTAAAGTTCGCCATGTTCCTGCTTCATTGCTCAAGATCACCGTATCTCCGGCATCAACTGCTGCTCCTTCCACCGTGTAGAAGTAGTCCCGGTTAGGATATCTACCCAAATGTCTATTTTCATATTCATAGAGGTAGCAGCTATCCGTAGGATCTAACGGAGCGATGGGTGGTTGCTCTGCACGGATGAAGTCAGCATTAGCTTGATTCCCCCATACAGAATCTTCGTGCTCAGTGAGAGACATGTACCCAATCAAATAATGATCTTCCATTGCCTCTGCTGTCTGAGAGCCTGCAACCTTATCAGCAGCGCTTTGATCAACTACCACTCTAGGTAACTCACTCACTTGGTCAGCAGGAGTAGAAAGATTTGAACCATTTCCTCATGAAACAAGCACCGCTGAAAATACAACGCTTAAAACACCACACAGCTCAGGCTTCATTGTTTAGATTAGATCCATTTCTATTGCCTTATGTAGCGGCTGCACATGCATCAAAGTAAGGACCAAATGAGACAATAGTCAAATATTAAACATAACGTGAAGTCCTAGAGAGCAATATGGTGCTGTCATTCATTGCTCCGGTGCTAGTTGTGTCAACGTCGTACACTTGCTGCGGCAGTAGGCAATATTCTTGGTTGAACTGTGCCTTAAGGCCACTTTGAGGCTGCTTGCAACTTCATCTGAGACCTGAAATTAATTGCTCCATTTCATGGACTACGGCGGCTATTGACCAAATCCAGAACAAAAGCAGACCTCAAAAGATGTACGCTTTCCGTCGCTAGGGTGAACAGAATACCCAGCAAAGCGTTCAGCTTTTTGAACTCTAAAGCGGACAGTCACCGAACGCTAAGTTAATACAGCTGCGGACACTTTGCGGAAGTTCGCCTTCAGACTTGCGATCATCGACCTTAAACATGGACAACGGCAGCATTGAGGACTTACCTGCCGCCGGAAAAGACGGCGACCGTACTGAAATTAGAAATAGGCGACCGACAGCTTCGCACACGAACAAGACGTAAGCCACACTTGAAAGCCTACGTCACATATTAATGCTGCAGAATCGCTAAGGCTGCTGATAGTTGCTGGTGATAGAGGCAGATACACTATGCAGGCCAATGACTGAAAAGAGTCTGCTTTTTTTTCTCTGATTCTCTTGACGATATACGTGTATCCTGCAATGAACAGGAGTCTACTGCAGAGATGAAAAGCATATTATATTTGCTGGATATATTGCCAGTTATTACTTGCTGACTTTGCCATCTGATGTTATATTGACTCATCAAACGGAGCACGATTTCATGGAAGATTTTAAGACAACCATCAGCAATAAAGCAGTTAACTCAACTGAAAGCCAAACAGCGTTTGGCATGTCCTCATTCGGTATTAATGAGCGTGAACAATTCG
>CAYGSW010000389.1:0-4606 GCA_964352535.1 uncultured Granulosicoccaceae bacterium | reverse complement strand
CCCGCTGAATCCTAATATTTCGGGTTGACGGACTACTAGATTGCTATCCAGGTTCGTTAATGCCAGTAACTCCACGATACGGACCTGGCTATGTAACAGCCAATTGCACCGGGCCTACGCCAATCGTTAATCCTTTTGACGGGACATTATCAATTGTTCCTGGAATCTGCAGTTCTTCCGGAGGGGCGGGTTCTTCTAAAACGGTAAGCGTTAGAACAATGTCACTGGAAGTGTTGCTCAGCAGCTATCCGATAGAGAGTATCGGTTTCAACGAACACGCAGCCTCCTCGTACTTCAACGCCGATGTACACACGTTCAGTGGTGTCGATCTGGACAAAGAGTTTGGTTTTGGTGTGGGAATTGTCCTTCCCTTCAGCCAGGGCGAGGCCGACGCCGGGCTGGATATCATCGACGAGTCGCTTATAGGTTTTGGACTTCGCTACTATTTAAAGTAGCGAAGGGTAGCAGCGCTGACACTTTCCTTGAGCCGGTTGCACAATCGGCTCGTTAACCATTGAGCCATTGAGCCATTGAGCCATTGAGCCATTGAGCCAGCATAGTCACTTGATCTTACGATCGGCCTCGTCAATGACATCGCATGATTACGCCAGAACGCTCCATTACATCCAGACGTGCACTCTACTTTGACTGAATATCCGCGGCAGCTTTCAACTCTTCCACATGGGCTGCCAGGGCTCTGCGAACCGCCAGATTCGTCAGTCCGGTTTTTACGGAGTTGAAGTCTGGCAATGCAGCGTTGCGCGAGTCAACCAGATTGATAACGTGATAGCCGAATTCGGTCTGAACAGGCTCGCTGCTGACATCACCAACAGCCATGCTCGACAGTGCCTCAGCGAAGGCAGGGTCCATGGTCGACCCGACAAACCAGCCAAGATCCCCACCGTTTTCGCCTGCGGGGTCGATTGAATGTTCGGCAGCCGCTTCAGCAAATGGTTTTCCAGCTTCCAGTTCGCTAATGACACTCTGGGCCTGTTCAGCGGTTTCCAGCAGAATGTGGCTGGCTCTGAATTCATCCCTGTCTACATTCGCGGATTGGGCATCGTATTCTGCACGCAGCTCTTCCTCGGTGAATGTCAGCTCGGCGCCCTTGCTCGCCAGGTAGGCATTGGCCATGGTTTGCGTGTATTGCAATTGCAGCGTGGCTGATATCTCGGGAAGCTTGTCAAGATCCAGCTCTTCGGCTGCCTGCGTGAGCACTTCCAGATTAATGAGCTCTTCGAGAATGCGCTGCGGATCAGCCTCCTCGCCGGCTTCGGTGATCTGTTGGGCAACATTGTCTACCGATATCATGGGGATGGGTCTGCCGTTAACGGTAGCCAGAACCCCATCGGGTAATGTGTTGCCATTGCTTTGCGCCTTTGTGGCGATTGGCAGGGCGAGTGCCGCCGTAATTAACAACAATTTGGCAGGTTTTACTAAGAGGTTGGACATTGAGATAACCGTTGGATAACAGATTTGAATAACAATAAATGTGTTTGATCACGCAAGAACGCGATAGTTATGCAAGCTCTACACCGCTTCCGCGTACAATAGAAGGTTACACAGATTTGCGGCGGCCAGCATGAGCCAGTATTTCGAGATTCACCCGGACAATCCCCAGAAGAGGCTGATAGGACAGGCTGTTAACATCATCCGTGATGGTGGCGTTGTCGTCTATCCAACCGATTCCTGCTACGCCCTGGGCTGCCATGTGGGTGACAAACAAGCCATGGAGCGCATAGCGCGAATCCGTAAAACAGACGCAAAACATAATTTTACGCTTGTGTGCCGCGATCTGTCCGATATTGCCACTTACGCGCACGTGGACAACAGCACTTTTCGCACACTCAAACTACTGACGCCCGGTCCTTATACGTTCTTACTAAAAGCCACCAATGAAGTGCCTCGGCGCCTGCAGAACCCCAAGCGAAAAACTATTGGCATTCGCATACCTGACAACCGGATCTGCCAGGCTTTGCTGGAAGAGCTGGGCGAGCCTCTGATGAGCAGCACCTTGATCATGCCAGATAACGATCTGCCAGAGACGGATCCAGAGGAGATTCGTGAGATTCTCGAAAAACATGTAGATCTGATTATCGATGGTGGAAACTGTGGTTTCGAGCCCACCTCCGTCCTATCACTGTCTGACAATGGTGAAATGGAAATTAGTCGACGTGGTCGTGGAGATCTTGCTTTTCTGGATTAGTTAACAGGCGCCGTGCACGGTATAATTGTTCAAACCGGGAGCGACTTCATGCCAGTAGATCCACCGCAACAGCAGGCCGACCCCTCAGCCGGTGTAGAAAACAAGCCCCATGCAGCTGAAAACTCGTCTGTAACAAGCGCCTATGTTGACGTTCGGCAAAACAGCCCTGCAGGCGTGACATCCATGCCGGCTGATCAGATAGAGGGTCCGCTCCAGCCCACTGTCGAAGGTAATCTGGCTGCACAGGCACTGCCCAGCCACCGCATTGCACTGGTGCGCGGCGAGCCGTTCACCCAATTACCACTGGACCTCTACATACCACCCGACGCGCTTGAGGTCATCCTGGAGGCTTTTGAGGGACCGCTCGATTTGTTGCTGTACCTCATCAAGCGACAAAACCTCGACATTCTCAATATCCCAATCGCAGACATCACTGCTCAGTATATGAAGTACATCGGGCTGATGGAAACCATGAAGTTTGAATTGGCGGCAGAGTATCTGGTGATGGCCGCCATGCTGGCCGAAATAAAATCGCGAATGTTATTGCCGCGCCTTGATGAAGACAATGAGGACGAGGACGATCCTCGTGCTGAGCTCATCCGCAGGCTGCAGGAATACGAGCGGATTAAAACCGGTGCTATAACGCTTGATGACATGCCGCGCATGGAGCGTGAGCACCAGCAGTTAAAAGTGGTGCCGCCTGTCATTGAACGCGAAGTGCCGCAGCCTGATGTCTCCATGAAAGAGCTGATGCTGGCACTTCGCGATGTTGCCGAGCGTGCCGAGCGCATGGGTCATCACAGTATTTCGCGTGAAACCCTGTCTGTACGAGCGCGTATGTCAGATGTGTTGTCGGTGCTGCGGATCGGAGAATTCTGTGAATTCTCAACGTTGTTTAACCCAGAGGAAGGACGTCTGGGTGTTGTGGTTACATTCTTGGCCATTCTGGAGCTGTGCAAGGAAGCAGCCATTGATATTGTGCAAAGCGAGCCTTTTGCCCCGATCTACCTGAAGCCGCGGAGCGAATCAACGCTGCCTGCTGACGTTGAAGCAGGCGATGCTAACAAGCCTGAAGATGCAGCCGAGGACGCGGCATCCGATCTTCAAGAAAAGCCTTAAGAGACTCGAGTAGAGACGATGGATTCTCAACAATTACATAACATCCTCGAGTCGTGTTTGCTCGTGGCAGGTAAGGCGATGACAATCGCCCAGCTTGAAGTCTTATTCGAAGAAGATATAGACCGGCCCGAGCGCAGCGAAATAAAGGATGCGTTGCTAGCATTGCAAGCGTCCTACGAAGGTCGTGGGATTGAATTGGTCGAGGTAGCGTCGGGTTGGCGATTGCAATCAGCGGCTTCCATGGAACATTGGGTGGGCCGCTTGTTTCAGGAAAAATCGCCTCGCTACTCGCGTGCCTTGCTGGAAACTCTGGTGCTGATCGCCTATCGCCAGCCCATCACGCGTGGCGAAATCGAAGATGTGCGTGGCGTTGCCGTGAGCTCCAACATCATTCGCACATTGCAAGAGCGTGAATGGATCAAAGAGATGGGATACAAGGATGTCCCCGGTAAACCCGCGCTTTGGGGCACCACGAAAGAATTTCTGGATTACTTCAACCTCAAGCGACTCGACGAACTGCCAACGCTTGCCGAAGCTCGTGATCTGGCGGAAATCGATGCTGCATTGGCAGCTGAAGTCGGATTGGTGGATGGCGTGACTGACAGCGTTGCTGCTAACGATTCACAGGGAGAGGATTCCGAGGGTGGCATCGCCGCCGCAGACAATAGCGTCGTGACAGATGAAGCGTCTGATGAAGTGTGCGCCGACCTGTCTGTTGACGCGTCCGACGTCGAAGGCGCAAGTGTTGTGCAGAAAAATGCCACCGCGGATGGTGCGGATGTAGACGAGAGCACTTTATCGGAGCACAGCGCAACGGTAGACAGTGAAGATGTTGCTGCTTCTTCACCTGACGTAGATGCCGCGGTGGATAGCTCAAGTGCAGAGAGTAGCGACAGTGCACAGGTCGGCGTCGGAAAGCAGAATGTTGCGAGTGCAGACGGCGGAGCTGGCGCAGAAGGTGGAGCCAGCGCAGAGGATGGTGTGAGTGCAGAAGTCCGCGCGAGTACAGAGGATGTTGCTGGCGATAGCGGAGTTGCAGACACAGAATTCGGTGGCGATGCTTCCAGTGACGTTGAGGTTCTCAACGCTAACAGTATGGAAGCTGACAGCGGTCAGACTCTTTCAGCGTTGTCCGAAGACGATGTAGATTTGTCGACACTGAATGTATCTGATATTGACTTAAGTGACGAGGTTGTTCAGGAAGGATTGCATGGCCAACGTGATGAAAGTGCAGAATCGTCTGCAGGCGATGCAGGCGATGCAGGCGATGCAGGCGATGCA
>CAYGSW010000388.1:0-4619 GCA_964352535.1 uncultured Granulosicoccaceae bacterium | reverse complement strand
GATTTGATCAAGGAGGCGATCTATCGTCTGAAGGATCCCTCATTGGACTATCGCCAGTTTTCTGGCCATAGCCTTCGACGCGGGTTTCTGACTAGCGCCGGACGAAACAAAGCCGATCTGCTGAAGATGATTGCTCAATCACGACACGCCCGTGTTGATACGGTTCTGGACTACGTCGATGACCAGTATCGATTTGAAAACCATGCGGGCGAACATCTACTAAAGCCAGATGTCGAGCTTCAGGCTGGCGATACACTATCGGCTAGGCAATGATGAGCGAGGCATCAACCCACTATCACTGCTGTCGCAGTTCGAAGCGCACATCCAACAGCCCCACGATACAGTGGATTTTTGTGCTGAAAAAGCTAAGCTTTTATGTGTCAACGAGTACTATGTACGCAGAAACTAAAGACGGTCAGTACATAAATATCTGAGTGGGCGTCTTGATCCGAGATTGTCGTGAGTAAATTTCGTAATTAAGTAGTGAAGTCACTTGTGTCAGGTAACTGTTGTGTGGTTGAGGGGAAAGAAATGGCAAATGGTAAAATTCTAAGACAGTTAATTAAGGCCGGTACAAGTAGTGACCCCAAAGCATTTAGATTGGCTTCGGAAGCTGTTATAAAAGGTGAGCGCCAAAAACAGCACCATCTGTTGGCGAACGATTTAGAGCACATACTGTATGGCAAGGATGCAAGTACTAGCCAGCAATCAACGCTTAGCCTTTACCCCAAGTCTCCTGTAGATAAAGAGCGAGGCTTGCCATTGCTAGATATTCGGCAAGCCCAGCGACCGTTGGAGGAAGTTGTGATGCAGGAAGCTGGTTTGGCAGCGATCGAAGAATTGCTAGAAGAGCATAGGCGGGCTGACTTGTTGTTGAGCTATGGGATGAGACCTTCGGCAAAAGTAATTTTCTATGGACCTCCCGGCTGTGGGAAAACACTTGCAGCAGAAGTGATCGCTTTTGAGTTGGATTTACCACTCGCTGTGATTCGTTTGGATACTCTGGTTTCTTCTTACCTTGGTGAAACAGCTGCTAATTTACGAAAGGTATTTGACTTTATTGCGGAAAACTCCTTAGTTGCCCTGTTTGACGAGTTTGACGCTATCGGAAAAGAACGGTCGGACTCGGCTGACCACGGCGAGCTCCATAGGGTAGTGAATGCTGTTTTGCAAATGATGGATGCCTATCAAGGGAAAAGTCTGATTCTAGCGGCAACAAATCATGAACATATACTAGATGCTGCAATTTGGCGCCGTTTTGATGAAACCTTAAAGTTCTCGCTGCCCGATGCACAACAAATTCAACAAATATTGTCGCTTAAACTACGTGGAGTACGTCGACAATTTGAATTAGATGACAACCGTCTATTAGATATGTTCTGCCAATACAGTGGTGCCGATATTGAGCGAGTCGTACGTCGTGCCGTTAAACGAATGATCTTACGCAGTCAAGAGTTTCTAACTATTAAAGATTTAAAGCTGGCAATTGCACGCGAAAACTAATCTTAAGGACGCAGCATGAGCGACTATACGCATCTCAGGATGGAGAGAGCTTCACTTCAAAATGACAGAAGAACTAGAGAAAGGAAAATTCCGCGCATCCCTCGTGGAGATCTCAAAGAACATGGTGAAAAACTAGCCGATGATCTAGAGAAATCACTCAAAACCGCTAGTGAACTACATGCTCCAGACGCAGGGAAGTACATTTTTAAAATACAATATACAGGGATGCTAGACATTGCTCATCTCTATAAGCATGGCATTAATTTCGTTAGTCAAGAAAGTAATGAGATATGTGTAGTTTTTGCGGATGAGGCGGGTTTGTTGGTTTTTAAAGAGCATTTGCGGGTCGTAGGTTTAGAAGATTCAGAGCTTACTTACAAGCAAATTCTCGAGGCTATAGAAGGCATAGACAATTGGACCTCTCAAGATCGAAAGAGTTGGGCGTTTGAAAAAGAAGGGTTTCCCGAAACCGAGCGATTCATTGTGGATGTTGAGTTATGGCCAGTCTTAATGGCAACCCATCCAGATCGTCTTCAAACATGTGAGCAATTCGAGAAGTGGATTGTAGAAAATCGCATCATAGAGTTGGACCGAATTAATCTTGACAGCCTGGTAATGTATCGGTTAGATGTTGACATAGCAGCTGCAAATGCATTGCTAAATCACCACGATGTTCGTCAACTGGACTTACCTCCTACAAGTGGAATTAGCTATAACCAGCTTAATCGCGACATAGATGAAATTCCTTTAAACATTCCTGCCCCATCGCGTACGGCTGCGAGGGTTTGTGTACTTGATAGCGGGATAGCAACGAATCATCCACTCTTAGCACCAGCGATAGCAGAAAGTGCAGACTTTATCGATGATGGCGACGGGTTTGATTTGAACGGGCATGGCACAGCAGTAGCAGGTGTTGTGCTCTACGGTGATATCGAAGCTTGCAACATCAGTAATTACTGGGAGCCACAGCTGCTAATTTTTAATGGACGTGTATTGGATCAGCATGCAGAGTTTGATATAGAAACAATTGAAAATACTATCATAAAGGCAGTCAATTATTTCGTCGACGAACACGGTTGCCGAATTTTCAATTTGTCACTGGGAAATATAAATGCGCCCTACAACGGTCGGCATGTAAATGGACTCGCATACGTGCTTGACAAACTATCAAGAGACCTGGGTGTGCTATTTGTTGTTTCATCAGGAAATTTTACTGGATCAGTCGACCCTGAAGTGCCACGTAATAGCTGGCGTGAGGAGTATCCTGAGTATCTCTTGTCTGATGAAAGTCGCATAGTTGATCCGGCGCCCGCTTTGAACGCTTTGACAGTTGGCAGCTTGGCTAGACACAACGCTACTTTTGATGCTCAAAGATATCCTGAAATTGCACAACTGTCACCGGCGTCTGAGAATCAGCCTTCCCCCTTTACTAGACATGGTCCTTCAGTTAAGGGGGCTATAAAGCCTGAGCTCGTCGCCGTAGGAGGGAATCTTGCTGCTCCATTGCGAACAGGAAACGAGCACCAGTTTACGATGCAAGGCATGGGGGTTTTGACTTGCAACAGCAAATTTGTGGGAAACACTTTATTTGGTGAAGTCAGTGGAACTAGCTTTGCTGCACCCTATATCGCTCATTTGGCAGGAAGGGTACTAAATTACTATCCAAAATCATCTGCTAATATGCTGAGGGCGATGTTAGTGAACCACGCCAACGTGCCTCGTGAAGTTGAAAGCAGTTTTCCTAATGATATGAAGGAAACATATAGAGCAGCACATGGGCGCGATGCTTCTAGGGATGTTGCTGGGTATGGAATCATCGATGAGAGCGAGCTCTTCAGATCCACTGAAAATGTCGTTGTTCTCATGTCAGAAGATGGTATAGAAAATAACACTCATCATTTTTATGAACTTCCGTTGCCTCCTGAATTTCTGAGGACTCAGCGCGCAGCCAGAGAAATTCGAATTACACTATCTTACTGTCCTGCTGTAAGAACCACTAGGCTCAACTACACTGCAACTAGCATGCATTTCTGTCTAGTAAAAGACGTTTCGCTGGATGCCGTGCAACGACATTTCAATCACGACCTACAAAAAGAAACGGCTACAAGAAATGATGATGCGACCGGCAATAGGGATGTTGGCTCCGAGTTAAGAAGTAAGGGAACGGTCCAGTCGTCCACGTGGCGGATGAAACAACGAAATCCTGATGAAAAATGGTTTGTTGTAGTCACTAGAAATGATAGAGATTGGGGAGAAGCGATAAGCCTCGAAAAAGAAAAATACGCCCTAGTGACCACGGTAACCGACCGTGAGAATGAAAACGCAAAACTATATGAAACTATTTCTCTGACGATCCAACAGCGAGCACGAGAGCAGGCAAGAATATAGTGAATAGAGACAAGGCATATCAGCCGCCTTACTCTCACAAACGCCAAGAAATCTGACATTGAAAATTTGATTGAGCAGAGGCGGGGGCGTCTGGAATGCCAACGTGCAACCCGCTCCCCGCTGAGAAAGGCCTCAAAGATTATGCACATATAGACGCGTCCGGAATGCGTCGTTCAAGTTCATACTCGACCACTGGGTCAAAGATTGGGGACGTTGGAGTATTGGCTATACTTAAGCGACTCAGAAAGACCTTTGAAATCAAACCAGAGACGCAAAAATGAAGATTGGGAACGGATACGGGTCTGAGCATTCGATGAACTTGGTTCTCATCGGACGATTCAAGCGAGAGCAAGACGCAGTGCAGGTCGAAAAGGACATTGACAGGCTTAGCTACCAGGTTTCGGAAGACGACAGCCACTTTAATGCTTTTGGTGAACCAGAGGATCAGAGGTTTTCAGATGACATGCTGTTATTGTTGAGCAGCTTGAAACTTCATACCTTAGGTCCAGCGGAGCTTGGTCAGCTGGTATCTGAACATCACTTCTCTCGTGAAGCTGATCAAATCACTGTCACGACAGACGAGGCTGAGGTATCCGTTTTCGTGAAGCTCTTTATTGAGGCTGGAGCGAAGGTCGAAGTCTTCTCAGCGCACGACTACCCGCCTGATTCCTCGACATCAGCGGATAGAGAAAGCAGTGATGCCTGAAGCCAATTGGGATGTATTTAGC
>CAYGSW010000387.1:0-4630 GCA_964352535.1 uncultured Granulosicoccaceae bacterium | reverse complement strand
ACACCCTCGCGGGGCCGCCTTCGGCCTCGATCGTTATTCTCGGACAGCCTCCTGGTAATCGATTCGCTGCCAGCCCTCTTCGCCGTGCGTGATCTCGAAGGTTGGCCAGAAGTTGTACTCGGGCTGCACGGTGATAATGCTCTGCCGCCCACTGATCGATATGGTGGTAAGGCGTGTGATCTGGTCCTGTTCCCGATTGCGTGCAACCTCGAGAAAATCATCAAGATCATTCACAGGCTCACCATCAACCGCTACCACGAAGCGATTTCTGTAAAGCCCGTCCCACAGCGCAGGCGAACCTGCAGCGGTATCAGCAATATAGACACCGGGAAATGCCACACTTTTCTGGAATCCGATATCGGCAAACGGCATCTGAAAATAGGCCCCGGCCCAGCTGACAACCCGCTGCGTGCCCAGGGCATCCAGCGAGCTGGGTTGCAAGTCGATCTTCAAGACTTTACCAGCACGCAGCACGGTTAGACTAAGTTGTGTCTGCTGCGCCTGAATCTCTGCCATGAACAGATCAGAGACCAGCTCATCATTGATGGCGATCAATACATCACCGGTGTACAGCTTCTGATGCGCATCGGTATCAGGAACCACCTGTTCAACATACAACACCCGTCGCATGGGTGCTGGTAGCTCATTGAATCTGGCCAGCCATCCACTGGGCAGACCCAGCTGCTGTGCGACATAAAGCGGCCGATATGCCAGTTTGACATCCATTGAGTAGTAAGGCTGCTGTGCCTTGTACAACTGTAAGCTCTGATGCAACACCGAGGCTGGCATTGCCCATTCACGCTGGCGTATCTCCCGTCCTTCTTCAAAGGCAAAGCTCATGTACACCGCGTGCACAGTGCCATCGGCATCGACCAGTGGCCCACCCAGTGACGGCGGAACGTTAGGAATGGCAAACACATCGAGTGTCGATTGTTGAAAGCGGGGAAGCCCTGGCGGGGCAAAGCTGACGGTTAGTGCACTGATGTCATCGATGGGATGGGTACGGAAAGTACCATCGCTGCGATATCCCACCATGGTTAGATCATCAGGCATGGCGATATGCGCGTCTGTGCTTAACTCAAGTGCCTTTACAGGCACACCCTGCAACTCTTGCGGGTCATACTGAAGCAGAGCCACATTGTGTCTGGGGTGAACGAACACGACACGCCCGGATATTTGCGTGGAACCGAAAAACGTCAGCTCTACATCACCCAGAGCGATGGGTACCGTGTTCCGGTCCACCGCGATAATGCCTTTCGCAGAATCCAGCACCAGCCCCACGCCGGTGAAATGTCGGGCGTAAACATTCTCTGCAGGATAGGGAATGCTGAAGCCGACTTTGACCATCGATGGCGCAACCCGATTCAGCAAGGGGTCACGAAAGCTGGGGACGCGCACATTGTCAGGTGCAGCCAGGGTATCCGAGCCTGTGAGTGTTACCGCTTGACAATCCCAGAAACGTGCATCATCCCGGCGCGTACACAAGCGATGACCGAACCAACGGTTATCAACTTGAAACTGAGCCAGCTCAGTACTGAACTCATTACCCGGAACGATGTACCGAACTCTCCTTCTGTCCACATTCGGTGTTCCATTGACAGCAGCAATGAAGCTTTGCAGGTTTGTCACTGCACGCCCTTCGACTTCTATGATCACGGCACCGTCAGGTACCGAGGCACGCGTGAAAATATAACCGGGCTCCATGACTACCACACCACGTTGCGGTTTGTTCATGGCACGTGCATGCTGGATCGACATGTCTTGTAGTACCGAGTCACCCAGCTCAAGAAACTGAGACGGGGCCAGAGCATGCAGATCTGCTACAGCAACCTCCACCGCAAGTTGGCGTCCCTGACGAATAATGTCCACATTCAGGGTCTGACCGATAGCATCGTCCAGCGTCGATGCGAGCGCTATGAAATCGCTGATCAGCTGGCCACCGATTCGCACCAGAATGTCGCCAGGTTCTAGAATACCGTCCGCGACGCCTTCGGGGATAACCTGCGCAACGGTGAGCATGCCATTGACGCCAACAGCGCTTTGTCGAGCCTGGTTTTCAGTCGCATCATCAAGGCCCAGTCGGCGTAGCTGTCTGAATGGCTGATGGCTGAACAGTGTCTGAAATCCTCCACGCTGGATGATTTCGTCAGCCTGTAACAGTTCGAGCGCGTGTTTGATACGCGGCAGTGGCAGAAAAAAGCTACTCGCAGTTCGTGTGTTGGCAGCGGCGTTGAGGGCTACTACATCGCCATCCAAGTCAATGACAGGCGATCCAGAACTGCCACCGGACGTTCCCGAAGCTGCCTGCATGTAGAAGGTGTTGAAATCGTTGTACCCGTAGCGCCCGTACGACGGCACTTCCCTGTCAAGTCGCGCTATGGTACCCGGCAATATGGATAGTTGCTCACCACCATCAGCACCGATAACACGGATGTTCATGCCGGTGCGCACCTTGTCAGGGCGCAGCGCCAGTGATGCAGGTTGCGCATAGGCCAGCGCCTCGGGATCGTAACGCACGAACGCAAAGTCATGGATGGGATCGCGGTACAGGGGCACAACATCGACGCGCTCCTGATTCTGGAACGTGGCCGAGAGCCTTATAGGTCCAGAACCCACCACATGCCGGTTGGTTAATACGATCCCGCGTTCCGCGTCAACAATAAAGCCTGTCGCAGTGCTATTTCCCTGTGGGGTATCGTCGAATGCCCGCAAGTGCGACAACTGCAGCGAGACTACAGAATCCGCCACTCGCGAAACCGTGCGCGCCCATCCGTCCTCTTCACTATCTGCCGCAGCTGGCGGAGTGGTGAGGAGACTGGCACTGAACGCAGCAAGGCAACAGAGCCATAAACCCGTCACGGGAACAACACGCATAAATCTGAAAGCAATCACCGGCACGGGCATTCTCTTTTTATCGGTTAATCGGAAGTGTAAGGATTGATAAGTCACACATGAAGCTCAGTAGCTTTGGCCAGGCACTGCCCGTGCACCATACGCTGAGTGTGTTTCCTGGAGGTTGGATGTAGGTGGAGCAACAAACGTTCCTTGTCAGGTTTCTACAATGGTCATTCAATGACATTGGCGCAACGGTTGGCTATAGTTGCACAACCCCGATACCTGTGAGTCATGGCTTCGGGCCCGCCTTCGACAGATTCTGGACCTCTTTGCTGTCATGAGTCAGCCTTCAGACAAACTACACGACAATGACTACGGTGTTGCAACTGTTGATCCGTTGGATTCGGTTATTGACTGGTTCCGGGCTGCTTCTCCTTACATCAACGCACATCGCGGAAAGACATTGGTGCTGGCGCTGCCAGGCGAATGGCTGCGCAACGACCTACTGCCCACCCTCACTCACGACCTGACGTTACTAAGCCATTTGGGTTTACGGTTAGTAGTGTGCTTTGGCTTACGGGCACAGGTGGATGAGCAACTGGCCAAGCGGGGACGTGTCCCCAGCGAGCGGGTCGCAGGGCGTCGTGTCACCGATGCACCCGCTCTCAAAGCTATTGTCAAGGCGTCGAGCATGACCCGTAACACGCTCGAGTCGCGCCTTTCCATGGGGCTACCGAATACCCCGATGGCAGGTGCTCGTCTATCAGTGTCATCGGGAAACTACGTAACGGCACAACCTTTCGGGGTTCACCATGGGGTCGATTTTCAGCACACAGGTTCTATTCGTGAGGTGCACGCGTCGGCAATAACAGCGTTACTTGATGCAGGACATCTGGTTCTGATGCCACCACTGGGTTATTCACTGACTGGAGAAGTGTTCAACGTCACGGTCAACGAGCTGGCCACCGCATGTGCGACTGCTTTGCAGGCAGACAAGCTGGTTTTTCTGGTAAACGGGTTATTGCGTGACGCCAGTGGTGAAATTCTTCGTCAGGCCAGCGCCGGACAGCTTGAACGTTTGCAGGAACAACGTATGGCAGATCGGCGAGCTTCTGTGGCTCAGGAGATTGACGATGACAACCGCGACGATGATCTGGATAACATCATTCCACATGCAATAGCAGCATGTCGCGCCGGTGTCGCCCGCGTTCATCTGCTCATGAACAATGATCGCAACGCGCTGTTGAGCGAACTGTTCACCCGCGATGGCAGCGGTACCATGATAACCGCCAGCCGATGGGAGAACGTGCGCGCTGCGACTATTCAGGACGTCGGCGGAATCATCGAGTTGATCGAGCCACTGCAGGCTAATGGCACCATGGTAAGTCGTTCGCGCGAGCAGCTGGAACTCGATATTGACCACTTCGTCGTCAGCGAGCGCGATGGCACCGTGGTGGCTTGCGCCGCGCTGTATCCGGATCCCTCTTCCAACAGTGTGGAAATTGCCTGTATCGCAACGCATCCCGATTACCGCGGCGAAGGTCGGGCTGACCAACTGCTCAGTCATCTGGAAGCGCAGGCAATTGCCCAGGGCTTTGATCATGCCAGGCTACTGAGTACCAGGACCGGTCACTGGTTTGTCGAGCGTGGTTATCGCGAGACAGTACCCGATGAGCTACCAGAGGCAAGACGCGCAAGCTATAACCGTCAGCGCAATTCCAAGGTATATCAGAAGCGGCTGCGCTAGTAGTCCGTCAACCCGAAATATTAGGATTCAGAGTTCACCAGCCGCCGC
>CAYGSW010000386.1:0-4635 GCA_964352535.1 uncultured Granulosicoccaceae bacterium | reverse complement strand
GCCGCCTGCAGTCCATTTTTGCAGCGTTCGACAGCGGGCTTTTCGATGGGCAAGAGCCTGACAATACACGTACGGTGATAGACGCTGCGCTTAGTCCGCATGATCCGTGGCTTACCGTTGCCGATCTGGCATCGTATCTGGATGCTCAGGCTCTTGTGGATGCCGCCTGGCGTGATCGAGCACAGTGGGAAAACATGAGCATTGTCAATACAGCCAGTAGCGCTCGTTTTTCTACGGACAGGACCATGCAAGACTATAACCGTGATATCTGGAAGCTGACTGCTGTGAATGTGGATGTGCCCGTCGCGCGTGTCGGGTGAATAAATGAACACATCAGATTCACAGCTATTGCCCGGAAAGCACTTTCCATTGGGTGCGACAAGCTATGCCGGAGGTGTCAATTTTGCGCTTTTCTCGGCAAACGCCACATCGGTGGAGCTTTGTCTATTTGATCCCGATGGTCAGCGCGAAGTGGCCAGACTCGAGTTAGCTGCTCGCACTGATGATATCTGGCATGGGTTTCTGCCCGGTGCAGTCACGGGCCTGATCTATGGCTTCCGTGTTCATGGTCCTTACGATCCCACGGCAGGTCACAGGTTTAATCCTCACAAACTGCTTCTTGATCCTTATGCACGACGTTGGTTCGGTGAATTTATCTGGCACGAAGCCAACTTCGGTTACACGCGAGGTCATCCCGACAAGGACTTGTCCTTTGATACACGTGACAGCGCGCCCTATGTCCTGAAGAGTGTGGTGTGTGAGTCTTCGAGGCGAACCGCACGTGTCAGCAGCAAAGGCTGGCGTGATTCGGGTGTGCCCACACCTCGAAAACGATTGAGCGATGCCGTTATCTACGAGGGGCATGTAAAGGGTTTGACCACTTTACTGTCATCAGTTGCTGCCAAGCATCGAGGCACGTATCAGGCATTGGGATCCAAAGCGTTCATTTCGCAATTGAAAACGCTGGGTGTTTCAGTGCTTGAACTGCTGCCCGTGCATGGTTTTATTGATGATGAGTTTCTCGTAGAGAAGGGCCTGTCTAATTATTGGGGATACCAGAGTCTGGGTTTTTTTCTCGCAGTACCTCGTTATGCGTTTTCAGCTAATGCAACACTTGAGCTTCGCGATGCCGTAGCAAAACTGCATAAAGCAGGCATTCAAGTGATTCTGGATGTCGTGTACAACCACACGGGTGAAGGTAATGAGCTAGGGCCAACCTTGTGTTATCGCGGAATTGACAACATGAGCTACTATCGACTGGAGCGCAATCCGCGTTTCTATGTCAATGACAGTGGCACGGGCAACACGCTGGCAGCCGAACATCCGCGGGTCATGCAAATGATCAATGACAGTTTGCGCATGTGGGTGAACGAGGTGAAGGTAGACGGTTTTCGATTTGACCTTGCCAGTATTCTGGGGCGTGAAATGCATGGCTTTGACCGCAATGCCGGCTTTTTTGATGCTATTGCTCAAGATCCTGATCTGGCTGATACGCATCTTATTGCTGAACCCTGGGATATTGGACCCGGTGGGTACCAGTTAGGTCAGTACCCTGCACGCTGGTCCGAGTGGAATGATCAGTTTCGCGATACGGTGCGCCGATTCTGGAATTCGGATGCCGATCTACTTCATGAATTCAGCGAGCGCCTGTTAGGCAGTAGTTCCCTGTTTGAATGGCAAGGGCGAGAGCCGGGCGCCAGCGTTAATTTTGTTACTGCTCATGATGGATTCACGTTGCGAGATACTGTGAGCTATGCCTACAAACACAATGAAGCCAATGGAGAAGCCAATCGCGATGGACATAGCGCCAATCACTCCAACAACCATGGTGTTGAAGGTGAAACCGATGATGCAGACATCCAGCGGCTTCGGTTAAGGCAGCAACGAAATCTGCTGTGCTCATTGTTCCTGTCGCAAGGCACGCCCATGCTGCTGGCAGGCGATGAACGAAACCGCACTCAGCGTGGAAATAACAATGCCTATTGCCAGGACAATGAACTGACCTGGATTGATTGGCATGATACGAAGGAGGCTGCCGAGCTACAGCGTTTTACGCGACAACTCATCAGTTTCAGGGCGCAGCACCCGGTGTTGCGTCGGCCGTGGTACCTGCATGGCGAGCATATCTCAAGGTCGACAGGTTTGCCTGATGTCAGCTGGTTGAACATGAAAGCCACCCTGATGACTGAAGCGGACTGGCATCGCCCCGGTGGCGGTTTTGTTGCGTTGCAATTGATGGGTGACGCGATACCGGATTCTGTGAATGATGAGGCTGCCGATACGCTTTTGCTGCTTTTTAATGCCAGTCATCAGGATGTTACATTCCCGTTGACATCCGAGGCTCTGGCCGGCCGGCGCTGGGAGCTTCATCTTGATTCAAATGCACCTGATGCTGCACCAGCGCAAATCGTCTCGGGTCAACTGACGATAAGTCGCCTGTCTGTGTGCGTCCTGGTTTTGTCGGTGAGCTCATAGTGAAGCCACCCTATGGTTTATACTGCGAAGATACGACTATCTGCCTGAACTATTCATGAAATCTACCTTGCCCGCGATGCACCTCATACGGCAGTTTATGCTGTTCGTGCTAACCGTCTTGTTTTTACTGACCATGATTCGGGCGGCCCACGCTCTGTGGCAGTTTCCATTGCTTGAAGAGACGAATACCTTTGTGCCCTTGTTTGTGCAAGGCTTGCGATTTGATCTTGCACTGGTGGGCATCATCTGTATCGTGCCTGTGGTGCTGGGGTCAGTGCTGTCAGTCATCAACCCTCTACGTGGTCTAGCCAAGTTCATTATCACGCTGATTATGGTTGCAGGTCTGGTACTTATTCTTGCACTTGAACTCATCACACCGTGGTTTATCGACACTCAAGGTGTGCGGCCTGATCTACCTCTTCTCAGTGTGGTGGAGGCACCGCTGGACATTGTGCGTACGGTGTTTGCAGACCACCTGATTGCAGTGATAGTGGCGCTGGTGCTTTGCGTGCTGATCGTCATTGCATTCTGTGCACGCATGGAGCTACAACGATTTCTCAGGTATCGGCTGTCTGTCCCGGCTGGTTTGCTGAATGCCATCGTAGGCGGTGCACTGTGCATACTACTCATCTGGTCACCGATCAATATTCGGCAACTCCCTCTACCGCTGGGGCCAGGAGATTCGCTGATCAGTGTCGACAATACAGTGAATGAGCTGGCCATGAACACAACCTATAAATTTCTCTACTCAATAGTGCTTCCTTTTATCAACCAGCGAGACTGATCATGCCCAAGGCGTACTGGATTGCCCATGTCGATGTTACCGACGAAGAACACTATCCGGAGTATCTGAAAGCTGGCGCACCGGTATATGAGAAGTATGGTGCCCGTTTTGTGATTCGTGGTGGGCGCAATGAGGCCATGGAAGGGCAATTGCGCAGCCGGCACGTCGTGGTCGAATTCAAGGATTACGAGACAGCGCTTGCGGCTTACAATAGCGAAGAATATCAGGCGGCAAAAGCGTTGCGTAATCGCTATGCAGAGTCGGAGTTTCTTATTGTGGAGGGATTTGAATAGCGTTTCTTTTGTAACGGTGTAGCTGCGATACGCCGTTACATCGGTGTAGTGATCTGTAAATTCGTAACCGGATAATCGTTGGTTTGGTGCGTAACTTGCCAAGCATACCGTGATACCCGGTGCCGGGGATGTATTCAAGGCTTGAGGCAACAATGATCCGTGAAGACACACGCTGACCAATTACACATGCTTGGTGCGCACAGGAGCGTTACCGGCGACGCAGCACTCCAACGACGTCTACTGGGCCTCGGCACGGAGCGCGTGCGCAGTTTGTGGGCCTACGTTCTGCCACTATGTGTTACCTGTTTCGGGCTGTATCTGACACATTTTTCACAGGCCTATGTGCAGCGTCAACAGCAGATGCAAGAGAATGCAGGCTTTGAACGGGTCGTTGATCACCTGACGACTAGCTTTGATACCATCGTTCGGCAACACGAAGACTTGCTGGTCGGGCTGCGAGGCCTATTCTATGCATCAGGGCAGGTGACGCGACTGGAGTTTGACCAGTTCATGTCCTCAGTGGATCTCACCGGGCGTTTTCCGGCCACATTTGGAATAGCCTGGAATCCCAGGGTACTCAATGCGGATGTGGAACGTTACGAGGCGCAAGTAGCCAACGATCGTTCATTGAATCCGGCAGGCTATCCTGGCTTCAGAATAAGGCCGCCCAGCCAGAATGCCGAACGTTACCCTCTGACGTTTCTAGCGCCCGACAAAGGTCTTGAAGGACCCATGGGAATCGATCTTGCGGCAGACAGTAGTCGACGTCTGGCGTTGCTGGCCGCACGCGACACAGGTCAACTGGCCGCCACACCCATAATCGAGTTGATTGATCTGAAAAACCGGGTGGAGGATCCGGCGGGTTTTCTGATAGCACTTGCACTGTATGAATCAGCCGTTCCCGCGACTCTGGAACAGCGACGCAGTGAGTTTCAAGGCGTCATCTCTGGCGCTTTTCGAATTCCAACCTTGTTGAATGAAGCCGGTGTGGATGAACAGACCGGCATTGAACTCTACGATGTCACAGATGGCCTTTATGTTACTTAGTACTCAGATTTCTACACGCGCGGCACATTCGACAGC
>CAYGSW010000385.1:0-4679 GCA_964352535.1 uncultured Granulosicoccaceae bacterium | reverse complement strand
GAACACAGACAGGCCCGCTGAATCCTAATATTTCGGGTTGACGGACTACTAGTACTCATTCGGCACGGCAAGCCAGATTTTGATACACGCACATGGGTGAGTGTTCGTGGTGTTGACGATTTGCTGCAGCAATATCGTAATTCGCGCGTGACTGTCGGACCAGTAAGTGATCCCATGCTAGTAGACGAAGAAGCTCCACACCATTTCATGGTAAGCAGTCTTGCGCGAGCGAAGGATTCCTGTTTGCTTTGCCGGCATGTTGAGGCAGAAATATCAGAGTTGCTAAATGAATCTGAGTTGCCTCATCCAAAGACGTTGATATTTCCACTCTCTTGGTCCTGCTTGCTTGGTATGTGTCGGGTGGGATGGTTTTTCGGTTATCGATCCAATGCTCCAGGTTTGACACGTGATCTGGAAAGAGCCGAGAAAGCCACGTCGCTCCTGATAGAAAGGGCAAATCAATATCACAATGTGTATATTATAGGGCACGGCATTATGAATCGCTTGATTGTTCGAGAACTAAAAAAGCGCGACTGGCACTCCCAGTCCAGAACCGGTAATGGATACTGGAGCAGGACAGTGATGGTTTGCACGTCAGCGTGATGATCTCTGGCACTAACTCCGAGCTGACTGTTTAATAAAACTGCCATCGTTAAGCTCACGCATCGCTTGCTGAATCTCTTGCTGCGTGTTCATGACGATAGGTCCGTGCCACGCTACAGGTTCACGAATGGCCTTGCCAGACATCAACAAGAATCTGACATCATCGTCACGCGTCTGCACAACAATCTCATCGCCGGTATCGAACATGATCAAGGTACGATTACCTGAACGATCACGCAAAAAGATTTCTTCGCCGTTCAGCTCTTTTTCAACCTGAATACCAACAGGGTTTGATGCATCCCGGAATGAAGCTGATCCTTCAAACACGTACGCGAAGGCGTTTCGGTATGCGTCGATAGGAATCACTTTACGTGTGTTGGCAGGCACTGAGACATCAAGAAATTGCGGGTCTGCTGCAACGCCATCCACCGGGCCACGTTTGCCGCGCCAATCACCGACGATAACGCGAACTATCACCCCATCATCGTCCTGTAATTCTGTGATTTCCTGGCCAGCTATATCCTGATAACGTGGGGAGCTCATCTTCAATGAAGCGGGTAGGTTGGCCCACAACTGAAAACCGTGCATGCGCCCGGCAGAATCTCCCTTTGGCATTTCCTGATGCAAGATGCCACTGCCAGCGGTCATCCATTGGACACTGCCCGGGCCAAGCAAACCCGAATTTCCCAGGCTGTCGGCATGCTCTACGGAGCCTGCGAGTACATAGGTGATTGTTTCAATGCCACGATGAGGATGCCAGGGAAAGCCTGCTGAATAGTGCGAAGGATCGTCGTTTCTGAAATCATCCATCATCAGAAAAGGATCGGTTTGTGAAGTATCTCCAAAGCCGAATACACGATGCAGATGCACTCCAGCGCCCTCCATGGTGGGCTGTGCCTGAGATTCTGATTTTACGGGGCGAATGGACATAGTGTGGGCGCCATGAGTTGTTGCTGTCAGATTCGGAGCATACAGATGTTTTCGTGCGTAAGCATTATCGCATGGAGTGCTTCAATGCCCGACTACCCTTCACATTCAATCAGCACTGCGCTCAGCCCAGCCTGCAAATACGCGTTCCATCGCCACCACCACGTAGTAGAGCAGAATTCCCATGAAGGCCAGTGCAATCAGCACGGCAAACATCAAAGGGTAGTCAGAACTGATTTTTGCGCTATCGAACAGATGGCCGAGACCGCGTCCATGAGGTTCAATGATCTCGACAAGATTGGTGCCGATGAAGGCTAATGTCACGGCAACCTTTAGCGCACCAAAAAACTCGGGCAGTGTTTTAGGCAACGCGATTTTTCGAAAAATCATCAGCTTTGATGCACCCAGGGCGCGCAGGATGTCGCCATACTCAGGCTCCAATGTGCTGAGGCCAATGGATACGGAAACGGCAATTGGGAAAAACGAAATCATGAATGCCAGCAGTATGGTGTTCAGGTCGTGCTGGCCGACAAACATCAGTGCAATGATGGGCACTACGGTGGCTTTCGGAATCGCGTTGAATCCGACAAGCAGCGGGTATAACGCATCGCGCGCGGTGCGCGAAAGGCCCATCAGCATGCCTAGTGCCGTACCGAACACAACGGCCAGAAACAGCCCTGCCACGGTACGCCAGAGTGTTTGCCAACCGTAGGTAAAAAACAGAGTGTTGTACTTTACATACGCTGGCCAGAGATCCGACGGGGAGGCCATCTTGTAATCAGGCCACTGATTGACCCACACCAGAAGCTCCCACAGTACTAGAAACACCACTATAGCCAGAGTCGGCACGAGTACCTTGCGAAATATCATGAGTGTGTTTCAGGTGTTCTGCCCTGAGCCAGTTGAATCTGATGTCGCAATACTGCAAGCATGTCAACAGCCTCTGATGTGTATAGATCATCCAGCGTGCGCTCGGCACTAAGGGTGGGTACACTCAGCGTGTATTGCGCCCGTGCGGGTCTGCCTGAGAGCACGACCACCTCGTCTGCCAGGAATACGCTTTCCCGCAAGTCATGTGTGATAAGTAAGGCCGTGAAAGGTTCTTCAGCTCGCAGGGCATGCATGGTTTGCCAGAGATCTTCGCGTGTGAATGCGTCCAATGCACCGAAGGGTTCATCCAGAATGATGACTTCGGGTTTATGCACAAGAGCGCGACACAACGATGCCCGCTGACGCATGCCGCCTGATAGCTCGGAAGGCTTCTTGTCTTCAAAGCCGTCAAGTCCTACAAGTGATAGCAACGCACGCGCCCGTTCTTCATGCTCCGCTGCGGGTACGCGATCTGGCACTATCTCCAGCGGTAACATGACATTGCCCAGGATTGTCCGCCACTCCAGAAGCACAGGATTCTGAAAAGCCATACCGACCGTCGCTCTGGGGCTTTTTACAAGCTCTCCATGCAACCAGACTTCACCACTATCGGGTTTGAGCAGGCCGGCAACCAGTCGGGTTAATGTTGACTTGCCGCAACCCGAAGGCCCGACAACAGCGCTGAACTGGCCTTCAGCGATTGCCAGATCCAGTTTATCGAGTACTTGTAACGGACCGCTATCAGTATGGAAAGTATGGCTGACTGCTCGGATATCTATCAAGGCGTCTGCTGTCAGAGTGTGCGTTGCACCGGATGCTGACGGTGCAACAATAGGCGTATCAGTTTTGCGCACGAACTATTCAAGTGCGAAGTTGTTTTCTGGCAAATAGCTGCTGTCGAAATACAGGGCGATATCCGGCGCATTCTGAAATTCGAGATTTTGTTGCAACTGCTCGATGGCTCTTTCCATGCGCGCCATATCGATCCCGCCAATGCCGTTGGCTCGCGTATAGTCTGTGAGCACATTGGCATCAATCGCCAATTGCAGGCGTCGTTGCTCCAGGTCCACATCAGCTGCAGGGTTGCGAGCGGCGACAGCTTTTGCACCCATTGCAGGATCTGCAATAACATCTTTCCAGCCACCGGCTACGCCTGCCAGAAACCCTTTGACCACATCAGGATTGGCTGCGGCGTAGTCGGTGTTGACGATGATCGCGTTGCCATACAGTTCCAGGCCGTGATCGGCCATCAGGATGGTAGAAATGTCGTTCTCGGGCACACCAAGGCGCACAAGATTGAGAAAAGATGAAAAGGAGAATCCGGTCACCGCATCAACCTTGCCTTCTGCCAGCATCGGCTCGCGCGTAGGGAAACCCACAGGTTCGACATTGATGGCATCCATGTCGATTCCCGCAGCAGCGGCAAAGGCGGGAAACTGTGCCCAGGCACCATCCGGTGGCGGTGCTCCCAGTACGCGACCGTGAAGATCTTTCGGTGCATTTACACCTTGTGATCTAAGACCGACAACAGCGAATGGCGGCTTGTCATAAATCATCATGATGGCCGTGACGGGTGCGCCGGGGTTCTGATCAAGAAACTGAATCAGGGAATTGATGTCGGCGAAACCGAATGGAAAAGCACCGGTAGCCACCTTGGGAATGGCTGCCAGTGAGCCTTGACCGGGCGATATCTCGACATCCAGGCCGGCTTCGGCAAAATGTCCGTTATCGATGCCGGCAAAAAAACCAGCAGAGGGGCCTTCGAATTTCCAGTCCAGTGCAAAGGGTACTGTCGTGTTTGCGCTGGCGATCGATGAGGTTGTCAGTGCAAAGACCGTTGTTGCTAATATCAGCAGCAATCGTCGCGCGCTGAGGCGTTGGGTGGGGCGAATACGGTTGAAAGGTTTTTTCGGGTTGCGCTTGGCAGGCTGAACATTCATGGCGTTGCGAGAATCCGTTGGTAGCAATGAATGACAAGAAGGTCTGTGACTTAGCGCCACAGGCGTCATCAACTTGTCGCTACGTCAGAAGGTACGCGTAACGTATGCACGATTGTGCTGTTAGTTTTGCAGCACTGTGCTGCAAATTTTGCACCAATTTGCGATTGAATCGCACCCGAGAACGTAACCGGGCGCTATTTAAAAAAAAGGTCAAGACTCACTGTTTGGAGACAGGGCTCACGTCACGACACTAGTAGTCCGTCAACCCGAAATATTAGGATTCAGCGGGCCTGTCTGCGTCCGTGGCTGCGTTGCCCTTACTCGACGTATGCCCGATAC
>CAYGSW010000384.1:0-4697 GCA_964352535.1 uncultured Granulosicoccaceae bacterium | reverse complement strand
GGACGTTTACTGTTTGGTGTGGCCACTATTGGTTTGAATACCTATAGTCAGCAGACGGCAGAGCACATGCAGTCGCAATTGACTCATCTGTTCTTGTTTAATGATGCTCGAAAATTATCGATCGCGTATTTTGTCGTGTTGGCCGTTTGTCCTGTTGTGATGCTACTGACAGGCAATGGACTTTTTTTAACGGGCGTAATTTTTGGTATTCTGTTGGCGCTTCCGCGTGCCTTGTTCGCCATATTGCGCCTGCGCCGAGCCACTGCTATCAACACCGCATTGCCTGATGCTTTGGCACAGCTTGCTTCTGCCATGCGTGCAGGCGCAACCTTCACGGTTGCCTTGCAAGGGTATGTGGAAGAGGATGCAGGGCCATTGGGAGAGGAGCTTTCATTGATGCTGCGAGAGCATCGAATCGGCGCACGCATGGACGATGCACTGGATAATCTGGCAGAGCGTGTGAAGAGCGAAGAGATGGATCTGGTGGTCTCAGCGGTGCTTATTGCACAGGATGTGGGTGGGAATCTGTCTGAAATTTTGCAAGGATTGTCTAACACGATAAGACGCAAGCTTGAGATGGAAGGCAAGATCAAAGCCCTGACATCACAAGGTATGTTGCAAGGCTATGTTGTTTCAGCGCTGCCGTTCGTGATGTTGGGTGTGTTATGTCTGGTGGAGCCAGAAGCAACATTACCCATTTTTCACAGTGTGCTTGGCTGGTTTTTTCTGGCGATTATGCTAACGCTACAGGTTGTAGGTGGCATCATGATCAAGAAGATAGTGACAATAGAAATATGAACACACTTATTGCATCGTTACTGATTGGCGCGTGTATCTCGTTAAGCTTCTGGCAGATACTGAAGATTGTTACTCAAGTGCCTGCAGAGAACCGGCTCTATCGCGATACCCCGGCGTCGGGATTTCGCCTGGTCTGGCCATTGATCAGGTTAGTCGTTTTTTATGTTGGGCACTGGATGCCGGATAAGCAACTTGAGGGGTTGCAATTGAAGCTCAGCCGGGCAGGTGCTGAATACTGTCTGAATGCGCAGGAAGTGTTCGCATCCAAACTCATTGCGGCATTGCTATTTGGTGCGGTGAGTGCGACGTTGATCGTTATCTATGGCAATTCAATGCTGATGATTACGCTGATCGCGACGCTTCTGGGTTTCACCTATCCCGATAGCTGGCTTAAACAGCAAGCGGCAAGCCGACGCAATGACATTCTTAAGGCTCTGCCTTTCTACCTTGACGTCATTACCTTGTCCGTGGAGTCGGGTAGTAATCTGACAGGTGGCATCACCCAGGCTGTACAGAAAACCGCCGACTCACCGTTGCGTCGAGAATTCAGCCGCGTGCTGCGTGATATCCGTTCGGGTAAATCGCGTGCAGATGCACTTCGCGACATGGCCATACGTGCCGATAGCTCGGCGGTTAATCAAGTGGTGTCTGGTCTTATCCAAGGTGAGAAGGCGGGCGCTAATCTGGGACCGATGCTGCGTGCACAGGCTGAACAGATGCGCACACGACGCTTCCAGAAAGCTGAAAAGAAGGCCATGGAGGCACCTGTGAAACTCCTCGGCCCCTTGTTTGTCTGTATCTTCCCAATGACCTTCATTGCCCTGGGGTTTGTCATGCTCAGCAAGGGGATACAGGGGCAATTTATTACTTCACCCATAATCGTGTGGGCGTATGGGTGGCCGGGGTGACGGGCCACTACTATACAAGTAATAAATAGAAGCAATTACACAAGGATGTGTTGATGAACAATAAACATGGAAGTAAAACGGTCAGGTTGCCTTTTGGTGTCGATCAGGGCAGCGTCGCTGCAAATGACTGTTCGGCGTCAGATGGGAATATTCTCAGATTATCCAGCGAGAGCGCTTGTCGTCACGTTGGTTTGGGATGTGAGGCGGGTTCGTCTCGTGTGGAGCCTGAAAATAATGAGACAGTCTCTTTGTTGCGCTTGGGTACACCGATACTCAGCGCTTACGTTGCTGATACTTGCGTGGCAAGGCTAAAGGGGCTGTTTGCTTATCCGCCACTTTGTGCAAATCAGGCACTGCTGCTGAGTCCTTGCGCTGCGGTACATACTGTGGGCATGAAATATGTCATTGATGTTGCCTTTCTCAGTCGTCGTGGATTGATAGTAAAGATCGTTAAACTAAATCCGCGCTCATTTGCCTACTGTAGACAGGCGCACTATGCCGTGGAAATGGCTGATGGAACGGCGCAAAGGCTGGAACTTCAAGTGGGACAACTGCTGGATGTGGGCTTGTGAACAGACAAGTGTCCAAGACATCAGGCAATCGCTACCAAAGATGTCGTCGAAATCATCGAGGCATCGGATTATCAGGTTCATTCAAGTATCGAACAATCAAGCATCAGCAAGGTGCTTCATTGATCGAGTTCTCCATCGTCGGGCTAAGTGTTGTACTTATAGCTCTTTTTACCTTGCAGCTGGGTCTGGTCTACCATGCCAAGACAACCCTTAACTATGCCGTATTCGAAGCAGCTCGCAGTGGTGCGGTACACAATGGCAGCATCAGTGCCATACGCACTGAGCTGGGTATGCGCCTGGCGCCACTGGAAGGCGGTGATGGCAGTGAAAAGAGAGCACTTCTGGCCATCGTGAAATCCTCATTGAGAATCAAGGACCCGCTCAACACCAGGGTTGTGGTTCTTAATCCGACAAAAGCAGCTTTCAGAGATTGGGCAATCCGCGATCCTGAGACCGGTGAACGCTTTATTCCAGTTAACCATCTTCGCCATCAGTCTCATGCTGTGGGAAAGCACTCGGGCTTGAGTTTGCGGGATGCCAACATTCTGAAGTTGCAAGTGACGCATGGTTTTGATTTGCATGTGCCCGTTGTTGGCAAGTTGATGACGACGGCAATGCGATGGATTGATGCAGGCAACGCCGAGTTTTATCTTCGCGGTAAGTGGCCTTTGCAGTCGGTGGCCACGGTGAGAATGCAAAGTAATAGTCTGGAGTCGGTAATGTTAAGTCGTGCTGTTGATGGTGGGGCGGTGAGTGGCGACGGTAGTGGAAGTGGCGGCTCGAGTCCAACCCTGGGTGGTGGTTCATCAGGTGTAGGTGGAATAGGCGTCGCTGACGCTGGCGGTAATACTGAGGCAGGTAATCCGCAGAGCGATCCGTCAGAGGGTGCTGCTGAAAATCCCGGCGATGGTGTTGGGGATGGACTATCCGATGTACCGGACAACACTGTTGCTCAGAACGAAAGCAATGCAGGAGGTCAGGGGGATGGCGTCTCGGGTGACGTTGCCACCGATTGTAGCGATCACTATGTGCGGGCAGACATGCAAGGTAGGCGAGTAAAGGCCGTTCATGGTGTGGCCGCCTTAATTAAGACCAGTGAATTTCGGCAGATGCTGGCTCAAGGAGCGATGTTTGGGGTCGCGACGCAGGTGCCTTGAGGTAGGCTAATACAAAAAACTTGCTTACTTTGTCGATGGTGCGATGCGTTCGTCAATAAAAACACTTGCGCTTAAAGATTTGCCATTGCATAATCGATACATATAAACATATCTTTATATGTATAAATATGTCCACGCCAAAAATATCATTCGAATTCTTCCCGCCACGCTCTGACGTCCAGCAACGCCGATTCTGGGCAACGCTGGGCTGCTTGCAGACTTTGGATCCCGAATATATATCGATGACCTGGGGTGCTTTGGGAACGACCTCTCAGCCCAGTGTCGATGTACTTGCTGCACTGAAGGTGGATGCCGAGGTCCCGGTTGCAGCGCATCTGACCTGCGTAGGCCATACCGAAAACAGCATTCGAAAGACGATTGGCGAACTGGAGGACATGGGCATATCGCGATTTGTCGCTCTGCGCGGCGATCGCCCGGATGGCTCAGCGGCCCCGGATCAACTTCAGCATGCATCAGAATTGGTCGCCATCCTGGCGGAAGACACCCGGCGCGATATCAGTGTGGCAGCCTACCCTGAAAGTCATCCGGAATCTGCTGATGCTGATCAGGACATACGCTGGTTGAAACACAAGATGGATCAAGGTGCAGATCGCGCCATTACGCAGTTTTTCTTCTGTGCAGATACGTTTTTAAGGTTTCGAGACCGTGCTGTGGCTGCCGGTATAGAGCAAACACTGGTGCCTGGCATTTTGCCGGTTCACGATATTGCCAAAGTTCAGGAATTCAGTGCCAAGTGCGGTGCAAATGTACCCGATTCACTGATTTCCCGATTCAATGCCGCACCCAACAAAGAATCGGTGGCACGTCTTGCCGTGGAGCATGGCGTGACGCTGATCCGTGAGCTGCAACGCGAAGGCGTAGAGCACTTTCATATCTACACTCTCAATCAGTCGTCGTTGTCCTACAAAATGGTGAGGGAGCTGAAAGGTAAAGGTGGTGATGTGAGCCGGGCGGTTCATGCTGCTGCCTGACAACGCCCGTTTTCCCGGACAGCCTGCTAGCCCGGATTATCCATGAAATCACCCAATCCTTCCGCATCCCCTTCGTCCATAGCGAATTCCACTCAGGCTGCGCGCCCCGGTCGAAATACAGTCTGTATGCCGCTCCTTCGCGGAATCCGCTACGAACAAAGGGTCTGCGGGGCTGGCCTTCCAGTGAAAGGATTGTGCGTTTCATGAATAGTCCGGGCTAGTAGTCCGTCAACCCGAAATATTAGGATTCAGAGTTCACCAGCCGCCGCC
>CAYGSW010000383.1:546-4699 GCA_964352535.1 uncultured Granulosicoccaceae bacterium | reverse complement strand
TCTGACTCAAAATCTCACACCCTCGCGGGGCCGCCTTCGGCCTCGATCGTTATGCTCGGACGGACCACTAGGTGGAAACCGTCTATCTGCACAAACAGCGGCAGATTGAGTATATAGACGGTTTCACTGCACCAGAAAGCGCGTTAAGCCGCATGGCTTCGTGTGCTACCGGATGCTCTTGCGTGTTTTATCAGGTTTATTCCGTTTTATTCATGCGGGTTGTTGACCCGCTGAATAGTTGCCGCTATCATTGCGCGGCTTGGTGATACGAAGTTTCGGGGTATAGCGCAGCCTGGTAGCGCATCTGCTTTGGGAGCAGAGGGTCGTAGGTTCGAATCCTGCTACCCCGACCATTTCGCCAAGATCCTGTCTGGCCCATGGCATGGGCTTAAAATGAACATCGACAGATTTGTTCAGGCAGGTGTCAAGACGTAATTCAAGTGTGAACCAGTTACATGAGCGCCCGTAGCTCATCTGGATAGAGCATCGGCCTTCTAAGCCGAGGGTAGCAGGTTCGAGTCCTGCCGGGCGCACCATCGTCGCTGGTTAGGGTTCGCGTTCGAGCTGCCTTTGGAAAGGCTTTTGTCTTGACAGGCACGTAAGGTCTGCCGTGGTGAGCGTAGCTCAGTTGGTAGAGCGCAGGATTGTGATTCCTGTGGTCGCGGGTTCGAATCCCGTCGTTCACCCCACTCAGACCCTGTTACTCCATGGGCGCATTGGACTTGCCCATCCGGGTGTGTATGCGCCTGGTGCGAGTGTTGCTTTGTTTGTCGTACGTAATGTGTCCTTTTTAGCGCTCGGTTTCCGCTATAATGGGCGGCTGACGAATTACTCTGCGAGAGTGGCGGAATTGGTAGACGCGCTGGTTTTAGGTACCAGTGTCTTTGACGTGGGAGTTCGAGTCTCCCCTTTCGCACCAGTTTTCGTGCCCCCAACAGGCACATCACATAACCAGGATGTAACTGCACCCGTCAGTCCGGTCATTATGGAACGGTGCAGTGGGCTACATCCGGGTTACTAGAGGCAAGCATGCAAGTATCAGTAGAAACCACCCAGGGGCTAGAGCGTCGCATGACTGTGGCCCTGCCGTCTGAAGACATAAACTCAGCTGTGCTGGAAAGGCTGCAGTCTTTGAGCAAGACGACACGGATGAATGGCTTTCGTCCGGGAAAAGTCCCCTTCAAGGTCGTCAAAAAACGTTATGAGCCTCAGGTTCGCAACGAAGTGCTCGGTTCCATGATTAACCGGTCCTACTACGACGCGGTCCAGCAAGAAAACTTGCGTCCCGCAGGACAGCCCAATATCGAGCCAGGCGCGAGCTCGGAAGACGAAGAAAAAGGCTTTAGTTTCGTGGCCACTTTCGAGGTTTATCCAGAATTCGAACCCGTATTCAACGACACCATAAAAGTTGCGCGCCCGTTGGTAAACATCGAAGAGTCGGATATCGACGAGATGGTCGATAATCTTCTCAAGCAAAGGACTGAATACACCACCGTTGAGAGGCCTGCACAAGATGGCGACCAGATCGTCATAGATTTCGTTGGTCGTGTCGATGGCGAAGAATTTGAGGGGGGCAAGGCCGAGAAAGCACCTTTGGTGCTGGGTTCCAATCAGATGATCCCCGGTTTCGAGTCACAATTACTCGCATTGAGTGCTGGCGACGAAAAGACCATAACCGTGACGTTTCCGGAAGATTACCAGGCAGATCATCTGGCGGGAAAAGAGACCGAGTTCGATATCAAGGTCCATGAAGTCAAAGAGTCCAGCCTGCCTGAACTCGATGAAGAACTGGTCCGAAGCTTTGGCATAGAGGACGGCACGGTTGAAGGGCTGCGCGCTGATATCCAGAAAAATATGGAACGTGAGCTCAAGCAGCGAGTTGATGGCAAGGTAAAGGCTCAGGTGATGGACGGTCTTGTTGAACTTAACCCCATTGATGTGCCTGCTGCCTTGGTGGGGGAGGAAATCAAACGCCAGAAAGAGCAGATGCTTGAGCAGATGCCGCCAGGCACCGAAGTGTCAGCGCTGCCTGATGAGTTGTTTACAGAGCAATCCAGAAAACGAGTACAGCTCGGATTGGTTGTGGGCGAGATAATCCAGAAGAAAGACATCAAGGCAGACGCCGCTGCGGTAAGAACTCAGATCGAATTACTTGCATCTTCGTATCAAGATCCCCAACAAGTAGTTGATTACTATTACGGCAACCCTGAAATGTTGAAGAATGTTGAGGCACTGGTGTTGGAAGAGGCGGTTACAGCAACCGTTCTGGACGCCGCAACCGTAGTAGACGAACCCACGTCTTTTAAAGACATCATGAACCCGCCAGCGCCTGAGGCGCCACCGGCGGAAGAGAGTGAGAGCAGCCAATAATGAATTCAGGTCCTATTTGGGGTAGTACAGGTTCCATGAACGGAACCGGCTCAAACGTTGAGCCGTCTGCGGCCGGTGGTCTTGTGCCAATGGTGGTTGAGCAGTCCTCACGTGGGGAGCGTTCGTACGACATCTATTCTCGCCTTCTCAAGGAGCGTGTCGTATTCATGGTAGGTCAGGTAGAAGACTACATGGCCAACCTCATCGTTGCTCAATTGCTGTTTCTTGAATCAGATAACCCGGACAAGGACATCTCCCTTTACATCAACTCACCGGGTGGATCCGTGACAGCGGGGATGGCTATTTACGACACCATGCAGTTCATCAAGCCGAATGTCAGCACGTTGTGTATCGGCCAGGCCGCCAGCATGGGTGCGTTCCTGCTGAATGCCGGGCAGCCTGGCAAGCGGTTTATATTGCCCAATTCCCGAGTCATGATCCACCAGCCATCAGCCGGTTTTCAGGGGCAGGCCACGGATATCGATATTCATGCGCGGGAAATTCTGTCGATAAAGGAAAGAATGAATGTATTGATGGCGCATCATAGTGGGCAGACAGTCGAAAAAGTGAAGTCTGATACCGAGCGAGACAACTTTCTGACGGCTGAAGATGCCGTCGAGTACGGACTGGTGGATCGTATCGTTCAGACTCGAGATGAAGAAGTGAACGTATCGACTGCTGGCAAGACAAAAGATGCAGGAATCGATATAAACAAATCTGAAGACTAGACTTAGGTCACTAGTCTGCCGTTCTTCGGGCACGTTCAGTCGGAGCACCTTTGTGATGAGGGTGTATCCGACCGAAATTGACACGGGAACGACGACAAATGAGTTTGATCGACCTATTTGGTTTCAATCAAGGCGTGAACTTGTTCTGCAATGATTGTGATCTGAGCAACATCCCGAATTCTGGCAGGGTATACCTACTTGAAAGTTCTCGGGAAACACGGCAATGTGTAGGTAAGCCAGAGGTTAGTGAAAACAATGAGTGACCAGGAAGATAAGAAAGACGACGGCAAGCTGCTGTATTGCTCGTTCTGCGGCAAGAGTCAGCACGAAGTGAGGAAACTCATCGCAGGCCCGTCGGTTTTCATATGCGACGAATGCGTCGATTTGTGTAATGACATCATTACCGAAGAGATGCAGGAACAAGGCAGTGATGAAGAAAGTTCATTGCCTAAACCCCACGAAATCAATGAGTTGCTTGATCAATACGTCATCGGTCAAGCCAAGGCAAAGCGTATATTGGCGGTTGCCGTGTACAACCATTACAAGCGGCTTGAGTACAAGGACAAGAAAGGCGACGTAGAGCTTGCAAAAAGCAATATATTGCTGATAGGGCCAACAGGTTCGGGTAAAACCCTGCTGGCAGAGACACTGGCTCGTACGCTGAATGTCCCGTTTACCATCGCGGATGCCACAACGCTGACCGAAGCGGGTTACGTCGGAGAAGATGTTGAGAACATCATTCAGAAGCTGCTGCAGAAATGCGACTACGATGTTGAAAAGGCGCAGACCGGAATCGTCTATATCGATGAAATTGATAAGATTTCCCGGAAATCAGATAACCCGAGCATCACGCGTGATGTATCCGGCGAGGGCGTTCAGCAAGCCTTGCTTAAGCTCATAGAAGGAACGGTAGCGTCTGTACCGCCACAGGGCGGGCGTAAGCATCCTCAGCAGGAATTTCTGCAGGTAGACACATCCAACATCCTGTTTATCTGTGGTGGGGCATTTGCCGGCCTTGAAAAGATCATACAGAACAGAAGCGACAAGGGCGGAAA
>CAYGSW010000383.1:0-536 GCA_964352535.1 uncultured Granulosicoccaceae bacterium | reverse complement strand
GCGCAGAAGTGAAGTCCAAAGACGATAGCTCTAACATTGGGCAGTTACTGATGGACTGTGAGGCTCAGGATTTGATCAGTTTCGGATTGATTCCCGAGTTTGTCGGCCGTTTGCCGGTAGTAGCCACTCTGGAAGAGCTTGATGAAGAGGCGCTGGTTCGTATCCTTGTGGAGCCAAAGAACGCCATCACGAAGCAGTATCAAAAGCTGCTCGCTATGGAAGAAGTGGACATCGAGTTCCGGAAAGATGCCTTGCTAGCCGTTGCCCAGAACTCTCTGGAACGAAAAACAGGCGCACGTGGGTTACGCACGATTCTGGAAAATGTGCTGTTGGATACGATGTATGAGCTCCCACGAATCGAAAACGTCAAAAAGGTGATACTCGACGCCGCCGTAGTCAGAGGCGAAGCCAAGCCCTACCTGCTTCTCGAAGGACAAGAGAAAGTCATGGAAGAGGAAAAGTACAAAAAAGCGGCGTCTGACGACTAGGAGGCTGTCCGAGAATAAGCTGATCGTACCGAAGGCGGCCCCCCGAGA
>CAYGSW010000382.1:0-4720 GCA_964352535.1 uncultured Granulosicoccaceae bacterium | reverse complement strand
CGGCGGCTGGTGAACTCTGAATCCTAATATTTCGGGTTGACGGACTACTAGCGACGAGCGCAGCGGAGTAACCTTATAAGTATCTTGTGGCTCTCCACTAGTGAAACGGATAGTCGTCGGTGTTCAGCACTACACTGGCAATCTGTGAACGCTCATAATCACTCAGTGGAGCCGCGGCTAGCCAGCTTTCAACCAACGGCTGATCGACACGCGCAACCGTCGCTGCCACTTCCACCAGGATGTCTAGTCTCCTCGGGCTCGACGTTGAGAGGAGAGCGTCGTCCAATGCTTCGGTCGGTCGCTTTTCGGCGTTGGCTCTTGCCCAGACAGCTGTCGCGGCAGAACGCTCTCGCAAATCCATTAATCCATTGATCCATGCACGAGCATTTTCAGGTTCGCTTTCCGATAGCGTTTCGACAATCGCAACGGTCATCGCTCTCTGCGAAGCACCGGACAACGAGTGTACGGTATTGATTGCCAGATCGATATCATGTTGAGGGACATTAGACGCAAGCGACACAGGCAATGTAGCGGTGGCGCTTAGAACGCCTGAAAGCCAATCACCGGCACTGACAGGATCGTAAACAAACCAGTTATTGATAACTTCACTGCGCACCTCTTCAGCAACTGTGCTCGGAAGCGCATAAGCCCACCTTAACGCGCGTGCAGGATCGTGGGCAATCAGTGCTTTCGCCACCCGTGTTTTAAATTCATCTGGGATCAAGGAGTTCGTTTGTTCGTGGTTAAGTGTTGTGTTACCAGTCGTGTCCGACACGAATTGTAACTGCGGGGAATATGATTCAATGTACGTTGCCAAAGCTCCGACATCACTCTCCAGCCAACGCTGTAACAGACCATCCACGATTACCTTACTTGATGCTTTGTCTTCGATTGATCGTGCCCATTTGAAAGCCTCTTCTGGTGAGCTTTCGTCAGCCAGTCGCACGGCATGGTTCAACATCAAATAAGGAATCTCTGCCTTATCGGAAAACGCGTCCAGTTTAGAGAGCGCCATTTCCGGTTCGACCTTCACCCAGAGGGAAAGTAAGGGATAACGCAGTACATCAGCTGCAGAACCCCGCCATGCATCGCTTAACGTTTGCTCTATCCAGAGCGCTGTGGCAGCTGGCTGCTTTACCGACCAGGACTCTAGTTTATCGAGCAAGGCCGTTTCGGATTCGCCCGTCAAAGGTTGCGCAAGGATTGCCTGTAGCGAGCGTTCACTTGCGAAGGAATTCAGTATCGAATCCGCATCCGAAACAATAGTCTTCCCTTTGAGCGGTACGTCTGTGGACGATATAGTTTCGACAACAGCGAAGGGCGAGGTGGCCTTTGCAGGCGCTGAATGGACTAGGTCATCGGATTGACCCACCTCGGTTTCTACAAGACCATTCGGGAGGGGAGGCAGCAACTCTGTGAAGCGCGAGCCAACCCACCACGCGCTCCCCAGACTCGCCACCAATAATACGACTACATTAGACTGCATGCTGCCCCCCACCAACTGACTATTCAGTCCCATACAGCATAGCGTCGTATATCGACCACCAACGAAACACATCGTTGCCTGTCTGTTCGATGCGCAGGTACCGAGCGGCCGTATTGTCGAACTTTATGTCTGTGGTAGCGCTGCCAACGCCCGATGCAATCGGATCGCCAAAGCTAACACCATCATTCGACGCGGTTACCTTATAACCTCGTGGATAATCCATCGGTTGTGCAGCCGACGTGAAGAGCACAAGACGATCGAAACTGGTGATTGCGCCGAGATCGATGAGGAACCACTGACCGGGTGCCTGCCTGATGCCAGTTGACCAGCGACTGTTCGGATCGTTGTCAAATGCGTTTCCAAGCGTACCTGTGGGACCTTCCTGGCTAGATGCAGTTGCGCTCCATCCAGCGCGATCAAGCGGTGTGCCCGTTTCAATCGGCGGCGTACCTGCGGCAGAACTAATATCGATTTCGTGAATAGACCACCAACGAAACACATCAGATCCAGTTTGCACGATTCGCACGAAGCGCGTCTTTACCGGCAAAAAATCGATTGTGGTCGTACGCAGAGTAGATGAACCACTGGCTACCACATTGGAGAAATCAACACCATCGTCGGACACCAGAACCTCATAACCACGTGGGTAATCGGTGGCTTCGGGTCCGGAGTCGAGCACGATGCCATCTATGACAGTTTCCATACCCAGATCGACCTGAAAGTACATGCCTGCAGTTTGCGCGGTGCCCGTGGACCAACGTGTGTTGGAAGCTCCATCGATCGCATTGCTAGGACCTTGGCCATTGCGTGATTGCGACGCGCTCACCACCCAGCCACTGCGATCAAGCGTGTCGTCCGTGGGATCTACTGGATCTACTGGATCTACTGGATCTACCGGATCTACCGGATCTACCGTCAGATCATTGATGCCTGCTGCATAGAGTATTCCACCAAGCAAATGAGATCGGAAATCATCTTCGGCATAACTTGAAACGGTGTGACCACCACCTGTATACCAGGCACGCCCACCATCGTATTCCTGGTACCAAGCGATCGGGTGATCATCGCCCATACCGCCGCCGGAGTAGGAGTCTTCATCAAGCGAAAGCAGTACGTTCACATTCGAACGCGGATTACTTCGAAAGTCGTACCACTCATCGGTGCGCGTCCATGTCGAACCCAGATGCACCGTCGACGGGTGTGTCTGATCTTCAACATTTTGTAGCGCTGATTGAATGTTGGGATGTCGATTAAACCAGGCTCCCACAAGATTGCCATACCAAGGCCAGTCATACTCCGTGTCACTTGCTGCATGAATACCGGCATAGCCACCGCCAGAACGAATGTAATGTTCGAACACTTCCTGTTCGTCTTCGTCAAGTACATCGCCCGTTGTCATGACCCATACAACAGCGTCGTATCCGGCAAGATTCGAGTCTGTGAATATGTCAGCAGAATCACTGGCACGGTCCACTTCTATACCTGCGGACGTTGCAAGCTCCTCTAGTGAATCAAGCGCATTCGGAATCGAATTATGTCGGAAACCGCGAGTTTCGCTGAACAACAAGATACGTGGCGCGCCGGACGTCAGCTCACGGATTTCGATATTGCGATAACGGATGGTTGCGCCCTCAGCCTGGAAGGCTATGCGACCGGCCCTTAGCGATTCGCCATTCAGACGGGCATCCCAGATCCGATTGACTACCTGCCCGTTGACAATGTGCACGGCGCTGTCGCCACGTACCACGACTTCAGATACATTCCAGCCATCAAGTGTATCAGCCACTGTGCTTGCCCTGATATTGGCTCTGTCTGAACGAACCGTGCCAGAGGTCGAGTAAGCGCCTCCATTGTCAGTCGAGGTGATTCTTGTCCCACCCAATCCGAAGAAGTCACCTGTGTCTCCCTCCTGCACCTGGGATTCAAGGCTGCTGGGCCAAATTCTGTCCGTTCCAACAAGGTGATAGAGCACGCCACTGTCACGGATATTGTTTGCACGTGGTGCGAATTTCTTCTCTCCCCATTGATACTCGAAGCGCAGGTGGTAGTTGGCATAGTCATTGACTGTCGACAAATAGCCGAACGCCTTGTTGTCACTTGAATTGGGTATGTCCAGGATAACCAGTTCGCCATCTACGACTTTGTAATATTCCTCGACGTCGTTGCCAACCCCGTAAGTGTTGTCAAAAGTAAACCAACCATCGAGGTTCTCTCCATTGAACAGCAGCTCGAAAGGTTCGTCTGCTAATACGCCAGTAGCGGGTGTAAACAGCATAGAGGAAATGATCAGAGTGAACAGAGTGCGCCGTCTACCTGGGAAACCGATGTAAGAATTACGAGTGACATTAACCATGTGTTGTTACGTTGAGTACGTTGTTATGAAGTTGAATCAGTAATTTTCCCAGCAGCGTACAGTGGCACGCACGTCAGTAATAGCTAATGAATATGACAGTTTGGAAGAGTATAAAAAATATGAACCGCCTGTTATCATCACTCCATCATACAAAAACACCTATGACCACGATAATTTAATAGTGAGACATCTACCCATTTTTCGCTCTTTGGGGGCAGATCGGTCGCCGCGTCTTCTTTGCGTCGCCGTAGCAGGAACGGGCTGACTGCTGCGGCGAGTCGGCTCTGTCGCTCCAGATTGCCGTGTCGTTCGATCGGTATTCGATAGTGACTGTTGAATCGCTGCACATCACCAAGCAAGTCGGGCATCAGAAAGTCTAACTGTGACCAGAGCCCTCCCAGATGGTTCTCCAGAGGAGTGCCGGACAGGCAAAGCCTGCGTTCCATGGGCAAGGACTTGATTGCACGCGTTGTCTTAGCCTGCGCGTTGCGTATCTGTTGGGCCTCATCAATCTCCAACAGCTCGAAACCTTGCTCAGCCAATAGTTCGCGGTCGCGTAATGCAAGCCTGTAATTGGTGTTGACGAGATGTACCTTTGATGCGTTAGCATCAAGCGGATCGGCATGACGATCCAGACCATGGCGTATAGGAAGAATAAACCGCCTATTACCAACTAAGGCGCCAAACCAAAATACCCACCATCACGATACGTTAACAGTGAGACGGCTACCCACTACCACCCGCCCACTGTTTGACGCACCGGCTGCGACCCATCAACCCACTCCATCACACATCGGGCACTTGATCAATCTCCACCGCGCGCACATTGCCCTGGCCGGGCGCCCCTACCCACCTCTTCCTTGTGCAGTACCCATCGACTA
>CAYGSW010000381.1:0-4762 GCA_964352535.1 uncultured Granulosicoccaceae bacterium | reverse complement strand
AATACGCAAACCGGTGATCAGTTACGTGTGGACTACAATGCCTTTGGCGCACTGGCCAGCATCAGTGAGCCGGGGATACCGGTCGGTATGGAGCCTGATGATACGCTGGAAGCTGGCAGGGAACCGATTGGTGATCGGATCACAACCGGCTTTGAATACGATGCAGCCGGTAACGAGATAGCGCTGATCGATGCGCGTGGTAATCGCACACTGTACCTCAAGGATGATTTTGATCGAGTGGTCATTCATCACTCACCGGATACCGGCACCACGCGTTATCGTTATGACGTTGCCGGAAACCGGATAGAGAAAACTGATGCGGACGGCGATATCACCATCTATCGCTGGGATGCGGCCAGTCGGATGGTGGAAAAGCACCGGGTGGATGGGCTGTATCGCTTTGCCTACGATCAGAACCACGGCAAGCTTGTAGAAAGTGTGGCGCCGGCGACCACCGAACGCTTCGGTTACGACGATCGCGCCCGGCTGAGCAGCCATGAGCGGCAGATTGATGATCAACGCTTTATCACCACGTATCGCTACGATGAGAACGGCCGCTTGTCGCACAAGCAGCTGCCCGATGGACAAACACTGCGTTTTCACTATGTGGAGCAGGCAGGTCATACGCGTGGCAACCTGCTTGCGATCACGCGTCAAAGCCTGTTTGGTCTAAGCCAGGAAACGCTGGTAGAACAGATCGATCAGGACACTGGTGATGGTACAGGTGGTTACGTGGCGAGCAATGGTCTGAGGACACAGCACCAGTACGCACCGGATGGATCGATCACCGGTATCGATATCGATCGGGTGATGAACCTTGCGTACGAGTTTGATGAGTCCGGGCGGATCATCGGCATTGATGAGAACGGTACCTTACGACGCTATGGGTATAGTCGGCTCGGACTGTCGATGGCCGAGCATGCCGATATGGTATACCGCTTTGACTACGATGCGATGGGCAATCGCACGGCCAGTTCGATACAGAATAGTGATGGTTCGGCGACGGCTACGCACCATGAATACGCGGCGCGTGGACAAGGAAACCGGTTGCTCGACAGCACCACATTGAGTGTGGATGCGGACACGGCATCACTTCCCGATGCGCAGGTGACAAGTCATCGCTACACGCAGGCCGGTGCAGCGGATTTTACCGGCAACGGATATCGCTACGAGTACGACAGCGCCCAGCGTCCGATAAGCGTCCACGAGAACGGGCAATTGCTGGCCGAGTACACTTACAGTGGTTTTGGCGAACGGATCAAGAAAGTGGTGTACCGGGGTGATCAGAAGAAGGTCACCTATTATCTGTATGACGGTCATCAGCTCAGTGCCGAGATCGATGGCGATAGTGGGGTGTTCAAGCACGGTGTGTTTCTCGACGGCGCACCGGTGGCCTATCTGGTGGGCAAGGACACCTATGCGGTACACAGCGATCATCTGGGGACACCGCGAGTCGTCACCGATGCCAATGCAGAGACGGTCTGGACAGCCGACTACGCCCCGTTCGGTCAGGCAAGCATCAGCACGACGATTACCGCGGCCAGCCCGCGCGCACTGGACTTACCATATCGTCTGCCGGGCCAGTACTTTGATGCCGAGACCGGCACGCACTACAACTACCTGCGAGATTATGATCCAGCGACAGGTCGTTACATCACCTCTGACCCCATAGGACTGCAAGGGGGTCTCAATACGTACGCGTATGCTCTGAACAATCCGTTGTCCTTGGTGGATCCATTGGGATTGTCGGCTGACAATGTTCAGCAATTGGCCGCCGACGGTGCGGATTCCCCCGAGTTGCCGAGCGTGGACCCGGCAACCGAACAAGCCTATACCGACAAGCTGACGAAGGTACTGGATTACGCCATTGCTGATTTGACCGCACGCTCTCCCGGTGATGCGGCGCTGGGATTCTTGCAGGACATGGCCGCCAATGTTGCCTTCATGGGCACAATCATCGCGGCAGTGGCAGCTGCGCATGCGGTCGGTGGCCCCGTAGCGCTGGCCGCCGATGCGGTGCTCCTGGCCGGCGCGTGGTTACTGGGCGGGTATGCCGCGGGCAAGTTCCTGTACGACACGGTCAAGTTGTTAGTGGATTTGAAGAGTACTGATCTGTGCGATGAGGCCAGGCTGAAAGGCATGGGCGAGCAGTTTGCCGGATCGATAGGGACCTTGGGTCAGGAGCTGGCAGAGAGTCTGCTGCTTGGTGGGATCAGCAAACTGGCAGGGGCGCTGAAGGATGCGGCTAGCTATGCCGGTGATGGGGCGTGGTCGTTGTGGCGCAGGCTCAGGGATCGCTTTAGTCGCGATGCGACCAATGGTGGAATTTGTTCGTTTGCCGGTAGCACGCTGGTGGTGACTGACAGCGGCTACAAACCGATCAAGGACATTCGAAGCGAACAAGACAGAGTGTGGGCACGCGATGAGCAAACAGGCAGGATGGGCTGGCGAGATGTGTTGGCACAATACAGTAACCGTTACGAAGAGACGGTGCATGTCACCGCTGTTGACCGCCAGGGTCAGCGTCAGACGATAACGTCGAATCGAATTCATCCGTACTTTGCCCGAGTAGCGGCCGGTGCCATTCTCGCCGCGGCCACGGTGACCACCTCACCAGTGATGGCCAGTGAAGGGCATGTTTATACAGGTGATATCGCCGGTGGTGCGTGGGTTGATGCACAGCATCTGAAACCGGGTGATGAGCTACTGAGCGACAGTGGCAGCTGGCAGAGTGTTGAATCAGTGGTTGTCGACGATACTCCACTGCAAGCCTACAACCTGAGTGTTGATGAGTACGCGACGTATTTTGTTGCCGGTGATGCATCAGCGCAGGCGGTCTGGGTGCATAACACGTGCTATATCGGCAGGCCTGCCGGGTTTGTCGACACGGGTAGAGTGACTGACTACGGTCAGCCGATTATCAAGGGACCTGACGGACGAGAGGTATATCAGGGTCATCCACCAAATGATAATAATTGGTATGACATTGATGGTTCGCCGCCTACTCCTAGAGTAACCGGACGTGGTACGAATGAACAGTGGCTTAAAAATCATAATACGCAGACTGGACAACGAGGAGCTCAGGGCAGTATTTCTGGCGCACACAATTCCAACTCGTTTGAGAATTCATTAGCTGGTATGAACGGCAGAATCGTAAGCAGAACTGAAGTTGCTCCGGGCGTCTATCATATAGAATATCAGGTGGGCAGACGAGATCGTGAAGGCAATTTTATATCCGGTGAATACAGACCTAGAAGACCGTTTAAGAAAACCGTGTACGACCCTAATATACATTCCGATGAAGAAATCGCTGGTCTTGGTGCGCAAGCAGCTGAAAGGGCCGTGTTCGACAGAGGTGCACAAACTACTCAAGTTGTTCTTGGAGGTCGGCGATTCACAGTTACCCGCAATTTAGAAACTGGCGAAATTACGAATTCGTTTCTATCTGGCTGATATATGCTGAATGAGCAGCGTCCATAGGGTTATCAATAGACACGGTGCGATCGCGTCAACTTAGAAAATGCTAACGGATTTATTTTGCGGCTTCTTCCAACTGAATCTGACTTCATGATGGTTATAGATGATATTGCATGGCAATTTCAATAAACGCTCAGTAACCGAGCAAGCAAAGTGCTTTCTATCGATTTTAGAAATGTGGCGCTTTTCTACTTTGTAGCTATAGTTGAATATAGTTGTTGAAGCCAAGAAGCATATCAAGAGATGAGTATTAAAATAATCGACCGTGCACTCTGGTCTAAACGGTCTTGGGAGTTGAGCTTTAAGAAAACTATCGAACTTGAAGATATTCTGCCGAAAGAAGGAAATGTCTATCCAATAGTTTTCGACGGTGAATTAGATCCATCAAATTTTGGAGAGCTATTAATATTGTGGAAGCCGCCACATTCCGAATTGAATGGATGGCTTGATAAAAGACCATCAGAAATATTGAGTAGCTATGTTCTTGTGGGTGATCTTCGCTATCGCAATGGAGGTAAGGAAGAATATGAATTCTCTGTGTTCAATAGAACTAGATTGGTAGAGCAGTTCGAAAAGATGCAAGTAGACATAGCTTCACCATTCAGCCAGCATACCTTAGAGTCTGGAAAATCTGTGTTGTATTGGGATTATCCCGAGCATATTTCGCGGTCTGCAGTGGGCAAGTACACCTGTGTAAATGCAGTCGGTTGCCTAGGGGTGCATTTGGAAGTTATACTCTCCCGTGTGAGTGAGAGAATCTGTATACATTATTCGTCACTCTTGCATGAGTATTTTTCTGAAGAAGCTTTGATAGCAAAGTATTATTTAAATTCAGATGAACAATTGTTGTTCGAAGGAATCCTCGACAGTGCTGAAGTGATAATTGATCAATCAATGGGAGAGCTGCCTGAGAATTTAATTTATGGTGCTGAATATTGGTGACTCTAAATCGCACTATTTGAGTCCAGTACCCTGACGGGCGATATAGATACCTCTGACACAAGGAACTATTAACGCGCTTGAATGGAGCATGGAAGCTTAGTCGGTTATCCTGAGTGACGAAATCTAAACGTAATTCACCAATTCAATATCAAGCACGTCCAGCAGTTGTTCACGTGATGGCTCGAAATCAGCGAACCCATATTCCTGATTTCCAGTAAACATTGGGTAATTTTCGCCAGATCGTACCTAGTGGCCGCGGGCGCGGGGGGGGGGGGGGGGGGGGGGGGGGGGGGGGGGGGGGGGGGCGGGGGGGTGGGGGGGGGGGGGGGGGGGCGGGGGGGGG
>CAYGSW010000380.1:0-4780 GCA_964352535.1 uncultured Granulosicoccaceae bacterium | reverse complement strand
GCGCAGGTGCAATCTCCGCTGCTCTGATGGCACTGGCAGCTGATCTTACTCGGGACGAGCAACGCACCAAGGTCATGGCGAGTCTTGGAGCCAGTATTGGTCTTGCGTTTGTAGCGTCACTGGTTCTGGGGCCGCTGCTTATCGGTTGGTTTTCCATTGATGGATTGTTCTGGTTGACGGCGGTTACCGCGCTCATTGGTATCGTGTTGTTGCACACCATCGTTCCCAATCCGGCGCTTTGCCAGTACAACTCGGACACCGGTGCCAATGTTGACACCATGAAAAAGCTGCTTCGAAATCCGCAGCTGCTACGCCTCGATGGCAGTATCTTCATGCTGCATCTGCTCATTACAGCCGTATTCTTCGCTGTACCGCTGGGGCTACGCGACGCGGGAGTGGCAATCGACAGGCAATGGCTAATCTATCTACCGGCGGTTGTCCTTTCCATCGGCGTCATGATTCCGTTGATCATTCATGGTGAGAAACGCGCTATGCGCGGTGTGTTGCTATTCTGCATTGGTGGCATGGGTGTTACACAGCTGCTGTTTGCAGGCCCGGGCTACCTGGATCTACCAACCAATGCTGTACTGCTTTTCATCGGGGTTACCGCCTTTTTCAGCTTCTTGAATACATTGGAAGCGCTTTTGCCATCGCTGGTCTCTCGACTTGCACCTGCAGCGGCCAAGGGCAGTGCCATGGGTATCTATTCCAGTAGTCAGTTTCTGGGGGCCTTTGTCGGTGGGGCTGGCGCGGGCTGGCTCTATGGAATGGCTGGTGCCACGGGTCTGTACACAGCTATGGGGTTATTGTGTGTGCTGTGGGCTGGCATGCTGATCAAATTCAAACCGCCGCGCAAGATGATGACTCACAGACGGGCGCTGAGTGCTCGTGAGCAACAACGCACCGAGGGTGTCTTGAAAGAGCTTTCAGAAATTCCCGGTGTGGAAGAAGTGGTTGTCCGGGTGGATGAAGGTGTCGCCTATCTCAAGGTGGATAAGGAGCTTTATCAGGAGATTGGCTAAGTGTGTACAAATATTGGAAGCAGCTAGACATCATGTAGTGACCAGCCGCTTACCGTCAGTTGTTACATGCTGCAAGGCAGGGATGTGTCAGATTTGCGCTTTTCTAAACTTCCAGGTTGCGACAGTGTACTGATGCGCACAACCTGTAAAACACTTGGAAGTCTGGCAACCAGGTATACGCCTGATTGATGCTGGAGAAGCTGCACCCCTTGTCCGACAGGTTAGGAGTGCATTGTCTTAGTTTTCGGCAGTGGCATCAACGACGACATAAGACATGTCATCCATCGCCGCTCCATCGTCAGTTGGGCCTGTCGAGAAGTGAATGTAAACCGCGCTGAAAGGAAAGTCACTGGTAAATCCAAGATGTGACTGTGCGTTCTGCCCTTGCTGGCTACTGAAAGCAACTTCAGGTAACAGCGTATCACTCAACGAAAACCCGGTGGTGGCGAAATCAGCCTCTACGTCTACGAAGAACGCTCCGAACGCGTTAATGGGCGCTGAAAAATCAACCCTGACGATACCTTCACAAACAGGGTCACAGCCCATGAAAAACGAGTTGATTCCTGATACGGGTGAAATAATCTGGTTTTCGCCGCTTGGATTTCCAACGAACATACCCACCCCTTCTAATTGGGTAAATACCGGACTACCCACATTGTCAGCGAATTCGTTGCCGACGATGAGTCTTCTTGATAAAGAGGGGACTGATTCGAAGTCGACAGTTGTGGCGTCACCTGTCAGGGCATCAAGCCAACCTTGAAAATTATTTTCAAACGTTGCGGACACTTGCGGATCTGGCACAACCACCGGCTCTATCGGCTCTATCGGCTCTATCGGCTCGTCTACATTCTCGTCCGGCGGCGTCACGCCTTCATCGGGTGGTGTGACAACATCAGTGGGCGCTGTGACAACATCAGTCTGAGCGTCATCGGACTGTTCAGAACTGCAAGCGACCAACAGGGCAGCCGATAGTGCAAAGGTTAGATACCTCAATGGAACCAAAAAAACCTGCGTCATAACAATACTCCGGATGGATGATGCCACTCGACATGCGGTGGCTGTGGCAGCACATTGAATAAAATCAGTTTTATCGTCAATCCAAACAATTCCGTGTTGTGGGGGGGCTCACAGCAAGCAAAATCTACTTCTACGTTTCCGATATTAGTTCAAAAAACTCCAGGACTACGATGGTCCTGTCGGTCGCCAAAGATTATAGACGCAGCTCGTGACTGAGCACGCCTAATCAGGCTATTTGCGTTCTACAAATTAGCTGGCGACAACTACCAAACTACGTATTATTTGCGATCAGGCAGAGTGAGATAGCCCCGTACATTGATTTAATCCCAGTGAACTCCCCTCGGAGGCTGTCCGAAAATAAGCTGATCGAGCCGAAGGCGGCCCCCTGTGAGCGCGATTTTTTGGCGGGGCTGCCTCCAGCCAGCTCTCCGTGTAACAACGGCGAATAGAACAACTATTCACCTCAATTGACACGAAAATCTAACTCGAACTCTCACACTTTCGCTTCGATTGTTATTCTCGGACAAGCTCTTAGCTTTCAAAAGATGGCATCGGAACAAAAGCGTCATTATGACACGCAAAATGGTTAACGAAATCATCAAAAATCAGTGGCTTATGACCGTGGGTAGTTCGAATAAGTTCAATTCTCGTAATCTTGCAGCTTACCTCGTCTTTTGTATCGGTACGGTGCTGGAGCCCGTCAGGCTCCAGTAGCCCTGTGGAGATATTTACACAGACATGTCGCTGAAAGGCACCATAAATTAGTCTATGTTCAGTGATTTGATTGTCAGGACTTCCAAGCAAATCGTGTTGTCATGTTTCTGACAGCGTCGGTAGCACCGGTTTTCAGAGGAGCGGTGGGAGAATCAGGCGTGTCACAGAAAGATCAGGATGATGAGCCTGACAATACATAAAACGATTGCCTTAATCGCTATCACCACCACCTTCTCCGCGTGTAATACCCATATCGGCTACACTGCAGAACACACCTTGGCGGCCTACTCAAATGAAACTGCTTGTTCGTAATCTGGATAGGAACTTCAGTGAAGATGAGCTGCGAGCTTTGTTCGAGTCGCATGGCAGCGTCCAGTCCTGCTCATTGGTCATGGATCAGAAAACCGGAGCTTCCAAAGGCTTCGGGTTTGTTGAGATGCCTAAAGCGGGTGAGGCCAAGGTTGCAATGAAGCAACTCAACGGTACTGTTGTGGCAGGGCAGTCTGTTCGTGTCAAGAAAGCGGAATGATCAGCCCATCACAGCCAAACGGGATTGCTCCTTATCGTCCGCAGCCGTTGCAGTTATCGAAATCGTAAAACTGGCCAATCCTTTAAGTGTCATTCCTACGCTTGCGCCTCGCTGGCCGAGGCTTTTGCTCGACAATTGTTGAGCCTGGAGCTTCTGTGTGGCCCGTATGCCCCTCCACCTCAACGATCGGTATGGTTTTACCCATGAGCTTTTCGATGTCCTTCAGTAGCTTCATCTCATCAATATTGACTAATGATATTGCCTGTCCACGGTAACCTGCACGGCCAGTTCTGCCGATGCGATGTACGTAGTGTTCTGATACGTGCGGTATTTCATAATTTACCACGACAGGGAGATTTTTAACATCGATGCCGCGAGCGGCAAGGTCGGTTGCAATCAGTACCTGTATCGAACCGTTCTTGAATTTGGCCAGCGCATTTGTACGGGCTCCCTGGCTTTTATCGCCATGAATAGCCAGTGATTTAATGGCACTCTTGCGTAGCTTTTCGACCAGGCGATCCGCGCCGTGCTTGGTTTTTGTAAATACCAACACCTGAGCACCATTCTTTTCCTCGATTAATTTTGCCAGTAAAGCCCGTTTTCGACTCTTGTCGACCAGATGTGCTACTTGTTCTACAAGTTCGATTGTTGTGTCGTGGGGCGTTGCGCAAACCTCGCAAGGTTTGTTCAGGAGCGAGTGGGCAAGCTCTCTGATATCGCTGGAGAAGGTTGCTGAAAACAACAGTGACTGCCTTCGGTTCGGCAATAGTCTTAGTATTTTCCTGATGTCATGAACAAAGCCCATGTCGAGCATACGATCAGCCTCATCAAGAACCAGGATGTCCACATCAGCCAACCGAACGATATTCTGTCCTGTGAGGTCGAGCAGTCGACCTGGTGTGGCAATCAGAATGTCCACAGGCTTACGCATCGCCATGCGCTGCGGGTTGATGTTCACACCGCCAACAACCACTTGGCACTTCAGCGGCAGGTATTTGCCATAGGTTTTAATGGATTCTGCAACCTGTGCTGTCAGCTCGCGTGTCGGTGTTAAAACGAGGCAACGTGGTTGTCCGGGTTTGGGCCTTCCCTTGGCGGATTCAGTGAGTTGCTGCAGTAGTGGCAAGGTGAATCCTGCCGTTTTCCCAGTCCCCGTTTGAGCTGCAGCCAGAAGGTCTCGACCGTCCAGTATCAATGGGATAGCCTTGATTTGTATAGGCGTTGGTGTTGTGTAGCCTGTGTCGACAATCGCATCAAGTAGCGCTGGTATGAGGCCAAGTGCGGCGAATTCAGAAGGGTCAGTGTGCAAAATCGTCGCCGTGAAGGATGCTTGGGAAATTGACTATAGCGTCATATCGGCATAATTTTTTGAAAAGAAAGAGATAATCGCTTGGCTTCAACATTGGGGTGCTGATTCACGGTCAATCACCACGTTATCGTATAGCTGTGCAGGTGCAGGTGCAGATTGGAAAAACAACCACAGTACTAAAGAAAGGGC
>CAYGSW010000379.1:0-4799 GCA_964352535.1 uncultured Granulosicoccaceae bacterium | reverse complement strand
GAATCGGGGCATCTTTCAACAGCACCCTGGCAATTGCGATTCGTTGACGCTGACCACCAGAGAGTTTGACACCACGTTCGCCGACGTAGGCGTCCAGCCCCGTTCTCCCTTTACCATCCTGCAGATCATGCAGAAAATCAATCGCACGTGCCTTGGTTGCGGCGGCAATAATCTGTTCATCGCTTGCATCGGGGCGTGCATAGGCAATATTGTCGCGGATAGAGCGATGCAACAGCGAGGTATCCTGTGTCACCATCCCGATGGCTGAGCGCAATGAGCCCTGCGTAACAGTTGCTGTCGACTGCCCGTCTATTTCTATAACACCTGCATCAAGATCATAGAGTCGCAATAGCAAGTTGACCAGCGTAGACTTACCTGCGCCAGAGGGCCCCACCAGTCCAATTTTTTCACCGGGTGATATCGTCAGCGAAAGCTTGTCGATGATCACAGCTGGAGTGGCTACTGATTTACCGGTGGTTGATCTGTCATTTGCCTTACTGCCATTTGAAGCGACACTTGCAGCGACACGGGCGTAGTTGAAGCTGATGTTCTTGAACGAGATCTGGCCTTCTTTAACACGCAGTGTTTTAGCATCAGGCTTGTCAGTCAAATCCACTGGTTGTGCAACACTGTTCATGGAATCCTGTGCCTGACCAAAATTTCTGAACAAGCCATTTACCTGTCCAAGAAAGCGGTTGGCAAGCAGGTTAAGACGAAGTACCAGGCCCATGGCAAAGGCCACCTCACCCACCGTTATTTCGCCCCGCTGCCATTGTGCCAGCGCAAGATAGCCAACTCCGATCAACATGAAGGAGTTATTAATGACGACCGAGATTCTTAGCAGCGAGATTGTGCGACCGAACTGCCGCGCCTCGTCGATCAGGCCACGCAGGCCATCGGCAACAAATTCATCCTCGCGAGCAGGCAGACTATCAATCTTTACCAGATTGATATTGGAATAACTATCCACCAGTCGGCCCGTGAGTATGGATTTTGCATTGGCCACCTGTCGCGCATTGTCGCGGACCGATGGCACATACCTGACGAGAATGAAAACATAAATACACAACCAAAAAAGGAGAAACAACGTTAGCCGATAATCAAGATCAAAAAACAGGATCAGTGTGCTGATTGCATAGAGCACTATGAGCCAGACGGTATCCAGTAGCGTGGTCATGAAATCTGACACCGCCTGCCCCGCCTGCATGACCTTCGTGGCAATTCGCCCTGCAAAATCGTTCTGAAAATAGGTAAGGCTTTGACGCACGACATTCTTATGCGACTGCCACCTTATCAGGTTGAACACGGACGGCCCAATGGTCTGCTCAATCAGCAGTATGCCCAGCACCATTATGAGTACCCGTATCAGGCCGACAAAGACAGCCATCCATGCAAGTGTTGGCCAGTTTTCAGCAAATACGCTATCAACGCTGGCACCGTCCAGCATGTCCACCATCGTGCCAATAAAACCAAACAGGGAAATCTCTATCCAGGCCTGTAACCCACCGAATATCAGCAATGCAAGAAACACCCATGGTGCTTGAGCTGCGAAGTACAAGATAAAGCGAACAACCGAATCACCCGGTGGACGCTCTGCATTAACCGGCTTGAAAGGATCGATGAGATTTTCGAAAAAAGAGAACATAACTCGCTTCGGGGGATCTTACAGTTATCAGCACTGCACAGGAGACAGTGAGGTGGTGCGCGACATCGTACTACGCGACGTTGATGGCAGCAGAATAGTTCAAGAAACTTTTCTGCCTTTCTTCTCGAACGGATGCTGTGGGTGTCGTGGCTCTTGTCCAGATCATATACAGCATCGTATTGGGTCACATGACGCGACAGCTCGATAAGATCCAGCGTGACGCCCTGCAATCGAGTCAACATATAAGGTGGTACCGCATTCTCTACGGCGATAAAACCGTCGTGTTCGTAGTCAGATAGTTGCTGGGTCGTCATAGTCGCCATTTGAGAACCTTGGGTTGTTGCTTGCACAGACCATGGAACACTGATTGCGACCAGGCGTAAAGTATCTTTTTAAATTTGGTTTGCAATACAAAGTAGTAAGCAATTTAAAGCTAAACAAGCTAAGAATCAGCAATCCCAAGACAATACTGTTGGCAGTGATGACCAACAGCCTCCTAGGAGCTTGTCCGAGAATAAGCTGATCGGCCGACGGCGCGATATTTTGGCGGCGCTGCTTCCAGTCAGCCTTCCGCGTAACAACGGCGAATTGAACAACTATTCACCTCAATTGACCCGAAAATCTGATTCGAAATCTCACACCCTCGCCTCGATCGTTATTCTCGGACAGCCTCCCGAGTAGTCCGTCAACCCGATATACTAGGATTCAGCGCACACACTCTTTAAAATCAAGTGTGTCCGCTAGCCGTATCTGGATGTTGTACTACCTCACACAGATGATCAATCAGAGCGTGTAGTAGCACATTGCGTGGGAAAGAATTCTGATTCACAAGCAGTCTGGCAATCAGTGGCAAACGCTCTTTGACTGGCAACGCAACGGCCCAATGATCGGCATTGACAATCGCCAGCAGATCGCCGTCGGGAAGAATCGTATCCACATCGATAACCTGACTATCGTTGGCAGGATTCAACGTTGCCAGTGTTCTGTACGACCTTTTAAGTACTCGGGAAACACGTGCAGGGCTCGGTGCGGCTGCAATAGTGGCGCGGTAGAGGGTCGGCGGGAGTGGATGATCCTCAAGCCACTGTCGGCGAACTGTGTACGACAGATCGACTATAGCCTGACCGTCCCCAAAAGGCGTTCCTGGCAATGGTGCGTACTGCAACAATTTCCTTAGCGCCCACGATGGATCCTTGGCAAGAGGAGTACCATAGACAACTCCGGCTAAACTCACCAACGCCCGAACAGCGGGCTGTGTGTCTGTGTACTCACCGAGCATGTGTAAGCAATCAGCACACCCCTTGGAGTAGCCAATGACGTTCACAGCTGCCCCGTGCCGGTCGGCTGCGCGCAAAACTTGCTCGCGCAGCGACTGCGCGTTGCGTGAACAACCTGAGCGACCATTAACCCATGCTATTTCGATATCATATCCCAAGCAGTTCAGCTGGGTACGGGCGCACATCAATGGGGCTACTAGATTGCGTAGAGAACTGCCAAGAAGACCCGGTACTATCAAGTTTGGACTGTGCGATACGCTGCGAACGCTAGTTGCTGTTGAACGGGTACGATGAGTATCCGAGCCACCTGCTATACGTGATGTCATCTTCCCCGCTGAATCAGGAGGCACTAATGATGGCGCATCGTCCACAAATAGCATTCCGTCTGTCGTTATATTCCACTGTTTTGCAATGGATTCGAATCGCTGGGCAAAATGGCGCCGCGAATCAGTCCATTGACGGTTAGCGTGTTCTAACAAAGGCTGTTTGCTCACGGATTAATTTGCAGCCTGGATTTTTCTTGATGCAACGCCCCTGCAACGCTGTCAAGCGCGGTCTTTGCCATGTAACCATTGTTCGCTGCGTGATGTGCTGCAGCCAAAGTGTCCGGCACCAGCAGCATGTCAACGGAATGAGCCTGAAGTTGCCTTGCCAGCTCCTGAACTTTCCGATCGCGCCCTTTGTTACCAACATCACGAATGTAAATCGACAGGATACGACTGGGATATTCTCTGACAATCTGCGCATAGATTTCAGGATCTTTTTGACCACTGTCTCCAATCAGGATGAAACACAAATTTGGATAAAAATCCAGTACTGAGCGAATTTGCGAAAGTTTGTGTGTTTTATGTGGTCCTGCAACCAGCTTTGTATTGTCAATACCATAGTCTCGAAGTAGCAAAGGTCCTTGAACAATCCCGTTCAGTTTTAAAAAATCATCGAGAAACTCAAACAAATTCCACGGACTACTGGATACATAAAAAAAGGGATTTCGCTGCGCATGCAATGCAGTAAAAAAAGCGGTAACTCCTCCAAAGGGCATTCGACTACTACTGGACTCTAGTAGGGTCAGGCGCATCATCTTCATGATGGATGTTGCTTGCGTGATCAATACAGTGTCATCAATATCACTGATCACGCCTAATTCAGCATGTGCTGAAGGGAAGTAGACGGCACCTAGGGTTGGCTCATGTTGCCCGGCATGCTCCGGTAGAGACAACGACACCGGCAATTGATCCTGGTGACGATTTGCAGGAGCAGGAAATTCAAGCATGAAGTACCCTTCCTCATCGGTCATTGTCTGATGCTTTTCACCAGCAATCTCCACGCAGACAGATACAAAAGGGATCTCATCAGTCTCAAATCGACGATAACTATCCTGAAGATTACGCCACAGAGAATCACCATCATGATCTGGCTCTCGCTTGTACTCCAAAACTCGCCCAAGAACACGGCAGCACGTATCATTTCCCATTCCGTGAAATGAAATAATTTTCATTGGTCTGCCGGTCGTAATCGGTTCGAAGAATCGCTTACGTACCAAGTCGACAGCATCCTCAGCTCGCATGCCAAGCGCTCGAACGAAGCTAGACCACCGTTGGTTGGATGATGGAGAATTTAACTCATTCAAGTCTACAAGCTCCTATGTGCAAGTGTTGTCAGAGATAACGATGGATTTAGCAACCAAATTGAAAAAGGCCACCAATTCTCACGAGCCTGCTCGCTAGCCGGATTGCCTTCCGCCCTGTCGATATTCTACACGACGGCCGAACCTCGAGCCCGCTGTAGCTGGTGTGAACGTCAACATCAGGCATGATAGATAGCCTAGGAGGCTGTCCGAGAATAACGATCGAGGCGAGAGTGTGAGATTTTTAGTC
>CAYGSW010000378.1:0-4806 GCA_964352535.1 uncultured Granulosicoccaceae bacterium | reverse complement strand
GCGGCTGGTGAACTCTGAATCCTAATATTTCGGGTTGACGGACTACTAGTGTAGTACGACCCACTATTAGTCCCCACTAAATGTCATCTGCTGGTTGAATTTTTGTACCCGCCACGGGTTCATCAATAGATTCGATATCCACAAGATTCCACGGTTGTCCCTGATTGCGAAAAATTCTTTTGCCAAGCCGTGGGTAATCGCCGACATCGTGCGCCAATCGTTCGCCAACCACCAGACACCTCAACACCTCGGTTCCCGTGTTGACCATGGTATGTGCTTCACCGCCCTTGGGATAAGCAATAAAATCCCCCGCGTGCACAGCTTCGGTATGCTCGCCAATGGTCACAACCCCTTCACCTTCGAGTATGTAAGTGCATTCATCCTCAAAGTAGTGCATATGAAATTCGGTAGACTCCTTACCCGGTTGCACTTCGATCAGGTGAATGCCAAAACCGGTAAGACCTGTCATGTCCCCAAGTGATTTGTTGATACGCTGGGCGTTAGGATTCAGAAAATGTGTCTTTGCCAGACCTACGCTGTTATTAATGGCGTGTTTAGTGAGAATGCTTGGGTGCATAACGGTTCTCTCTTTGCTTGGCGATGAGGTTCAGATTACCGCCTAAAGCCACTGATATTCAACCAAGCCGCTGACTGCTATGCTCAGAGACCCGCCAAGGAACCACATATCATGAGTACGCCTGTTACAACGCTTTTTGATTTATCCGGAAAGACCGCTTTGGTCACGGGCGGTTCGCGTGGGTTAGGCTTTCAGATAGCTGAGAGTCTGGGCGAGGCGGGAGCCAGGATCATGATTACGTCACGTAAGCCCGAGGAGCTGGAAGGTGCTGCGGCGCAGTTAACCAGTAGCGGCATTGATGTGCAATGGGTGGCGGCCGATGTCAGTCAACCGGCGGAGATTCACCGCGTCTGCGACACGGCGATGAGCGCCTTCGGGCATATAGACGTTCTGGTCAATAATGCGGGCGCAACATGGGCGATGCCTGCTGAAGAGCACTCACTTGAAGCGTGGGACAAGATCATGGGTCTTAATGTACGCAGTGTATTTCTGATGAGTCAGGCAATCGCCAATGCCTGCATGATCGAACGGCGTCAGGGTCGTATTATCAATGTGGCATCCATCGCAGGGCTGGCTGGCTCAACCGAAGCCAGACTAATCGCTTACGGCACCAGCAAAGGCGCTATCGTTAATTTCACGCGAACACTGGCAGCTGAGTGGGGCCGATACGGTATCAATGTGAATGCCATTGCCCCGGGGTTTTTCCCAAGCAAAATGACGCACGGTCTGATTGATGCGTTGGGTGAGGACAACATGACATCCAAGGTGCCGCTGCAACGACTTGGGGATGATGATGATCTCAAAGGAGCAGTTGTGCTATTTGCCAGTGCAGCAGGTAAACATATTACGGGACAGATTTTGCCCATTGATGGTGGTGTGAGCGCAGTCGTGCCGGTTTAGTGAATGACTCCCTACGGGCGAACCGCCATGCTGCCAGCAGCAAAGTTGCTCGCTCTCACGGTATACCCGATACCGTTTCAAACGAGCGCCTAGCGGATGACAGCATGGCGATTCGCTGAATGATCGTTTTGTATGTTCCACTACACTTGATCAGCGGCGGCCAGATCGCGTAGCGCAAACTTCTGGATCTTTCCTGTTGACGTTTTGGGAAGCGGCCCGAACACGACCTGCTTTGGCACCTTGAACCGGGCCATGTGCTTGCGACAATAGTCGATAATTTCCTGCTCTGTTGCGCCATCAGTCTTGTGCAAGGTAACAAACGCACAGGGCGTTTCTCCCCAGATTTCATCGGGCTTGGCAACAACTGCTGCTTCGAGAATGGCCGGATGTCGGTACAGTACCTCTTCTACTTCCAGTGTGGAGACGTTTTCACCACCGCTGATAATGATGTCTTTGGCCCGGTCCTTGATCTCGACATAGCCGTCAGGATGTAGAACACCCAAATCACCTGTGTGAAACCAGCCACCGGCAAACGCATCTGCTGTGGCCTGCGTGTTTTTCAGATAGCCTTTCATGACCGTATTGCCACGGATCATTAACTCTCCAATCGTTTTTCCATCGGCAGGAACGTGTTCCATGGTGTTGGCATTGATGATGGCTGCATCCTCCAGGGTGACATAGTGAACTCCCTGTCTTGCCATTCGAGCGGAGCGCTGTTGTAGCTCAAGATCTTGCCAGTCGTCCTGTGGGATGCAAACGGTAGCCGGACCATAGGTTTCAGTGAGTCCATATAAGTGGGTAACATTGAACCCGATAGCTTCCATGGATTCGATAACCGATGAAGGAGGGGCCGCTCCACCCGTGGCAATTTCAACATTGCGGTTTGCACGCTTTTGTACTTGCGCGGGTGCATGTGCAAGCATGTTAAGCACAATCGGAGCGCCACACATGTGAGTCACATCTTCCTGTTCTATCAAGTTGAAGATAAGCGCAGGATCTACTTTGCGCAAACACACGTGCGTGCCCATAGCGGCGGTAACTGCCCAGGTAAACGTCCAGCCATCACAGTGGAACATGGGTAGGGTCCACAGATAACGTGACTGGTAGGTAACACCCATCGTGGTCATGTTACCGATGGCATTCAGGTAGGCCCCGCGGTGATGGTAGACACAACCCTTGGGGTTGCCCGTGGTACCTGAGGTGTACAGCAGTGAGATGGCTTGCCATTCATCATCCACTGCATCCGGTGCATCGTCGGCATTGGCTGATGCAAGAAATGACTCGTAGTCGGTCTCACCCAGCAGCTCTCCGGATTCTGCCAGCTCATCATCAATATCAATAACGAGGATAGAGCGGTCTAGTATGGCCAGTGCTTCCTTGATCGTGGGTGAAAATTCGCGGTCGGTGATAAGCACCTTGGCCTCACCATGCTCGAGAATGAAGGCGAGTGTGGCAGCGTCCAGGCGAATGTTCAGTGAGTTCAGCACGGCGCCAATCAGAGGCACACCGTTGTGGGCTTCCAGCATCTCGGGCGTGTTGGCTGCCATGATGGCAACGCAATCACCGGCCCCCACACCTCGACTTGTCAGAGCGGCACCCAGTTGTTGGCTGCGTTGCCAGAACTGGGCGTAGGTGTAGCGCCTGTTGCCATGCACTATAGCGGTTTGCTGAGGTCGTACAGCTGCAGCTCTGCGCAAAAAACTGACGGGTGACAGGACTTGCCGATTGGCCTCACACGGGTTCAATGCTTGTTCAAAAATCGACACGGCGGTGCTCCGAAGTAATTCTGATATCTGTTGTGCGTTTGCGATAGTACACTGTGCGCACGCATCTACGCCGCCCAAACAGCTCACCCATGACACAAATTACTTCACACATCCTTGATACGTCGCAAGGTGCCCCAGCGGCATCTGTTCTGATCACTCTGATGCAACAACAGGATGATGACTGGTTGATGCTTGGCTCTGGAGACACCGACGCCGATGGACGAGTGGCTGATTTCACCGGCGAGGTGGAAGCACTGGCTGCCGGAATCTACAAATTGACGTTTTATCTGTCTGACTACTATAAAGCGCTGAATCAGAAGTGTTTCTATCCTTATGTAGATGTAGTGTTCGAAATCGCTGGTGACGGGCAGCACTATCACGTGCCCTTGCTACTCAATCCTTTCGGTTACTCCACATACCGCGGTAGTTAGGGCTGGGTAGAAATGTCACCCATACTCAGCACAGTCCACACGCAATGCTCTTGCGTCGTTCCATAGAGATTCTTCAACGTGACTAACCCGATCCGTTTTATCGATGCACATCATCATCTGTGGATTCCCGAGTCGAATGATCCGGATTTGGGTTATCGCTGGTTGCGCGACATCGGTGCCATGAAGCCGTTTGGCGACCCAACGCCCATACAGCGTAATTATGAATGGTCAGAATTTGCCAGTGAAAGCCGTCACCAGATGGCAGGGTCTGTTTATCTACAGGTGGATGGTGCCATTGCTGATCCGGTTGCAGAAACGGCCTGGGTACAAAACGTGTTTGACCACACGGGGCTTCGGCACGCTATAGTCGGATTGGTTGATCTGGCATCCTCAGGGGCTGTGCAAACTCTTGAAGCTCAGTGCCAGCATGCTGCTTTCAGAGGTGTGCGCCAGATTCTGTCGCGACTGGATGACAATCCTTCTCTGTGCTTTGCGCCGGTGCATTATCTGCGCGATCCTGCATGGCGGGATAACTTCCAGCTACTCGATGAGTACGGTCTGAGTTTCGATTTGCAGTTGTACCCGGAGCAGATGGCTGAGGCCGCAGAATTTCTATCCCGATTCCCCAAAGTGCCTGTCATTGTTGATCATGCTGGCTCGCCTCATGATCAATCACCTGCGGGACTTGCGTCACTGAATGAGGGACTCAAAGCGCTGGCCTCTCTCGAGCAGGTGAGTATCAAGTTGTGCGGTTTCGGGATGTTTGATGTGACGCGCTCGGCGAGGTCGGTTCAGCCGGTTATTTCGCAAGTGTTTGAACACTTTGGGTCATCACGCGTCATGTTTGGCAGTAACTTTCCCGTCGACAAACTGATGGGAACGTATGACGAGGTTATCGATTTGATCGCCGAGAATCTGGATAGCCTGGATGCAACACTTCAACAGGCGTTCTGGCACGACAACGCATCTCGCGTTTATCGCCTCTAATTTTTCGGTTTGACAGCCTCCTAGGAGGCTGTCCGAGAATAAGCTGATCGGCCGACGGCGCGATATTTTGGCCAGCTTTCCGCGTAACAACGGCGAATAGAACAACTATTCACCTCAATTGACACGAAAATCTGACTCAAAATCT
>CAYGSW010000377.1:0-4837 GCA_964352535.1 uncultured Granulosicoccaceae bacterium | reverse complement strand
GTCGTGCTTACTTACTACAAGGTGTCAACTATGGACATTGGATAAGCGTCTGGTAAAGCTTTCAATTCGATATGGCTTTCGTTTCCAGTATTCGTAACGACTGGCAAGCCAGAACATTGTCTTTACGCGGGAGGATGCGCCTGAACACGATTAAGTAAGGTCTCGTACTGCTCGAAGGTGACACCGGGGAGGCATGGTGATGCCCAAGGACTGCTATCGGCGAAACAGAGCTAAGTAATCAATTGAGAATGTCCTTAATCTCAGCGTCGACGTCGTAACACGCAGCCTGAATCAAACAGTGTTCTGGTGGATGAACCTTAGCTTGCAGAGCATAAGCGGGTTCAGATTTCCGTTCAGTGACGATTAGTTCATGAACACATTAGAGATAATTGGCCGGTAATCACTTTGTAAGCAATGTTTCCGGTTTTACTATCGCGTGCTTTTTGTTAGCACGCTTTCATCAAGCAGAAAACGTGCGAAGAGTGGTAGTCGAGCAGCACCCAATGCCCTTGCTTCTGGCCCCACCTTGCCCACAATGACTTCAGGAAGATGGACTCCTTTAGCCTCAAATGCTTCGAGCGCCGCTCGTGTGTTGATAACAATACGTTCGCGTATCGCAGCTGGAAAACCGCCATCAATGATGATGACACCAACATCGACCACGCTATTGATCGAGACAATAGCCATGGCCAGTGAACCTGTTAGCTTGTCTAACCAGATCTCCAAAGACTCACTTTCTGATGACCAGATCTTGGAATCGTGAACCAGGTATTCTGATCCTAAAGTGTTACCCGCCAACACTTCAGATTCGAACAAGTGAATCGATGACGTGTCGATCAGCTGTGAGAGGCCATTGAGGCCATGCTCGTCAACGACGGGAAGAGAACCAAACGCACCAGCGTTGCCTGTTCGTCCGCGGTAGACCGAACCATTAAATACAAGTCCGCCCCCAATAAAAAAACCGATAAAAAAGTAAGCAAATTCCGAATGATACCTTCCATGACCGAAAGTCAGCTCAGCGCCACACGCGGCAGTGGCATCGTTTTCCACGAATACGGAAATAGCTGTGAAGCTCGATATTGCCTTCTGAAAATCAAAGTCACGCCATTGCTCCATCACCTGCTTCGGTGCGCCCAATTTTTCACTCCAGTCCCAAATTTCATAGGGCATCGCTACACCTAGACCGTGCAGACGACGCGTTGCCTTGTCACCTAATTCGGTGGCGACCATCGGTAGCTCTCTTCGTAGGAACTGTATGATGCACTCCGGAGTAGGGTAGGGGTATTGTTCCTGACTTCGGAGTACAACATCGCCTACGAAGTTCATCGTGATCAGTTCAGCGCTTCGACGTCCAACTTTCAGGCCCATGAAATACGCACCATCGGCTTTGAGCATGAGTGGCACTGAAGGCTGCCCAACCTTTCCTCTGACCGGTCTACCGGCGTCTATCAGCCCCTCCTTACTCAAGGCCCGTGTTATCAGTGTGATCGTTTGAGCTGACAAACCGGTACGCCTGGCAATTTCGGCCCGTGGCAATGGTTCTTCTCGAATGAGTGACAGGACCAAGCGCTCATTGTGTGCACGGACACGGGATAAATTTGACCCTCCGCCAGCGGAGGCTGAATCTTTCGGTATGTCCGCATTTTCGGGGCTAACGCTTTGAATTTCTTCAGTTGGATTGCTCATAGGTCGACGCTACGCCAAATTAATTAATAAATCAATTATATTTATCTATTGACAAATGTACTCAGATGCGTTTTTCTATACGCAGGCGAGCGAGCTGATATGGCGAACAAGCTGTCCCAATACCTGTTGTATCCACCTGTAAGAGGAAATAGAAATGCATAAATTTACACCTGTTCTGGCAGCCGCTGTGGCACTGGCCAGCACCAGTACTAGCTTCTCGGTAGCCGCTGAAGACATTAGTGCCTGCCTGATCACCAAGACGGATATCAATCCTTTTTTCGTCAAAATGAAAGAGGGTGCTACTGCCAAAGCCGAAGAGCTCGGTATTCAGCTATCCACCTACGCTGGTAAGGTCGATGGTGACCATGAGACACAGGTTCAAGCGATAGAAACCTGCATCGCATCAGGTGCAAAAGGCATCCTGTTGACCGCCTCAGACACAGCAGCCATCGTGCCTGTCGTAGAGCAGGCCAAAGAGGCGGGATTGCTGGTTATCGCACTCGATACGCCGCTGGAGCCCATCGATGCGGCGGATGCAACGTTTGCCACAGATAATTTCAAAGCCGGTGAACTGATCGGTCAGTGGGCCGCTGGACAGCTGGGTGATGCGGCCGCTGATGCGAAGATCGCCATGTTGGATCTGGCTGCCAGTCAACCGTCGGTTGGCGTCTTGCGCGACCAGGGTTTTTTGCAAGGTTTTGGTATTGAACTGAACGATCCAAATAAATGGGGTGACGAAACTGACCCGCGTATCGTCGGTAACGATATCACTTCTGGCAATGAGGAAGGCGGACGTACTGCCATGGAAAACCTGATGCAGAAGGACCCTGGTATCAATGTGGTTTACACCATTAACGAGCCGGCTGCTGCAGGCGCTTATGAAGCCTTGAAAGCCTTTGGGCGAGAGAACGATGTACTTATCGTCTCTGTTGACGGTGGTTGTCCTGGTGTTGCGAATGTGGCTGATGGCGTCATTGGCGCTACCTCTCAGCAGTACCCGCTTTTGATGGCTTCAATGGGCATAGAAGCTATCAAGGCGTGGGCGGATAGCGGTGTAAAGCCAGAACCAACTCCCGGGCTTGAATTCTTTAACACTGGTGTTTCTCTGGTGACTGACAAGCCAGTAGATGGCGTCGAATCCATTGATACAAAAGAAGGCGCAGATCGCTGCTGGGGTTAAGGGTTAATCACCGCTGATAGTGAATGCAACCTGTATCGGGGTGTCTTTACCCCGGTACTTCTGATAATACAATCAAGCGAGGTATCGCTACGATGAGCACACCAACTCAGTCATCTTCGGATGCTGAATCTGGCCTGATAGACTCAACCACAGATGCTGTGGCTGAGTTTGACGAGGACAAGAAAACGCTTTTGCAGCGAATTCAGCACTTCCTTCACGGTAATCCTGCGATGGTGCCGGTAATTATTCTGATCGTCAGCATCATAGCGTTTCGTATTGTCGCTGGTGATCGATTTTTTACGGCGTTCAATCTCTCGCTTATCATCCAGCAAGTCACTATCATTGGTTTCCTGGCCTGTGCTCAAACGCTGATTGTACTGACGGCCGGTATCGATCTGTCGATTGCTGCGATCATGGTACTGGCGTCTGTGGTAGCCGGTAAGTTCGCTGTCATTCTGGGCGTCCCTAGTTTCATTGCGCTTCCCTTGGGATTCGTTGTTGGTACGGTGTGTGGCCTAGTTAACGGACTATTGGTTACCAGACTCAGATTACCTCCTTTCATCGTCACGCTGGGTACCTGGAACATCTTCTTCGCTCTGGTGATCTGGTATTCCGGTTCACAGTCCATTCGCAGTCAAGATATCGATGCTACAGCGGCATCACTTAAGTTTTTTGGCGAGCGAGTATCGATTGGAGGAGCGGTGTTTACGTATGGCTCGTTCCTGATGATCGCCGTCTTCGTTGTGCTGTGGTACGTGTTGAACAACACGGCATGGGGTCGTCATGTCTACGCGGTAGGCGATGACAAGGAAGCCGCTGAACTCAGTGGTATCAATACAGATCGACTGCTGTTATCAGTGTACGGGGTGGCAGGACTTATTGCCGGAATTGCCGCCTGGGTATCGATAGGTCGAGTTGGCTCTGTGAGTCCACAAAGCTTCTATGATGCCAATCTGGATTCTATAACTGCCGTGGTTATTGGTGGTACCTCGTTGTTCGGTGGCCGAGGTTCCATTCTGGGTGCACTGTTTGGGGCGCTAATTGTTGGTGTGTTCGCCTCTGGGTTGAAAATAGCGGGAGTGGATGTCATCTGGCAACGCTTTGCGATTGGTTGTCTTATTATTTTGGCGGTCGGTATCGACCAATGGATCAGGAGAGTTTCAGCATGAGCCAACCAGCTACTCAACACGCATCAGACTCTACTGTGTCGGCTGATCCAGAGATTGTGATAAAAGCCACCGGGCTTGTGAAACGCTATGGTCGCGTGGTCGCACTGGATCATGCCGATTTCGAATTACGTGCTGGTGAAATCCTTGCGGTTATCGGTGATAACGGGGCAGGGAAGTCGACCATGGTTAAAGCGATATCTGGCGCTGTGGTACCTGACAGTGGTCACATGGAACTTGATGGAAAGAAGGCGCTATTTCGTTCGCCAATGGAAGCTCGCAGTGCAGGTATCGAAACGGTTTACCAGAATCTTGCGCTGTCTCCGGCCTTGTCTATTGGTGACAATATGTTCCTCGGTCGGGAAATTCGACGTCCCGGATTTATGGGCAAGTGGTTGCGGGCTCTGGATCGACCTGCCATGGAGAAAGTTGCCCGCGAGAAACTCAGTGAGCTAGGTCTGATGACCATCCAAAACATCTCACAAGCCGTCGAAACGCTCTCCGGTGGTCAACGCCAGGGCGTGGCGGTAGCACGCGCTGTCGCATTCGGTTCGAAAGTTGTGATTTTGGATGAGCCCACGGCAGCACTGGGTGTAAAAGAATCAAGGCGTGTACTTGAGATGATCAAAGAAGTTCGGGATCGGGGTCTGCCTATCGTGCTTATTTCACACAACATGCCGCATGTCTTCGAAATAGCTGATCGCATTCATATCCATCGGCTGGGTAAGCGCTTGTGTGTGATTAATCCGAAGGATTATTCGATGTCCGATGCCGTTGCCATGATGACAGGCGCTATGCCTGCACC
>CAYGSW010000376.1:0-4858 GCA_964352535.1 uncultured Granulosicoccaceae bacterium | reverse complement strand
GCCCATGCCCTCGCGCATCATTTGATAAGCTTCGCAGATTAGTTGCATATCACCATATTCAATGCCGTTATGAACCATCTTTACATAATGCCCTGCCCCATCATTTCCTACCCAGTCACAGCAAGGCTCACCATCTACCTGTGCAGAAATTGATTGGAATATGTCTTTTATTGCTGGCCATGCGGCTTTATTACCACCAGGCATTAACGAAGGTCCATGTCGGGCACCCTCTTCACCACCAGACACACCGCTGCCGACAAAAAGAAACCCTTGACTGGCAAGCTTCCCGGCGCGACGTTCGGAGTCGTCAAAGTTGGAATTGCCGCCATCGATAATGATGTCGCCTTTGTCCAGCAACGGCAGCAGCTGGTCGATGACCGCATCAATGGCAGATCCGGCTTTCACCATGAGCATGATTTTACGCGGTGAGGACAGACCTGCACACAACTCTTCGAGTGTTTGTGCGCCGCGTATCAGCGTGTCTTTGGCAGCGCCTGCCAGAAATTCATCGGTTTTTGCCACGCTACGGTTGAAGGCAATGACTTTAAAGCCGTGATCGTTCATGTTCAGAATCAGATTCTGTCCCATGACGGCAAGACCGATTACCGCTATGTCTGCAGCTTCACTCAATGGTGTTCTCCTGGCGTTCGATGTAGGTTGGATAAGTGAATCGATTTAATCGACCGGTGTTAACAGTGTCTGGCCGGCAAAGTGAGCTGCCAGATTGTCCAGCACCAGTTTCCCCATGGCTTCACGGGTCTCCCATGTACCGCTGGCGTTGTGTGGCTGCAAGACAACATTGTCAAGCGCATACAACGCCTCGGGTATGGCAGGTTCTGCTGCGAATACATCAAGTCCTGCCCCGGCAATCTTGCCTTCTTGCAAGTACTTTACAAGCACGGGTTCATCGATAATCGTGCCGCGCGATACATTCACAAGATACCCATCGACTCCCAAAGCATCCAGAACCTGTGCATTCACAGCCCCTACGGAATCCGGTGTGGCCGATGCGGTAACAAACAGATAGTCGACGGCGTGAGCAAGCTCTGTCAAGGAGGCCACGAAAGCATGCGGTGAATCCTTGCGCTGACTGCGATTGCAGTAACTTATCGGCATATCAAATCCTGACAGACGTTTGGCCAGTGCATTGCCTATGCTGCCCATGCCGAAGATACCGGCGCGCTTGCCCATGACACGTCGGGTCAGTGGCATGGCGCCTTCCTTGACCCAGCGTCCTGCTCTTGCGTATTGGTCTCCAGTGATGAGCTGGCGTGAAACAGCCAAGGCAAGTGCGATGGCCATATCGGCAACGTCATCACTCAGTACATCCGGCGTGTTGGAGACGGCGATTCCATGCTCCTTGCAATAGCCCCGATCCACAGCATCAACGCCGACACCAAATACGGCAACAATTGCAACGTTTGGCAATTGCGACAATACCGCAGATTCAACACCACGGCCGCCATCGGTGACAACGCCAACGCAATCGCTGGCAACGCTGGCCAGCAAGCCATCAGGGTCGGCTGATTCCCAATAGCGATGCACTGTGTAGGTGTTTTCCAGCGTTTGCATGACGGACGGGAGCAGGGGGCCCATAAGCACAAGGGTGTGGCTCATGATGATTGATCTCTATGATGTGTAGTGGTGTAGATACTGGCCACGTGCGAGCAGTTTGATTGCATTGTCTGCAATAAACCCAGGTGTTGCATCTATGCTGACAGTCAGCACATGAGGTTCGTTTTGCGGATCATCCAGGGCTGCAAACTGGCTCTCCAGAAGCGCTTCTGGCATAAAGTGTCCGGTACGCTGGTGCATGCGAGCTGAGATAAGCTCAAAGCTGCCTTTCAGAAAGATATAAACCACCTGGCCTGCTGCGTTGAGAGTTTCACGATACTGACGCTTTAGCGCCGAGCAGGCGATAACGCATACACCATGCCTGGCTGACGCGGATTTTGCATAACGTGCCACATCTTCCAGCCAGGGTTGTCTGTCCGTGTCATCCAACGGGATGCCTGCGGCCATTTTGTCGATATTACTCTTCGGATGCAGCTCATCACCGTCTTTGCAGTGGGCCTTAAGGCTGTGGGCAATATGCTCTGCTACGGTTGATTTTCCGCAGCCACTCACGCCCATCACGATAATCGTCAGCGATTGGGTGCCGGTGCTCTGTGCGGAGGTTGGTGGCATCGGACTGGCCTTCGAGGTCATGATTCAGTGCTCTGTTGCTGACGTTAGCCGGAACGATTACCAGCAACCAGATGGTATGCCCGTGAGGTTGATGATAACGTCAACACGGTTATGACAGCAACGTTGAGGCAGGTATGTACGGAGAATTGGACGGGTGCGGGTTTGAAACTCTGCACGCAGATTTTGAACAGTGCTTTGTCGGGCATGCACGGGTGGAGCGACTGTGGACCGGAGCCCGCTGGTCCGAGGGGCCCGCCTGGTTTGCGGCTGGACGCTATTTGCTGTGGTCGGATATTCCCAACAACCGCATGATGCGATGGGATGAATGCGACGGCCGAGTCAGCACTTTTCGCGAACCCAGCAATAACAGCAACGGCAACACGGTGGATTTCAGCGGCCGACTTGTCAGCTGCGAGCACCTTGGCCGCCGGGTCACACGTACCGAGTATGACGGGAGTATCACGGTGCTGGCCGATAGCTGGCAAGGCAAGCGTCTGAATTCACCCAACGATGTGGTGGTGAAATCAGATGGGTCCATCTGGTTTACGGATCCAAGCTACGGCATCCTGACTGACTATGAGGGTGAGCGCGCAGAGCCGGAGTTGCCCTGTCAGGTTTATCGTATAGATCCGGACGGAAGCCTTGATCTGGTGGCTGATGACTTTGTGAAACCAAACGGTCTGGCATTTTCACCTGACGAGTCCATTCTCTACATCGCCGACACGGGTGCAACACATGCCAAGGATGGGCCCAGGCATATTCGTGCGTTGCCGGTATCCGCTGATAGTCGCTCGTTAGGTAGCGGTGACGTCTTTGCACAATGCACGGCCGGACTTTTTGACGGATTTCGATGTGATACCCAAGGGCGGATCTGGTCCAGTGCACAGGACGGAGTGCATTGTTACAGCGTAGATGGTCAGCTGCTTGGCAAGATCAGGATTCCCGAAATAGTGAGTAATGTCACCTTTGGCGGGGCCAAGCGCAACAGACTGTTTATTTGTGGCACGACCTCGCTATATTCGGTCTATCTGACTGTCAACGGGAGTGGTCGAGGATAGAGCGGGATGACTGCGGCTGAAGTCCAGTGATATGGCGAAATGTTGCGTTCTTTAGGGGGGAATGCGCGTAACCTTGCGCCATGGCGTCTATCGCACGCACCCTTGTTCAAAAGCCAGACCTTGATGACTCATACTGACTCTCGCCAGCTTATTGCCATTTTGTCGCTGGGCAACTTTGTGATTGGTATGGGGGCCTTTGTGGTGGTGGGTGTACTGACCCCCATTTCTGATCATTTTGGCATCAGTGCCTCTCAGGCAGGTTTCATGCTGACCGCCTATGCACTGGCATACACCATCGGATCTCCATTGAGTGTGGCATTGTCGGGCAACTATTCGCGCCGTAGTGTTCTGCTTTTTGGTCTTTCGCTGTTTGGCCTGGGTTCGCTGTGCAGTGCGCTGGCGCCTACGCCTTTGATGCTGGATCTGGCTCGTGTGTTTAGCGCTCTGGGTGCTGGCATGATCACGCCAGTGGCAGCCTCAGTGGCGATGGCGGCTGCACCTGCCGGTGAGCAGGGCAGGGCGTTGTCAAAGGTTTTTTTCGGGCTCACACTGGCGCAGGTAATCGGTGTGCCAGCGGGCAGTTTTATCGGCTACACCTTTGGCTGGCAGTCCGTGTTCATTCTTGTGGCGTTGTTATCCGGCATTGTTCTATTGTTTGTCGCAAGGCTGGTGCCGGCCTCGTTGCCTTTTCAAGTGAATACACTGTCAACACTGCGAGATGCGCTGCTCGATTTTCGAAGTCTTGTATCGGTATTGTTTACTGCCACGTTCATTGCCACTTTCTATATCCTTTATACCTATCTGGCCCCTGTCCTGACTCAGGGCATGGGATATGGCAGAGACGGCATAACGCTGACACTCGTGGTGTTTGGTCTGGGCGCCGTCCTCGGCAATATGCTCGGTGGACGCCTGACCGACAGCATTGGCCCCTTTCGAACCCTACTGATCGGCTGCGCCTCTCAGGTGATATTCATGCCAGTGTTCTCCCTCTTGCCAGTTAATGGCATCGTATTTCTAGTGATCACGTTTGTGTGGTCATTGCTGGGTTGGTCGTTCATGGTGGCCCAGCAGACACGACTGGTTGCACAGACTCCCCAGCGTCAGAACGTCGTTCTGGCGCTTAATGCAGCTGCTATCTATCTGGGTGTCTCTGTGGGTTCGGCTGTGGGTGGCATCATTGCCGACCATCTGGGTATGGCAATGCTGGGCTTGAGTGCATCACTGTGCGGCTTGCTGGGTGTTTTGCACTTACTGGCCTCAGAGCGACTGGGCCGCGCTCATGCGATGGCGGTTGTACAGGATTGACAAGTAACGAATTGCCACTCACCGATGCACCGTGCTATTACTATGCAAGGCGTTGAATACATTTGCAGGACGTTCATCATCAATAAGCGGATCCAGAATCAACGAGTGAATACTCTGGCGGTCCATGCTTGCGTCCATAGCGTGAAGGCCCCATGTTCAGGCCTTGTAACAATACCGCGCCAGTCACCTGCGATAGAGTCTTGAGTCATGCAAGTACCACGATTCGCTGAGGTGTTTATTCCAGTGCTGATGGAGAGCTAGCTGCATGCAACAACGCCTTGTCAACCGTGCTGTGCTGATCTTCATAC
>CAYGSW010000375.1:0-4881 GCA_964352535.1 uncultured Granulosicoccaceae bacterium | reverse complement strand
GACTACTAGCTTTCCGCCGTTGCGATCAGTGCCAATAATGCGTTGCCTGATTGTACAAATGCCATTTTGATTCGCTCGAGTTCATAGCCAAATGTAAAATCCGGAGAGGCTTGCGAGATCAGATTTGCGGGTATGGTGAAGCTGCCGTCATCAAGTACAATGCAATCAATATTATCAACATAAATTAGAATGCGTGCATCCGGATCTGTTCCTGCTGTCCAGGTGTAGGTGGTGTTTCCAGCCACGGGTGAATCCGTAGCTGGTGAAAGCCCTGTGGGAACTGCCACGCTGGGAAGTATCACATTATTGAAGGCTGGAAATTGGTCCCCGGGAATGTTGACAACAAGTCCAGACGGTGGCTCGCCGATAAGATCAGACTCATTGGTGTATCCGGTAAAGCCAAAGGTCGTCGTCTGCATCAGTGACGCATAGGTGCCGGCTGGGCTGGTTAGCGTCAATACGTCACCTGCTGATAGAGAAGTGAACTCAACGTCGATACCGTTGATTTCAGGGACCAATGAGATGTCTGAGTCATCCGAGGTGATCTCACAGGTATCGGTAGATGGAAATAGCCCAGCTCTTGCTAAGGCTGAATCGAATACCTGATCGCTCGAAAAGAAACCCGCCGTCAAATCCACCTCTATGCCGACATCTCCATCTGCAAGGAATTGATTCACGTTGATGAACCCTAGCTGGGATGCGTCGCCAGTGGGTGTTGTGGGTGTTGTGGGTGTTGTGGGTGTTGTGGGTGTTGTGGGTGTTGTAGGTGTTGTAGGTGTTGTAGGTGTTGTGGGCGTATCCGTCATGTTCGATTCGGGATCATCTGTGCTACTGCTGCAACCCGCAATGACCATAGCAGTTGTCAAACTAGCAGTAACCAACAAAGCGTTGAATTTCATGACTTGCTTTCCTCTTTGAAAAACTCCATGCGAGTTATGAAGTGTAGCAAGTCATGGAGTCTTGCTGGTTACCCAAATGGGTACTTACTGGGCTTAATACATACCGCACCCTTGATGTGTTGGCACAGTGTTTCCTCAATGTTTATTGGCCTTGAGAACTGTCTATATTACCGCGCTGATGAATATCTGAACGATGGAAAGTGTTTGTTCAGTTGGAAATGCTCTGTGCTGGCTTATTGTCTGTGCGTAGTCGATGCCATGCGTGATACGAAAACTAAACACCACTACACTGTCCGTCAGGAATATGGATTAACAAGAAAAGTCCGTCCCGTGCTGTCGCTAGAGAGAGAATACATCCACCATCATATAGCGCAAGTATTTTTTTGACTCATGGGTAGCGAAAGAAGCGCCATAAGGCCAACACAATGCTGTATTTACTGGTACTCCTGCATATGGCAAGGGTGGGTGAAAACCCCTCATTGCTTTCACACAAAAAAAACGTGAGTTCTCTGATATTGAATTAATGCGTGAGCCGATACTTGAAGTACTCGAAACTGAACTTGTCGATTACATGTATCCGGATTTGCTTTGTCTGTTTTATGGCTTCTGATGATCATCAACCCGGCGACGGCTTTCGCTTAAAGTCATCAGGTAGAACAGCTACCAGTCTTCACAGTGGCTTTAGCCAGTACCTACTACTCGCCAATTTTTGTGTTTTCTTTTTCGAGTAACCTTGGGAGAAGAGGGCATCAATATCACATGACGGATAGACTTCAATATCACCATCAGTCTTGACAGAAATACCATCAACCTTGACATAATATAGGCGGTACATCAATATCGTTGAAACTTGATTCGATCCAGGGCAGAGGTAAGCTCCCGGTCTACCAGGTCAACTCCCGAAAGCTCCATAAACTATAAGGCATCACACAAGGTAGCGGAAAGCATGAATCAGCGAACAGCGCAGGCGGATAATATAACGATGTCCACCGGTGGGCTCTACTCCCTTGCCACGAAAGGCGCTAAAGATGTCATTGATCGGGCAACGCCGCAGGTGCTAGGAGCGCTTCAAAAAATTGATATCAAGTCCGATGGTCATTGGTGTTTTTCCGACATGGGCTGCGCTGACGGGGGTACCTCACTCGATCTCTGGCGCGCCGTGTGCAAAAGCGTTCGAGAGCGTTCGGAGAGCGATATTCAGATCGTCTATGCTGATCAAGCGCGAAATGATTTCAATGCTCTCGTGCAGATCCTTCATGGTCTGACTGCCTTCAATTCATATCTTGATGAGTTCGAGGGGGTGCACGCACTGGAATCCGGCTCATCGTTCTACTCACCCATTCTTCCGGCAGATTCACTGCATCTGGGCTTCTCTGCAACCGCCATGCATTGGCTTAGTCATAAACCGTGTGACATCAGCGACCACGTACACATGGTCGGTGCGAGTGGAAAGGAAATGCAAGCGTTCGCCGAGCAGGCCCGTGCTGACTGGAGCCGAATTCTGCTTCAACGTGCACGCGAACTCAAATCTGGTGGTCGGCTCGTGTTGGTGAACTTCTGCCGTGACCAGGCGGGGCACTACCTCGGCAACACCGGCGGTGCCAATATGTTTGATGAATTCAATAGTATCTGGCACACCTTCGTTGATGACGGGATCATTACGGGTGACGAATACGTTGCCATGACTTTGCCACAGTATTACAACAGCCCGGAAGAGTTTTCGAGCCCGTTTGACGATAGTTCAAACGAAGTCTCGTCAAGTGGTCTTGTTCTGGAAAGCCTTGAGACGGGCATTGTGGCTTGTCCGTTTGCGGAAGACTTCAAGCAACACAGGGACACCGCGCGCTTCGCAAAGGAATACGTGCCGACAATCCGCACGTGGAATGAAAGCATCTACTTCGGTGCGCTTTCCAGTGATCGGCCCCTTGAAGCACGTCGTGAGATCATCGAGTCGTACTATGATACGTATCGCGCGAATGTCGAGCGTGAACCTGATCGCCACGGTATGGGTTATGTTCATGCGTATATGACCATCGCCAAGACGTGACCATGTCGTTTGAACAAATAATGCTGTTTTGCCTCTAGGCTCCTAGCCGGGAGATACCACACGGCCCGTGAACAGGATCAATCCGGTTTGTCTGTCTCTGATCAGATAAACAAACGGTCGATTGATATTGACAAATTCTGGTACGGATTCAACACCTGCAACAAGGGTGACCGCCGCAGCGCGCGTGCCATTTTCATCGACCTCGATACGCGCTTTTTGCTTGGCCAAGACCTGTAGCGATGCACCACCTTCAATCATTCTGCCAAAATCCCATGGATTTTCCGGGAATCCTGATGGTGTCAGCAACTCCACAAGATCAAGGTCTGCTTCATCATTCCAGTTTGGTACTGTAAAGTTGACATCGGTGATGGTCATCGAATTGACAACGCTTTGAACAGAGTCGGCATTCAGTGAAGGTTCGAACGCCGCCAGAGAATCTGGCATGAGAATCAACATCGCGATATCTCCTCCACCATAAGGAATCTCGAGTGCAAGCAGATCATCGGTGCGTAAAAGTGGTAGCTGTGATCGACCACTGAAACTTTCCACTGTTGTTATTGTTGAGTCGAGTGTGGTGAATTCGCGTTGTCCAATCGCTTGATATTCATCCTGCCAACCGGCATCGAGAAATATCGTATTCAGCAGGGCGAATACAGTCTGTGGAGAAAAACCATTGACTATGTTTGGAATGAAGTCATCGGTTTGCTCTGCTACCCAGGCATTCACGACACGGGTCACTTCTTCATTGGCGCTGGCAAAATCAGCTTCCACGACGGGAGCACCGTAATCTCCTGTGGAGGTATCCAGAAAACTGTCTTGCAGTGCGAGGCCAGGACGCACGAAAATCTGGTTGGCTGTGTGCAGAACCAGATCATCATTGCCACGGCTAATTAGCTCAAGGGCCAGAGCGTTGTTGGCCTTGTGCAAAACAGCCTCGTTGATGTCGTCTACGCCAAGCGTGTTAGCCAGTGCCAATTGCGTGCTTCCAGCAGTGCCAGCGTAAGCAAGCGATAGTGCCACAGCTGCGCTGTAGCCACTTTCAATACTGCTGTCGGTGGGTGCCGTGTCAACAACGGCACGATGCACCTTCAGGGAGAAATCGTTGATTGCGCTTACAACAGATGCCTGCGACTCTTCATCAATCTCAGGAATTGTATTACGCGATGTGAGCGTTCCAAAACGCTCATTGACAGCATCCGAGCTGTTTAGCGAGGAGGGCATGCTGGGTGATACGCCATTGTCAGGATCGGATGTTGGATTGCTGCTGGGTGTCGAACCACCGCAACTAGCGAGTGCCATGAGGGCAGTTAGTGCCAGTGAGGCAGAGGATATGATGAGTGTCATGACAAGATATATATTGGGATATATATCCCATTTTACTGCTATTGAGGATATTTGCAAGTTACGCGTACTTTGCAAGTTGCGCGGTTACCTCGGACACTGCCTTTGCAGTGTCTTTGTAATCTACCAAAATCTGTGATCCTGATTCGTGCTCACGATGGAACGCAATTTTTCCAGCTGCATTAATGACATCACAAGCAAACCCGATTGCCTCCAGCAGAGTGACGGTATTAGGGGTTGTACAGTGCTATTCTTTGAGCCTGCGGCTTACACTAAATCGTTTGCCGGAGTCGAGCCGATTTATCATCTGAAAATATACTGCAATAGAGCATCAGTCTGCCCTGTACTCGTCGGTGAGTGAGCAGGACAACCCATCGCGAACAGTGTTTAGTGGATTAGAGATTGTTGCACTGAGCTAAAAGGCTGTCCGAGAATAAGCTGATCGAGCGAAAGCGCGATATTTCGGCGGGGCTGCCTCCAGCCAGATTTCCGCGTAAATCTTGGCGAATAGTAAAACTATTCACCTCAATTGATATGAAAATCTGACTAGAACTCTCACACTCTCTCTTTGATCGTTATTCTCGGACCACTAGT
>CAYGSW010000374.1:0-4977 GCA_964352535.1 uncultured Granulosicoccaceae bacterium | reverse complement strand
AAATTTGTGATGTCTCACGTATCATTTTCCTTTTGTTGGTGAAATCGAAAACAATCCACTAGCCTACCACTGCCGCCACCATCGGTCGCTGTGACAACTCTTCCAGCGGCCAACGCGGTCGAACCGTCACCGACAAATCATCAGCCTCACCAAGCATCAATCTACGCGAGCCCGCTAATGCAATCATGGCCCCGTTGTCAGTGCAGAACTCAAGCCTGGGGTAGAACACTGAAAACTTTCCATCAATTTGCAAGGCATCTGCGCGTGTACGCAAGGTGCGGTTGGCGCTGACGCCGCCTGATATCACCAGCGTGTTCAGACCGCTTAGCTGCAAAGCCTTCACGCTCTTGCCTACCAACACATCAATGACGGCAAGCTCAAAGCTTGCGGCCAGATCTGCCATGAAACGTTCGCGGGCAGACTCATCCCCATCAAAGGCTTTCCATCGGGTGATGGCCGCGGTTTTCAAACCGCTGAAACTGAAATCCAGATTAGGCCTGTCCATCATGGGTCGTGGCAGTTTCACAGCAGAAGCATCACCGCCTTCGGCCAGTCTGGATAATGCCGCGCCGCCGGGGTAACCCAGCCCCAACATCTTTGCCGTTTTGTCGAAGGCCTCCCCAGCGGCGTCATCGATGGATTCGCCCATTAGAGTGTAGTCCCCCAGACCACGCACTTCCACCAGCTGGGTGTGCCCGCCCGACACCAGCAGGCAGACAAAAGGGAATGCAGGTGGCCGCTCCTCGAGCATCGGCGCCAGCAGGTGTGCCTCAAGATGATGAACGCCAAGAGCTGGTACGCCCAACGACCACGCCAGTGAGCGTGCCATCATTGACCCTGCCAGCAGCGCACCTGCCAGACCCGGTCCACGGGTATAGGCCACGTGGCTGATCTGCGACAAACTAATGCCGGCAGCGCTACACACCTTACGGGTTAATGGCACCAGACGCTTGATATGGTCCCGCGAGGCCAGCTCAGGCACCACGCCCCCATACAGTGCATGCAGATCAATCTGGCTGAACAAGGCATGTGCAAGAAGCCCGTTTTCGCTGCAATACAGCGCCAAACCGGTCTCATCACACGAGCTTTCAATTCCAAGGGTTATCATCTGGAGGCAATTTGAGTCAATTAATTCGTTGTCAGTTTGAATTTCTGGCACGAAAGCAGTTATGATATAGGGCTTTCCGCCGTTCAGCCTCATAGCTAAGCAGAGTATTCATTAATGCCTTCAGTACGAGTTAAAGAAAACGAGCCTTTCGAGATGGCCCTGCGCCGCTTCAAGCGCTCTTGTGAAAAAGCCGGTGTCCTGACTGAAACCCGCCGTCGCGAGTTCTACGAAAAGCCTACAACAGAACGCAAGCGTAAAGCTGCAGCGGCTGTAAAGCGTCACCAGAAAAAGGTGTCCAAGGAATCTTCACGTCGCGTACGGTTGTACTAATACCAGTCTGATCCGTCCCGCCAGCTTCAGATACACCTTGACAGCTGGCGCAGGTACACATTTTGGAAACGCCGGATCCAGCTGATTGACGCGCGATCCGAGCATTGCCCCATTCGGGGCACGGCGCCCTGATTGAAGCTTGCTGTTACACGCAAAGAGATAAATCATGAGCGAGACCCGCCAACGTATTCTTGACGACATCAAAGCAGCCATGAAGGCTCGCGATAAACCGCGCCTTGCCACCTTGCGCCTGATGTCAGCCGCCATCAAGCAGCGTGAAGTTGATGAGCGCGTCGAAATGGACGAAGCCAGCACTATCGCGTTACTGGACAAGCTCCTCAAACAACGTCGTGAGTCTATCGCCCAGTATTCCAAAGCTGGCCGTGATGATCTGGTCGCTCAGGAAGAGCTTGAAGCCGAGCTCATTCAGACCTACATGCCCGAGCAGCTCAGCCAGAATGACATCGACAGCATAATTGACGCGGCCATCAGCGAATCTGGCGCGGCTTCAGTCAAGGAAATGGGCAAGGTAATGGCTCTGGTCAAGCCCAAAATGCAGGGACGTGCCGACATGTCCACAGTCAGCCAGGCCATCAAGGCACGCCTTGGCGCCTGAATAAACCCAACAACCTCTTCTGGACAATCAGCGCTACTTTTCTGGTCAACAATGCGAATAGCCGCGTAAAGCATTGAAAGGTATGATAGCGCTCGAATTGCGCAGGTCTAAGAGCCTGCGCCAGCGCAAAACGCTACGCTTAACCAACGCCCTGCTCCTGTCCGGGCGCCTGTAGAGAAGAATCTATGAGTGACACGACGTTTCAGTTTCTCGACTTGCCGCGTAAGGATCCCAAAAAGATCAAGGCGCCGGTTCGTATCAAGCATTTCAAGGAAATCTACGGCCAGTTCAATGCCGAGAAGGCCGCTGCTCAATCAGCACGCTGTCTTTCCTGCGGCAATCCCTATTGCGAATGGAAATGCCCAGTACATAACTACATTCCCAACTGGCTCAAGCTCGTCGCTGAAGGCAACCTGTTTGAAGCTGCAGAGATGTCTCACAAGACAAACTCATTGCCAGAAATGTGTGGCCGTGTGTGCCCACAGGATCGCCTGTGTGAAGGTGCCTGCACGTTAAATGACGGCTTTGGCGCTGTCACTATTGGCTCAGTGGAAAAGTACATAACCGACGAAGCGCTCAAGCAAGGCTGGCGACCCGACATGTCTGGCGTTGTGCCAACAGGCCACAAGGTGGCAATCATTGGTGCAGGCCCAGCCGGCCTTGGCTGTGCAGACGTACTCACACGTAACGGCATCAAAGCGGTCGTTTTCGACAAGTACTCCGAAATTGGTGGCCTGCTTACGTTCGGCATCCCCCCGTTCAAACTGGAAAAGGAAGTGGTCTTCACACGACGCGACATCATGGAAGAGATGGGCGTGGAATTTGTGCTCAACACCGAGATCGGCAAAGACATCGCCTTTCAAACACTACTTGATGAATATGACGCCGTGTTTCTGGCCATGGGCACCTACACCTCCATGCGCGGGGGCTTTGCAGGCGAAGACATGAATAACGTCCATGAGGCACTGCCCTTCCTGATATCCAATGTGAACTATCAGTATGGCTGGGATGAGAACAAGGACAATTTTGTCAACCTGAAAGGCAAGCGTGTTGTGGTGCTTGGCGGCGGCGACACAGCCATGGATTGCAACCGAACCTCTATCCGCCAGGGTGCAGAATCAGTCACGTGCGCCTACCGACGCGACGAAAAGAACATGCCTGGATCTCGGCGGGAAGTGAAAAACGCCAAGGAAGAAGGCGTGAATTTTCTATGGAACCGCCAACCTGTAGAAATTGTGGGTGACGAGGCCGGTAACGTTACTGGGGTAAAGGTAGTGACCACCAAACTGGGGCAACCTGATGCACGCGGCAGACGCATGCCCGAGGTGGTTGAGGGCACTGAAGAGATTATTCCGGCGGATGCGGTTCTGATCGCCTTTGGCTTCCGGCCAAATCCTGCCAGCTGGTTCAGCGAATTCAACATTACTACCGATGATGGCGGCCGCGTGGTGGCCCCGGAAATCGGCGACTATATGCACCAGACCGCAAACCCGCAGGTTTTCGCCGGTGGTGATATGGTTCGCGGTTCTGATCTGGTCGTAACCGCGGTATTCGAAGGTCGCAATGCTGCCGAAGGGATCGCTCAGTACCTGCGCACGGTTCCTGCCGTCGCCGCAGAGCCACAGGTCGTCAACGGCTGACGGTTTTTGGCAACACATTGACCAGATTCTGGATTTACACTTCAAAGACAACGCAACAATGACCGCAGAACTACAGAACGATCTTTATCTACGTGCCCTCAATCGCGAGAGTATACCCCGCACGCCTGTGTGGGTAATGCGTCAAGCCGGTCGCTATCTTCCAGAGTATCTTCGTGTGCGCAAGCAGGCCGGGGATTTCATGAGCTTGTGCACGAATCCGGAGCTTGCCTGCGAGGTCACGTTACAACCCATTGATCGGTTCAATCTGGATGCCGCCATTCTGTTCTCGGATATCCTGACCATTCCGGACGCGATGGGCCTGGGTTTGCATTTTGAAGCTGGCGAAGGTCCCAAGTTTTCCAATCCGATCAAAACTGCGGCTGATGTAGAGAAACTTCCTGTTCCGGATCCCACTGATTCCCTGCGTTATGTCATGGACGCCGTTAGCACCATCCGTCGCGAACTCAACGGTCGAGTACCGCTTATAGGCTTTTCAGGCAGCCCATGGACACTGGCTACGTATATGCTCGAGGGTGGTGGCACAAAGGATTTCGCCAAGGTGAAGGGCATGATGTTCAGTGATCCTGCCACCTTGCACAAGCTACTGGATAAGACGGCACAGTCAGTCATCAGTTATCTGAATGCTCAAGTGGAAGCAGGAGCCCAGTCTTTGATGGTGTTCGACACATGGGGTGGTGTCCTGGCGCCTGCCAACTACCGAGAGTTCTCACTGCGATACATGCAGCAGATCGTGGATGGCCTTACGCGGGAAGCTGATGGTCGCAAGGTGCCTGTGGTTCTTTTCACCAAAAATGGCGGTCAGTGGCTGGATATCATGGCGGACACAGGCTGTGATGGACTCGGTGTGGACTGGACAACCGATCTTGCCGATGCCCGTGCTCGAACCGGTGATCGCGTAGCGCTGCAAGGTAATCTTGACCCTTCAGTGTTGTACAGCTCGCCAGAAAACATCCGCAGTGAAGTCAAGCGCGTGCTTGATAGTTATGGAAGCGGTCCTGGACATGTGTTCAATCTTGGGCATGGGATTCATCAGCATGTGAATCCTGAGCATCTTGGCGTAATGGTTGAAGCAGTGCGTGAGTTAAGCGCCACATAGAAAAGATACCTGTCAGGGGTTTTCATTTAAAGACTTGGAATACAACAGGTTGTGCAAACAGCGCCTGAGCAACAGTTGCAGACTTATCACACCCCTGAACGCACAACAACAGCGCAACGATATCCCGACAGTGGCGAGTAACTTCACTGTCAGGATTACAGGCTTT
>CAYGSW010000373.1:0-5029 GCA_964352535.1 uncultured Granulosicoccaceae bacterium | reverse complement strand
TTTTTGGCCAGTGAGATCTAGTTTGATCCAACTTGCCTGTAAGACCATCTGTAAGACCGGTCATGCCCTGAGTAGAAAAAAAGTAAAAAAACAAAGCTTTATGATGGAATGATGGAATGATGGCGGAGGGAGAGGCGGCAATGACTAACAGCGCTTCTTGCGGTCCAATAACCTGGAGTCCAGCATGAGCCGCCGAGGCAACTGCTGGGTTAATGTGGCGGCCGAATCGTTCTTTGGCAGCCTGAAAAAGGAGCTAGTTAACAACGCGTGTACAAAACACGTGACGTGGCCAAAGCCGATGTGTTCGATTACATCGAGACGTTTTACAATCGAACCTGACGACACAGTCACAATGGTGGCATCAGTCCAGTGGCATGCGAGGGCGCATCAAAATGAGGGTTGGATATTTCCAGTGTTCTGTGGGGAACGCCACCGCAGGCAATACCAAGATGGCGATCGTCGGTGCAGCAATGAGAAAACTGATCCATGTTATTTACGGCGTGCTGAATACCAGTACACCATTTAATCCAAAAACCGCTGCACCAGAGCTTGATCTTTAAGACGGTATCTGAACCCGAATTTTTTCCAAAATAAAAATTAGAGGAAAATCCATGCGAAAGCTCATGAGAGAAATGACACAATCCGATCACTCGCAGTGATAATATCAAACCTGTTGTGTCAGGAAATCACATAGCCGAAAAACTAGAAACGGTGATCGAAATTGCCGGGTTAGGCAAATGACGGAGAATGTCCAAAGTGATACCAAAGGAACACTTGCTTTCATTCAAAAATGCGGTCATCAGTGGCCATTACAATTTGCTATTCGGATCCGGTATTTCTTTAGATAGCACAAACGGTATGCACGAGAAACTCATGGGAGCTGAGCAACTCCGCAAAAACCTGTGCGATCTCACCGGAGCTCCCGACTCGACGTCACTGTCTCGTGTTTTTGGGCTACTAGATGAGGGCCAGATCGAAGCGAATCTAACTAGGCCGTATTCTGCATGCCAAGCAGGGCCATCACTAGAACCCCTTCCGCGATACCTATGGCAACGAATTTTCACCTTCAATATCGATGATGCAGTGGAAAATTGTTTCATTACTGGGAATTCGGCAAAACAACAAATTGGTTCGCTTAACTTCACCGATCCCTTTGAGCCAACAACTAGCCGCAGATCGTTACAAGCTATCCACCTACACGGGTCAGCAAATCGACCAAAAGATGGCTATGTTTTCTCACTCACGGAATACGCCAGGATAATGAGCGGGATGAATCCGTGGATGCACTTACTATCTGAAATTCTGGCAACCGAGCCGTTCATTATTGCTGGGACTTCTCTAACGGAGTCTGACCTTGAGTACTATCTAAGCTATAGAACGGAATCCACCCCTCGCCGTGGTCTTGCCCCATCCCTGCTAATTGATCCCAGTCACTCCGTTGTTTCACGAGCGGATTGTCAACGGCACGGCCTCATCCCCATTGATGGAACGTTTGGCGAGTTTCTTGATTGGCTGTCCCAAGAGCTTCCAGCTCCTCCAACCCTTTCAGAGCTAGTCATTCCTGACGTCAATTCTATTTTTGACGAAGAACTGGACAAAAAAGTACTTCTCCGCTTCTTTTCGAGTTTTGAATTGATTTCGGCGACAGATCAGAAGCTAAGCGCGAACTCCTCGGCTTTTCTCTACGGCCGCGAACCGACTTGGAGCGAAATTGAACAGCATGTCGACATAGTTCGATCGGAAACGACGCCGATCATTGGGCTTGTTCAGAAATCGCTTAAATCCGCTGAAGAAAAGCGGCTAATCGAAATCCTGGATCAACCAGGAACAGGCAAGTCAACTATCCTTAGGAGAGTGGGGCACGATCTAGTGAAGTTGGGGCAACCCGTTTTATCGCTCATTAGTTTTGATCGACTCGATAGCGAAGCGGCCATCGAATGCCTTACTCACGCCAAAAAACCCGTTGTCCTTCTAGTAGACGGGCTTGCTGACCATGTAGATCAGGTTGCTTCAATATTGGGAGATTCCGCGGCATCAAACAACGTAGTCATACTTGGCGCAGAAAGACGATATCGCGAGGGTCATTTAGACAGGGTTCTTGGGGACCTACCACGACATTCGAGCAAACTCGCCAGCTTCACAACTAACGAGCTCCAACAGCTTCTTGAAAGGTATCGAGGATTTGGGCTAGTAGGTGATCATGTGGCGCTAAGGCACCCGAAGCATTTCATTCAAAAACTCAAGAATGATCCAATCGCAGTAGCCGTTTGTAGAATATTGAACGATTTTTCACCGCTAGATGAAATCGCCACATCTCTGTGGCGCGCATCAGAATCTTCGTACCGCTTGCCCTATTTGTGTATTGCAATTGCTCAACACTGCTACCGATCCGGTTTGAGATTCTCCATTCTTCAGAAAATTGTAGGTGCCACGCAATCAGTTAACGCTATAGTAGACGCTGAGCTGCCTCTAAAGCTGGTCGAACATCCAACTGACCGGGATTTCATCATTGCCATGAACGTTTCGATTGCCGATCGAGTGCTAATCTATGCAAAACGAGATCATGCGGACACAGTATTCGAAGCTTTTGTAGCAATCGCCAACGCCTTGGCGCCAAGAGTAAACCGCAGAGCAATAATGCGCCGCACCCCGGAAGCAAGACTTGCGGGTCGTCTTTTCGACTACGACACCGTGGTGCAACAATATCTAGGAGAGAAGGCAGAACTATTTTACATCGAAGTGCAGGCCGCCTGGGAATGGAACTCGAGGTACTGGGAGCAGAGAGCTCTATTAAAGTCTGAGACGGACATGGCAGCTGCCCTACAATACGCTAGGCATGCAGTAGCAATAGAATTGCACCCATTTCCCCTTACAACGCTAGGGAAACTTCTTTTCAATAACATGGAGGAGCCAGGAGGAAGGAACGTGAACTTCGAAGAAGGGTTCGACCGGCTGAGTGCCGCCATAGAAATTGAAACCAAGCGTATGCGCTCATCTGTCCACCCATTTTTAACGATGTTCGCGGGGTGTTGCCGCTACCTCGATCTCGGCGGCAACTTTACTCCAGAACAACGCCTACGCATCGAAGTATACCGCGACCAAGCGAAATACAAATTTGAATCTGATGAGACTGTTCAGCATGCCGTCGCTCGTCTCGAAAGCATTTGATGGCTGAGCAGGCTGTGGCTACAAAGTTGACGTCAGATATCGTCTTAAAGGTCAAGCCCTGGTGCAGCGGTATTTGGATTAACTGGTGTTCTGGTATTCAGTACGCCGTAAATAACATGGATTAGTTCTCTCATCGCTGCTCTAACAATTGCCATCCTGGTTTTGCCAGCAGCGGTCAGTCGTTTCTTCGATGCGATGAACACCGAGTAGTGGCGAGGGCCAAGCCTGTAAGTTTGATTGCTATAAATCCGGTACAGCGAAGCTAACCCGCTGTGCAAGTGAGTAGAGCGAGGGCAACTTGGATTAAAAAAATACATACGAATCTGACGTAGGTGTCTCATTCATGGGCACTATTTGTATGTAATAAGTTAAAATCTGCCTATATTGCGGAAAAAAATCACCTAGATTTTTTGCATTGCATTTGACATTGGGTTGGCGCCGCAACCCAGCGTGTGTTTCTACACAGAATTTTTCAGAGAAATCAAGTGTGATTCTGGATGTTTTTTCTCGAATGGAGCCAGTTAAGAATAATGTGAATGTCGGCTATTAGACGTGAACGAACCTTTTCTGGACCACCAAATCTCAGGTGTTTTCGCTCGCTGTAGTAGTAGAGCTCAGCATCCTCTAAGAGTGCGCCAGTTTTTTCTGATATGTACGTGTCATCTGTTGCGTTGTATATAGATGAGACCGCTGCCCGAATTTTTCCAAACGCAATTGGGTTAGCGCTTCCGCCTTGAAAGTCGTCAAGAACACTGGATACCAAATTAGCAGCGGCCCTGACCTTTTCTTCATCGTGCATATTGTGTGATCCGATTAGATTGGATGCGGTAAGGATACTAAAACACTAACCGGAATCCGCTCCCGTCCGCGCGGTTTTTTTGATAAGGTCTGAGAAAGCCCGACACTTTTTATTGCAATGATAATAGATGATCCTAAGTTCTATGCCTACTTCGTTGTACGCAGCGTCTATGACAAGGACTATGTGGTCGTCGGTGAAGTTGATAACTGCTCAATAATTTCTTCATGGTCTGAAGATTTTGTTCTAAAAACCGACTTATGTTAGGTTCGATCAGGTTTTCACGCCATCTGAAATACGATTGAAGTTCGTACTTAAAGCAATTACCTCAGTAGCACGCACTGGTCTGCATCACCTCTTTTCGTTTTCTTTAAGTCGTTAGGATGCGACATCAAAGAGAGATATTTGCCTAGCCATGCTTCAATTGGTCAAGGTAGTCGGCCCAACCCTGCATCATGTCACGGCGTTCCTGGAGGTGAGCCGTTCTGTTGTAGGCTCGCCCAAGCGGATCGCGAACTGCGTGAGCAAGTTGGTGCTCGATAAGATGGGGTGGAAAACCTAGCACTTCGTCTAGGAGAGTCCGCGCCATGGCCCGAAAGCCATGACCCGTCATCTTTTTTTTTGGAAAACCCATACTTCTTAAAGCCGCGAGAACAGCATTTTCGCTCATCGGCCTGTTGCCCCGAGGACTTCTGGCGCTTGGGAATACGAACGGACTTCTGCAGGTCAGTGGGTGAAGGTGACGGAGAACCTCAACGGATTGAGTGGACAGAGGGACAATATGCTGGGTATTGGTCTTAGGCACTGTGAAGCTCCACTCGCACTTATTTAGATCAACTTCTTCCCATCGTGCGTGACGCAATTCTCCTGGACGCACAAATACAAGTGGTGCTACGCGGAGCGCTGCCTTAACAACGGCAGTTCCTTCGAATCCATCAATCGCCCTTAACAAATTGGCCACTTCAGTGGGATCGGTGATCGCCTTAAAATGCTTGGTTTTTACGGGCGCTAGGGCCCCGCGTAAGTCGGCGCATGGATCTCGGTCTGCACGTGTCGTAGCGACGG
>CAYGSW010000372.1:0-5057 GCA_964352535.1 uncultured Granulosicoccaceae bacterium | reverse complement strand
GGGCTGTCAGTCGTGGAAGTCAACGAGCCGCCCAAGCGTGAAGCCGGGATCATTGTCAACAGCGTTGCCGAGCTTGTCGAAAAGCTGCGTAACGAAGCGAAAGTCATCTAACCCTGAGATTCAACGAGGAAAACACTATGAGCACATTGATTCTGGTTGAACACGAAGACGGCGACATTCGTCCAGCGACTCTCAACGTGGTAAGCGCGGCTGCGCAAATTGGAGGTGATATTCACCTGCTGGTTGCAGGCAGTGACGTAGCTGCCGTGGCCACGAAAGCGTCTGCTGTGGCTGGCGTCTCCAGGGTGCTGCTGGCCGATGATGCGGCCTATGCCAACGAGCTGGCTGAAAACCTGTCAGCCCTGGTGATCCGTCACGCTGAAGGCTACAGTCACATTCTGTTTGCAGCCACCGCTGCTGGCAAGAACGTCATGCCACGTGTGGCGGCATTGCTGGACGTATCCGGTATATCCGACATTATCGAAGTCAAGAGCGATGACACTTTTGTACGTCCCATCTATGCCGGTAATGCTCTGGCGACCGTCAAGAGCACTGATCCTGTCAAGGTAATCGGCGTACGCACCACCTCGTTTGAAGCGGCTGAGACGACAGGTGGAAGTGCAGAGATCCAGAGCGTCGACGGCGCGGGTGCTAATGACAAGGTGGCTTTTGTCGGTCAGGAGCTTTCGCAATCCGATCGCCCGGAATTGACCAGCGCTGACATTGTCGTCTCCGGTGGCCGTGGCATGCAGAATGGCGAAAACTTCTCGATGCTAGATGACATAGCCGGGAAGCTCAATGCGGCCGTGGGCGCATCACGGGCCGCGGTAGATGCAGGCTTTGTCCCCAACGAGTATCAGGTGGGGCAGACGGGTAAAGTGGTTGCCCCCGATCTTTATCTGGCGGTAGGTATCTCCGGGGCTATTCAGCATCTTGCGGGTATGAAAGACAGCAAGGTTATCGTGGCCATCAATAAAGACGAAGAAGCGCCAATTTTCCAGGTGGCAGACTATGGTCTGGTGGCGGATTTGTTTGACGCTCTGCCCGAGCTGTCAGCTGCGCTCAAAGAGTGAAACGTTGCGCGACAGAGGCGCTCTGCAAGAGGCGCTCTGCATAGGGGCTTCTACAGTTATCGTGTCAAAAAGCACAATCCGATGGGCTAACCCCCTAAGGGTTTATACTTGCAAACATGCTAAAAGCGATAGGAGCTACGCATGGAAAGTAAGATCAAAGAGGCCATCGACAGGTCACTCAAAGAGCTGGAATCCATTCAGGACAAGGTGGACGATTTCATCGACGACATCCCTGATGATACTCACGAAATAAAGGCCACCGCCAAAAAGACGCTGGCACAGATCAATTCGCTGCTGAACAAGGCCATGAAGCAGGCCGGCGAGCAAGCGGATGAGGCTCAGTTACAGGCCCACCTTGGCGTCAAGGAAGCTCAAGAGAAGCTCGAAGCCTCCAAAGCTGTCGTTGATGACTATCTGTCACGAACCGGTGAAGAATCAAAGAAGCTGTTGGACGAGGCTCAGCTGAAACAGCACCTGGCCATGATGGAGGCGCGCGACTTTTGGGACGAGCGGGGTAAGAAGATGGCTGAAGAATTCAAGGAATCAGCCGTCAGTTTACAGAGTGTGGCTGAAAAGGCCGTTGATGATCTGCAGAGTGTTTTCACGCAATTCAATGACATTTTCACCAACGCTGGCAAGAGCAAAAAGGATTGAAATGAGTTACACCGCACCCGTAAAAGATATCGCTTTTGTCCTGAATAACGTTATCGGACTTGATGAACTGGCAAGCCTTGAAGGCTTCGAAGATGCGTCAAAGGATCTGGTTGAAGCCATTCTGGAAGAGTCAGCGAAATTCACCAGCGATGTGCTTGCGCCTCTGAACTGGGTGGGCGATCAGCAGGGCAGCCAGTGGAAGGAGGGTGAGGTGGTCACGCCGGATGGCTGGAAGGAGGCTTATGCTCAATTCATCGAAAGTGGCTGGGGTAGTCTGTCGTTCCCCACAGAGTATGGTGGGCAGGGTTTGCCGATGACCGTGGCTACTGCAGTGCAGGAAATGTGGCACAGCGCCAATATGTCGTTCGGTCTATGCCCGTTGCTGACGCAAGGTGCCGTTGATGCCATCGAGCATCATGCCTCGGATGAGCTCAAGCAGCGTTATTTACCCAAGATGGTGGAAGGCACCTGGTCAGGCACAATGAATCTGACAGAGCCACAGGCGGGGTCTGATCTTGCCGCGGTGCGAACCCGTGCAACACCTGCCGGTGATCACTATCTGATCAAGGGACAGAAAATCTATATCACCTATGGTGAGCACGATCTCACCGAAAACATCATTCATCTGGTGCTGGCGCGACTGCCCGATGCGCCTGAAGGTGTCAAAGGTATTTCCCTGTTTGTGGTCCCCAAATTTCTCATTAATGACGACGGCTCATTGGGTGAGCGCAATGATGTCAACTGCGTATCCATAGAGCACAAGCTCGGGATCCACGCCAGCCCCACCTGTGTGATGTCCTACGGGGACAATCAAGGCGCCGTGGGCTATCTGGTTGGACAGGAAAATCATGGCCTAGTTTACATGTTCACCATGATGAATCAGGCAAGACATGCGGTGGGTGTGGAAGGCTATGGTATCGCCGAGCGGGCCTATCAGAAGGCGTTGAGTTACGCTCGGGATCGCAAGCAGGGCAAGACACTTCTGGGTAAGGACGCTGATGACCAGGGCATCATTAACCATCCTGATGTGCGACGCATTCTCATGACCATGCGCTCTACCACAGAGGCGATGCGTGGACTGGGGCTTGAGTGTGCTGCAGCGTTTGACAAGGCAAAGCGTCACCCGGATGAAGCCACACGCGAACGCATGCAACGGCGCGGTGAGCTGCTAACGCCATTGGTTAAAGGCTGGTCAACAGAGATGGGTGTTGAGCTTTGTTCACTGGGCGTTCAGGTGCACGGTGGCATGGGGTTTATTGAAGAAACCGGTGCTGCGCAATTCCTCAGGGATGCCCGCATAACACCTATCTATGAAGGCACGACGGCCATTCAGGCCAATGATCTTATCGGACGTAAAACAGCACGTGATGGCGGTAAGGGCATGAGCGAACTGCTAGCTGACATGAACGACGTACTTGCGCAGCTAAAGCAAGCTGATCATCTGGATATGAAGGCCATCTCCAAGCGTCTGGAGCCTGCAATTGCATCAGCTGACAAGGCTACGCAATGGCTGCTTGGGCAAAATGACGCCACATTGCCTTCCGCTACATCGGTGGAATTTCTCATGATGCTCGGCCGCCTGGCAGGCGGCTGGATGATAACGCGGGCAGCCGTGGCTGCACTGGCCCTGAAGCAGGAGGATGGGGCAGACCACGCCTATCTGGACGCTAAGATCATGCTGGCACGCTATTACGCCGAGCGCATGCTGCCGCTGGTAGAGTCCAGTGAGATCATCATTGTGGAAGGGGCTGAAAGTACGATAGGCCTGGATGCAGCTCAGCTTTGATCGCGTTGATACGTTAACACTAGTGTTCGGGGTTGGGATGCTCATGCCCGGCAGCATCAGGAAGACGTTGTCGAATGCCTTCCAGATTGTTGTCTGCAATCCAGGTTTTTGGGTTTTTCCAGTGCTCCTGTAAAGCTTGTGTCAGGGCAACGAAGCTGACGGGTTGCACAACACCAGCTCGCCAATGGCACCGCTGGTGCGAACCTTCACGTTACTCATGAAGACAACCCGAGCCGTTCTGTCGACGATATGCCGAATGGCACGATATCGTTAACCGCCTCTGCATTGATGGTGCCGTACACATGTGGAAACAGCTCGCTACCCCCTACGGTATTCTCACGTATCAATGCGCTGCTGAGCTTGTCCGGATCCAGAATCATGAGGTGCACATCGTCGACGTCCTGATAATACCGATTGACAACACCTGCCAGTTGATTCTGATCGCAACAGTGAATGAAGCCCTCGGATGCCAGTGATGCACACTGATATTCGCCGCTAAGTTGATATCTCTCAATATCTGTAGTCTGGGCGATGTGGAATATTATTGAGTTAGCCGTCATGTGTTTGGAAAGTGTGCGTGACAATGAAGTTTACTTGACCAGAAATCCCCTGGCTGTAAGGATAGCGACTGATATCCAGGAACGTCTATTCTAACTAATGAGCTTTGAAACTCTACTAGCCAGTGTTGAACAACACGTTGGTACGCTGACCTTGAATCGGCCCGCTGCCATGAATGCGCTCAATCAGCAGATGATGCGAGAAGTCAGCGCGCTTATCAATGACTGGGACAACGACCCTGATGTACGCGCCATCATTCTCACAGGATCGGATAAATGCTTTGCGGCTGGTGCGGATATCAAGGAAATGCTGGATGTTACGTACCTGGATGCCTTGGAGGGGCATTTTCTCAACGACTGGACATGCATAGCGAACTGCCGTACTCCCACCATCGCAGCGGTTGCCGGGTATGCTCTTGGCGGTGGCTGTGAGATCGCCATGATGTGTGATTTCATCATCTGTGCAGACAACGCGCAATTTGGTCAACCTGAAATTCGTATTGGTACGATCCCCGGACTTGGTGGCACGCAGAGGTTAACGCGTCTTGTTGGCAAGGCCAAAGCCATGGACATGTGTATAACGGGTCGGATGATGGGGGCCGATGAGGCTGAACGCGCCGGGCTGGTATCACGCGTTGTACCTCTGGCCGAGCTTGAACAGGAAGCCAGGAAGGCCGCATCCACTATTGCAGGATATTCTTCTGCCGCCGTGCTGCTGGCCAGAGAGGCTGTTGAAGCCTCCGGTAATGCAACACTTGAGCAGGGTTTGTCGATAGAGAGGCGCGCCTTTTATTCGCTGTTCGGAACACAGGATCAGAAAGAAGGCATGTCAGCATTTGCTGAAAAGCGCAAGCCCGAATTCACTCGATAATGTTTTCCCGGTCCCAAGCCGGATTGGGCCGTCAATAAGAGATAATTCATGAACACAGAGCTTATAAGAATTTCTGCTTTCTCTGATGGGGCGATAGGGGGTAATCCGGCAGGTGT
>CAYGSW010000371.1:0-5114 GCA_964352535.1 uncultured Granulosicoccaceae bacterium | reverse complement strand
CGAACACAGACAGGCCCGCTGAATCCTAATATTTCGGGTTGACGGACTACTAGTCTACGCTCAGCAACGTGCATTACATGTGAATCTATTAATTTTGAATTCAGTAACCTGACGCAACCCCTTGGAAATATTGGTGCCCGGGGCCGGACTTGAACCGGCACGGTGTTACCACCGAGGGATTTTAAGTCCCTTGCGTCTACCAATTTCGCCACCCGGGCGTTGGGCTGGCTGGTGACTCCATACGTGTGGAGTCAGGCTGCAGTCTACACGTGTAGAGGAGCCATACATACTTCTCTCTTGCCACTCCACACGTGTGGGCTGACACCGACTGGAATAGGGAAAAGATAGAAAAGAACTGGAGGCTGAGCCCGGAGTCGAACCGAGGTAAACGGATTTGCAATCCGGTGCATAGCCACTCTGCCACTCAGCCGAGTGTTGGATAGGATACTAGAGACACACGGTGGAGCGGGAAACCAGGTTCGAACTGGCGACCTCGACCTTGGCAAGGTCGCGCTCTACCAACTGAGCTATTCCCGCGCCGACTTGCGTATTTTGGGATGCAAACGCTGCTCTGTCAACCCTTGTGATGAAGAGTTTTTACAGCTTTTTCAATCTTGTTCTGGTCTGTCACTGAACGCAGCCCTCATGTAACCCACCATCGACCAGATGGTAAGCACCGTCGCCACATACAAAGCCACAATACCCATCTGATAGATGGGCAGACCGATGAAGTCATAGAGGTATAGCAGCATGGCTAGCGCCGTGATCTGTGCGGTGGTTTTCACCTTGCCAATCCAGCCCACTTTCACCTTACCCCGCTGCCCCATTTCAGCCATCCACTCGCGCAACGCGCTAATGGTGATTTCACGGCCGATAATGACAATGGCCGGGATGGTAAGCCACGGGCTTTGGTCGAACTCCACAATCAGAATGAGCACGGTGGACACCATCAACTTGTCTGCCACAGGGTCCAGAAAAGCGCCAAAACGGCTTTCCACATTCCACAGTCGGGCCAGATAGCCATCCAGCCAATCGGTGATTCCGGCAACAATAAAGATAATGCAGCTTAGCGGCCTTGCCCAGCCATAATCCAGGTAGAACACCACCACAATGACCGGTAGCAGTGCAATCCTTAGCAGCGTCAGCCAGGTAGGCAGATTGGTTTTCATGAAGGTGATCGTGTTATGAGCGACTGTGAGCGTTAGTGGTCCGACATTACAACCAAGTACTGGCGAGCAGAACAATCGCCCTAACTCTGCACCCGATTCGGATGTAGCTCATCGTACACTTTAGAGGCCAACTCGTGGCTAATCCCGGGCACCGCTGAAATATCCTCCACCCCGGCTTTTTGTAAACGGCGCAGCCCGCCAAAGTGCGTCAGTAGTTGTTTTCGCCGTTTAGGCCCTAATCCCTTGATGTCTTCAAGCACAGAGGTCTGCCTTTTCTTCGCTCGTTTGCCACGGTGGCCAGTTATTGCAAAACGGTGAGCTTCGTCTCTGATCTGCTGAATAAGCAGTAATGCAGGCGAATCAGTGGTCAATTGACGTTCATGACGCCCCCCCTGCTCCTCGTCACGCACCATAATCAGCGTCTCATCCCCGGGCCGTCGGTCGGGTCCTTTGGACACACCCACCACCTGGACTGTATCCACTTGCAGCTCGCGCATCACCTCCACCGCCACGCCGATCTGGCCTTTGCCACCATCGATAAAGAGAATGTCCGGTAAATCACGCTGCTCTTTTATCAGACGCGTGTAACGACGAGTCAACGCCTGGCGCATGGCGGCGTAGTCATCACCGGGCGTGATGTCTTCAATATTGAACCGGCGATAATCGCTCTTCAATGGTCCCTCGGCATTGAACACGACACACGACGCCACGGTCGACTCACCCATGGTGTGTGAGATATCAAAACACTCCATGCGTCGTGGCGCATCTTCGAGCTCGACCAGTTCGCGCACTGCATCCAGTCTTGCAGCCATCCCCGATCGCGATGCCAGACGTGCTGCCAGTGCAATCTCAGCATTGGTCAGGGCCATACTCTGCAGCTTTGCACGCTCCGTGCGCACACTATGAACCAGGCTTACCTGATGACCCGCACGCGCACTGAATACCTCCTGAAACAAGGCTGCATCTTCCACCGCTTCGCTGCAAATGATCTCTCTTGGCAAATCGTGTTCCAGATAGAACTGGCCAACAAACGCATTGAGTATCTCAGCACTGGTGCTGCCGTTGGGCGTCGCCGGGTAGAACGGCTTGTTACCCAGATTGATGCCATTACGCACAAAAAACACTTGTACACAGCTTTGTCCACCAGAGCAGGCTGCTGCAACATAGTCCACGTTGCCACCATCACGCATATCCGTGGATAAATCGCTGACCGCTTTCAGGCTGCCAATTTGATCACGCAATCTGGCCGCAGTTTCAAATTCCAGAGAAGCGCTGGCTTGCTCCATCCTTTCAACAAGACCCTGTACAACGTCCTGACTCTTGCCTTCCAGCACCTGAATGGTCATGTTCACGTCACGTCGGTAGTCTTCGGGTGAGATCCGCCCGACACAAGGCGCGGTGCAACGCTTGATCTGATACTGCAGGCATGGCCTTGAGCGATTGTTGAAATAACTGTCTTCACACTGCCTGACGCGAAACAGTTTCTGTACAAGCTTCAGCGAGCGTTTGACCGAACCGGCACTGGGATAAGGCCCAATGTATTTGCCAGGCGCCTTGCGTGCGCCGCGTTGATAACTCAGCCGCGGGTACTCGGCCGACGTCGAGATGTACACATAGGGATAGCTCTTGTCATCACGCAGCACCACGTTGTATCGCGGGCGGTGTTCCTTGATCAGATTCTGCTCAAGCAGCAGTGCTTCTGCGGCACTGGCAGTCACTGTGGTTTGCACTTGCGCTATGTGCGAGACCAGTGCCTGCGTCTTTCGATTATCCAGCGTCTTCTGAAAGTAGCTGGACAGGCGATTCTTCAGGTTGCTCGCCTTGCCCACATAGATAATGTCATCTTGCGCATTGAACATGCGATAGACACCGGGCCGGTTTGTCACCGTGCGCAGAAACGCCTTGGCATCAAAGTCTGGCGCTGACTCAGACGTATCTGACATCGCAGTGCCCTAATCCCAGAGATCGAAACGCATGGCCAGTCTGACAAGTTCTGCGGTCGTCTTGATCCCTAACTTCTCAAACGCACGCGTGCGATGCGTGCTGACGGTTTTTTCACTGATGTGCAAGTTGGTAGAAATCTGTCGGTTGCGATGACCATGTAAGAGCAGATTGATAATCTCACTCTCACGTGACGTGAGTTTATCGAACGGACTTTCATCGCTGCCATTAATCATGTCCATGGCCATTTGTTGCGCGACGTCGGGCGATAGGTACTGTTCACCAGACATGACCTTGCCCATGGCCTTGTCCATCTCCTCGGCACTACTGCCTTTGGTGATGTAGCCTCGAACGCCCGCGTTGAGCAGCTTACGGATGTGGCTGCCGTCCAGTTGACCGGTCACCATGATAATCCGGCTTTCAGGCACCAGCATGAGGAGTTTATCTGATGCCTCCAGACCGCTAATTCCGGGCAGATTGATATCCATGAGAACGATATCAAACGATTCATGACTGGCTAGCTGCAGGGCCTCTTCGCCAGAACTGGCTTCGGTAATCGATGTAACTGCAGGGTTCTCTTCCAGTAAGCGCCGCATGCCAGCTCGCACCAGTTCATGGTCATCGACTACCAGTACTCTCAGATTCCAGGGCACTTGCATACGTAACCACTTACCAGTTAACCAAAGCCGATCCCCAGGTGAAACCGCCACCGAAGCCTTCCATCAGTATAGTGTCTCCGCGACCGATGCGTCCATCGCGAACTGCAACATCCAGCGCTAACGGAATGGAGGCGGCGGAGGTGTTGCCGTGTGTTGCTACCGTCTGCACCACTTTGTCCATCGGCATGGATAGTTTTTTGGCAGTGGCCGCTATGATGCGGGAGTTGGCCTGATGTGGCACCAGCCAGTCAATATCAGTTTTTTGCAAATTGTTTGCAGACAGCGTTTCATCAACAATCCGGCCCAGTGTTTTCACTGCCATGCGAAATACATCACTGCCTGCCATCTCCACATAGGCCGCTCCTTGCTGCACGGCTTCAAGCTGATTGGATACTCCTTTGGGCACTTGCAACAGCGATGCGTAGTCGCCATCGGCATGCAAATGTGTCGATAGGATGCCCGGTGAGTTGTCGCGTCTGAGTACAACAGCACCGGCACCGTCTCCAAACAGCACGCAGGTGTTGCGATCAGTCCAGTCGATAATGCGTGAAAAGGTTTCAGCACCCAAAACCAAGGCGGTTGATGCCATGCCCGTACGCATGAACTGATCGGCCACGGACAAGGCATAGATAAAGCCTGTGCAAACGGCCTGTATATCGAACGCTGGGCATCCGTGTATGTCCAGCCGGCTTTGCAGCAAGCACGCAGTACTCGGGAACACCTGATCTGCGGTTGTTGTGGCAACAATGATCAGGTCGATCTCACTGTGCGATATACCGGCAGCCTGTATGGCGCGAAGCGCAGCGGCTTCTGCCAGGTCAAGTGTGAACTCGCCCTCGGCTGCTATGTGCCTCTGGGCGATACCGGTACGTTCCCGGATCCAGGCATCGGATGTGTCAACAGACTTTTCAAGATCGGCGTTCGTTACGATACGCTCCGGAAGATAACCTCCGGTGCCGATAATGCGGGAGAAGTGAGGCACGCTATGCGGCGTTTAGTGTCTCGCCCAGACGGGCTTCGATCATGGATGGCACATTCATGCCAATCTCCAGCAAGGCGATATTGATGGCATTGGCGAAAGCGATCGCGTCGGCACTGCCATGACTTTTTACCACAACCCCTCTGAGACCGAGCAAACTCGCGCCATTGTATTTACGCGGATCAATTCGGTTGCCAAAGGATTTCAGCACCGGACGGGCAATCAGTCCAACCAGTTTGTTCCAGATCGATCGTTTAAATTCTTCCTTCAGGTAGTGCGACACCATTCTCGCGACACCTTCACTGGTTTTGAGCGATACATTGCCGACAAACCCGTCGCATACCACCACATCCACCTTATCGGTGT
>CAYGSW010000370.1:0-5121 GCA_964352535.1 uncultured Granulosicoccaceae bacterium | reverse complement strand
CAACATGGTTGAGAGATGACCTCACGTCCTCAAAAACAACTCTGCTTGTTACTTCACGTGAGCGACTTGGTTGGCCTGACGAGAGAGTTATTGTCTTAGATGGTCTCAATCGGACTGAGGGAGCATTACTATTCCGCTCGATCGCAGTCCAACGCAGACGTGACATTGTACCTGCCGAAGCTCGTTACTTGAGCGAACTGGTTGATGGGCATCCACTGACCATTCGGTTACTTGCCAGTGCGTTTCTACAAACAGATCAATCACTTGAAACATTTATTGAAACGTACAGATCCAGCTTCGAGTCAATCGAAGATGATTTGATGGATGACGAGCATAGGCATCGATCTACTCACGCTGCTATCGCTACTAGTGTGAAATTTTTGCCACCTGAATCCCGCGATGTTTTGAGTAAAGTCTGGGTATTTCGTGGTCTCATACATGCTATCTATATGGTTTATGTTGTGAGTCAGCCTAATAATGATATGGACAGTCGAGAGCAAGATTACAACAACACCCCAGTGGAATATGGCATGGAGGGCATCCTAAATCTGGCTGACAATGGACTTTTGATACCTGTAGGTTTCCCATTTGGACCAACTGGTGAGAATAATATTTGGTTGTTTAAGGTGCCTAACGTTGTAAAAGCTTACGCAAAAGGCATGCCACAAAATATCAAAGAACAAGAACTACTGGAAAGATACATTTACACTTATCGTCGCCTCTTAGATTTCTTAGGCATATCTATCAAAAAATATGTGAATGGCTCATTACTTTTTGAGTATTTTCGACCAGATTTAGAATATATAATTGATTTGTTGCCAAGTGAAAAAGCACAAGAGTTTTTACTAAATATAGGTGTTATTTTGAGACAGCGAGGAGAACTATCAAAAGCACTTACACTCTATGAGAATGCATTGATCAACGCTAAGAAAGCTAAGGCACGGTCATTGGAAGCCACTATAATTAATAATATCGGGCTTGTTTATGGTGACCGCGGCGATTACAAAAAAGCATCTGAATATTTGGAAATGTCTTTAGAAATGATGAAGGAGTTAAATGAACCTGCAAAAGAGGTAGCAACCAAGTTGAGTCTGGGTCAGATCTATACATTAGTCGGCAATAACCAAAAAGCACGCGCAATTCTACTGGAAGTACTTTCTCACCAAGAAGAAATGGGATATGAAGATACTATACCTGCGACTCTACACGCTTTAGGCAATTCTTATTTAGTAGCCAAGGACCTTGACGCAGCACTCAAGAATTTTCGTAAATCAGTCAGCATTTTGCGTGAACGAAACGATTTGAACCGATTGGCAAAAACACTACTAATGATTGGGCAAGTACATTTTCGTCAAAATAGCACAACCGCTGCGCTAACTGCTCTTAAAGAAGCTAGGGAGTTGAGTAAACAATTTGGGGATGCACGTACCTATGATGAGGCTAATTCTATTTTATCAATAATCCTCCGGCAAACTGGAGAGCGTTCAACAGCATTAGATTATTTATTCCAATTACAACCGAAAGAAACTGAGTATTTTGTTCCAGATATTGGTGATGGTAGCGACTCTGTTACTACTCAGCTAAATGCACAAGCATCTATCGATATACTTAACATTAAGTTATTGCAAGAAACTGGAAATATGTCAGATGCGTTGAAATTGGCGCTACATAGGGTTGAAAAGTCTAGAGAAATGGGTTCAGACATTGAACAAGCTGCCACTTTGAAAGCTCTAGGCTGGATCTACACGAGCATGGGACGTTATACAGATGCAATTGATGCGTTTGAGAAATCAATTGCGCTCATTAGTCGTGATACAGACGCAGAGAAACATCTCTGGTGTGCAGTGTGCGGCGATTTGGCCAATGTGTATATCAACTTAGGGAAATTGGCTAAAGCACGAGATCTGTATGAGATGATTCGACCAATTCAGAAATCATTGGGTATATCCGCACTGGAAGGCTACGGTGCAACTATCTACGGTCTGGCCCTGATTTCACAAAGTCAAGGGGAACACGAGAATGCAATCGAATTCCTTCAAGAATCGCTAGGTATCAATGCAAATAGCGACAATGATGGACATGTATTGACCTTGAATGCGCTCTCAATATCCCTCCTGCGACTTGGCAAGGTCGAGGAAGCGCGAGAAAAGATCTTGATGGCTATTGAGATTTCCCGAAACGGTAATCTTCGGCGTAATCTTGCAACTGTACTCAATACACTGGCTAACATTGAACTTGAGACTGGGGATTTAACAAAAGCAAAAGCCCTGTTTGAAGAATCACTGCCAATCCGACGTGAGGTACGAGACAAGCGTGGTGAAGCATTCACCACTTACAATCTCGCGAATATATATGCGATGCAAGAAGACTATAGTGTTGCTATGCTTATGATTGAAGAAGCTGAAACACTTTTTGCAGAGCTAATGGATTTCAATAGTGTAGCCTACATGCAGTTTAGTCGTTCTGAACTTTACAGAAGACAGAAACGCAATGATGATGCACTGAATGCTCTGGAGACGGCCATTAAAACTAGTCAAGAACATAGTCTAGAAAAGAATTACCCTGAGCGTGTAGAGATGTATATCGATACTTACAGATCGCTACAAGCAGGGAAATTGACTGATAGTATTATGAGATCTCTAGTATTCGGTGCGCCAATGCTTGATAAAGCTCAACGCAACTCGGTTATATGGCACACAATTCACTCCGTAAGAGACTCTGGCAAAGCTAGGGCTAAATGGCGGAATGATTTATCCGAAATGTACAAAACCTTTTCAGCGAACTGGCACCCTAATAATGCTGATGCCTTGTACATAAAAGAATTGATCAAAATCGTAAACAACGAAATTCCCATCATTGATGATAGAAACCCTTATGCTGAAGATATCCGATATATTATGGATGCTTTGAGTGGTAAGCCTGCTATACGTATCTCTGAAAGAGAGAGACAGGCTATGGTTGTGATGACAATTACATATATTCGAAAAGAAGAAGCAATGGACTTTGACTGGAAAGTCGTGGCGACCGAGAGGCTCACGGAATTAAAGGATAGAGATGGTGGGCAAGTATCTTCGGATAGCGAATACATTTCAGCTCTGATCGGTTTGATGGAAGGTCAAAGCGTATCATTGCCTAGCGACAGTCCATATTTTGAAGATTTTCAGAAAGTGCTAAGCGGCATCAGAGGTAATTAGAGGCTGTCACAGCTGTACTGGATACCGCCGTACTACGCCGTTTGTTTTCGCTCATAAATATGGTGCAAGCCGTCAAACACGGGCTTCACTTCGACTTCGCTCCCTGCTCCATCTGTTTTCGGTGGAGTAATGGGTCGTTGCCCCTGATGATGTCGATGTTTGTTGTAGTGATTCTCATAATCGCGTGTCGCCTGATGCAACTGTTACACAATAGATAATGTGGTCTAAGCGCTCGCGTTCCAACCTGTCCACAAACACAGTCAAAGAATTCCAACTTGAAACGGTACATACTCTTGGGGCTAGACAGCTAGACAGGTGTAGAAAAGGCAAAAGTGGTTATTACATAAAGCGCAAAATGGAGACAACATAAACTTAGCCCGAATAATCCAAAACAGGGTGAAGGAATCATACAAGCATGAAGCTACAACGGCGCACAATGTATGGAACTAACAAGTTTTGTCGAATATATGTGTCGGTTGCAGAGAGTATGAAGTTGTTGTTCAACACATCATTTATGCTGATTGTTTCAACGCTCTGTTACGATTAGCCTGATGCACATTCTCATCGTACATCTCACCGGTCTGCCACAACTTCCAAATGATACCAGCCCATCTGTTGGCTAAAGCGCGATAAGCTCTTGGTTTCATATGTCCGCGATCAAGTTGAGAATCAAAGTATTCCTCTGCCCAGCCACACTGTGATTTGCTCTTCATCGCAAAATCAAACATCAACTTACGAAGACTATGAGAGCATTGCTGACGAAATAGAACTTGTTTACGCTTGCCACTATGCCGTGTAACCGGCACTGTGCCTGCAACTGCTCGCAAGTGATCAGCACTCTTGAAATTCTGCCGATTATCTCCAATACGAGATAATAATCTAGCGGCATTGAGACTGCCCAATCCAGGGAATTGAAGCCACCAATCCGCATCTGGATGTTGTTTGAATAATTTGATAACAATCTTCTGCAACGCCTTGACTTCCTGCACCATCACTTTTAGCACACGCACCAACGATAACATTCGCATCACGAATCCAGACTGTGCTTGAGCTTCTACAGAGGCTTTTTGAAGTTGCTGATATTTGTGTGGTACACGATCCATGTACCGATAAACTTGTGATTTGAAGAAATGACGTAGCTCGTCAATAGACGCTGACTTAGCATCCTGCGGGGTAGGGTAGGTTTCCAAAAAATCTAGTGTAAGCTTGTTGCCCAGCTTACCAAATATATCAAATATCACGGGATAATATTGTTTGAGGACATAGCGTAATTGCAAGATAAGGCGTTGTTTTTCCCGTTGAAGATTGATGTGTGCATCAACAACTTGTCGCAATTCTTGAACGAGTGCACTATCCCGATGAATGAGATGACAATCTGGATCATTCATACGCAGGAGATTAGCAAGCAAGAAAGCATCGCCTGTATCTGTTTTACTACGTCTTGGACGATGTGAAGCAGAGACACTGGGTGTAATCACTTTCACACACCAACCGCGTTGAAGTAAGAATTCGACGAGTAACCCGTTGGGTTTTTCGATCAAAATCTCGATTTCGTCCTGTGACTTGAGGAATGTGTGGAGTTGCTCATATCCCTTGACTGTATCGGCAATAATGAATTCAGCAAGCACATCACCCTTGGGTGACAACGCACAGATATCATGCTTTTTATCAGCCCAATCAATCCCGATAAATGTAGTCATCAGATGAATCCTTCCAATTTGTTTTGTAAAAACTGAGCGGCACGCGCAAGTGGCATTAGCAATCTAGGGCGCTCGAAGCGCAACACCTTTATGACCCTGATGCACGACCCGAAAGTGGGGAACAGTCAACCTGTGGGACTTTAACAGCCTCGCCGCTAATGGTTCTCACCACAGTCAGGCGCTCATTACGGATAGGGTAGAGGCATCGTGTGCTGAGAGGCAAGTCA
>CAYGSW010000369.1:0-5122 GCA_964352535.1 uncultured Granulosicoccaceae bacterium | reverse complement strand
TGCGGGGCCGCCACCGGTATTGCAGGGCGGCGGCTGGTGAACTCTGAATCCTAATGTTTCGGTTTAACGGACTACTAGCGGGTTGCACCAAGCAGCTGTAAACGGAAGCTGCACAGTGACTACCCTGCGGTCCGACGATCGTGGCATGCAAGTCACGACAGAATTGATCGTGGGAGGCCTCTACTTAGTCACTCAGGAATCACTGGATCTACCATTGCCATTCGCATCCAGACCTGGAGACGTCTGGTCATTGGCCGAACGATATCAGCAAACATCAGGTCCAGCCTGCATCAACAACCAGTGTCTGATTTGTTATTGCACGAGATATGTCTGAAGCCAGAACCAGGACCATCGCGGCAATATCTTCTGGTTCGACAAATTTCCCAAGGCATTGGTTATCCATGACCCTTCTTTCAAACTCGGGTGTTAACCATTTGTCTATCTGTCGTTGAGTACGCACAAATCCAGGTAATATGCAGTTTACCCGAATACCCGCGGACCCTAGTTCACGCGCAAGCGCGTGGGTCAGCCCCTCAATGGCAGCCTTGGAGGCAACGTAGGCGGGCGCTCCTTCCAGCCCGATTCGCCAGGCAATTGAGCTCATATTGATAATTGCACCTGCGCCCTTGATTTTCATTGCCGGGATGACCGCTTGCGCGGCGAAGAACTGATGATCAAGGTTTTCTGCTAAACGCTCGCGCCAATAGGTTGGAGTGACTGTTTCAATGGCATGACGATCATCACGGGCCGCGTTGTTAACCAATACATCAAAGGCACCGTAAATTGTTGCAGACTCAGCAAAACATGCGGCGAGGGTATCAGTATCGGTGAGATCAATCGCCTTGAACCGAACTGCCGCTCCGAGGCGTTGCGCCAGTGCCTCGCCAGCAGCTTTGTCTTTGTCAAAGAACACAACGTGCGCACCTTGTTCATGAAACGCGCTGACAATTGCCGCACCAATGCCGCTGGCCCCGCCGGTGACGGCTACAACACGACTGGACAAGTCGGGAAATTTAACACGGGCATTTGTCATACACGTTTTTCCTCAAGAGGGGAAATCTGATCTTTTCTACCGATACTAGTTGTCTTTGTTAAGCAAACTCAAGGTACGTGATCGAATTTTGACATTTTTGACATCATTTGCCGAACTACTTGGTGATTTTTTCATCACATTCACATTCGTACTGCAATTGAAGGGTAATTCCTTATGATCAAAAATTTAGCTATGTCAGGGTTTACAAAATTTGGATCTGGCTTGTCCGGTTTGTTAGTTATCGGCACCTGCCTTCTACTGCCGCCTGGCTTCGTCATTGCACAGGATAAAGACCAGAAACCCACTGACTCCGTGACCCAGACCAAGCCGTCGGTGGAGTCGGATGATACTGCAAGTTCAAAGCTGTCAGAGCGCGTGATAGCCAGATTTGGAACACCTCCTCCAGTACTTGTGACTACTCTGAGCAAGGAAGTCAAGCAAGCTCTCGACACTGTCTTTTTTGAAGGGCTACCGACTAGAACATGGGGGCTGGAACAAGAGGACGCTATACAGGTAATTTCGGAATCTGGCGACCCTCGGCTTGCATGGCTGGTGAGCGATCTCATGCGAATAGCCGGATCCACTAATCTGATGTCATCGTTAGCGGCATCGGCGGATCTATTGCTCAATACCAGTTTGGATACTGAAAACATCTGGGGTGATACGGTTGATCATCTTATTGCGTGGGATATTCCTGCTCCTCCTGACTACCTTGAGTACAAACGAAACGTTTACACGTTCATCGAGCCTGAGTGGGAAAAGCTGTTTATCGAGGGTGATATCGATTGGCGTCATGTGTCGTGGGGTGGGGTGCGTATTGACGATCGCCCTTTTGATACGACGGATGAACCCTGTAATTGCATACCGGCAGCAGATAACCCTGAGGTGATCAGTGCGTCTGATGCCGATTGGCTGGACAACGATGATATTGTTTTTGGCGTCGAGGTCAACGGCGAGTACCGCGCCTACCCACGTCAGATCATGGAGGTTCGCGAGATGGTCAACGATACGCTGGGCGGTCGTGATCTGGGTATTCCGTATTGTACGCTTTGCGGATCAGCTCAAGCTTACTTTACCGATGATGTTCCACAAGGTGTAGAACGTCCAATACTGCGGACATCCGGACTACTCATACGCTCCAACAAAGTCATGTACGACCTGACAACCTATTCTGTATTCGATACGTTCCGAGGCCAGGCCGTGACTGGACCACTTGCCGAAATAGGCGTAACGCTTAAACAGGCAGGTGTTGTCACGACTAGCTGGGGCGAATGGAAAGCGGCCTATCCGCAAACCACGGTATTAAAGGAGTCACTCGCGCTAGGACGCGATTTTGACTTTCGTAACAATCGAGACGCAAACGGGCCGATTTTCCCCATCGGTGATGTTGATCCTCGTTTGGCCGTTCAAGATGATGTCATCGGGTTGATTACCGAGGACGGAGTTGCCATAGCGTTTCACAAAGAGAGTGCGTTAGAGGCCTTGCGATCAGGCGAGGCAATAAAATACGCCAATATCACTTTGGTACTGGATGGAGGCGGCGTCAAAGCTGTTGATGACGAAGGTAAGGATCTTGGCGGTCATCAGGCTTTCTGGTTTGCCTGGTCACAGTTCCATCCGGATACGGAGCTGTGGGTGATGTGAGTGGCTGCAGGGGTGTATTAGTGCATACCCCGTTTTGATGCCGCTTGGACGCTTCTTGGTGCTTGATGACAGTTAGTTGGCAGGTTTTGGCGATGCAGCTGACAACAGAGGTGAACCTGACACCAGAGGTAAACGTGATACCAGAGATCAATCCGATACCAGCACAGCGTTAATTTTGCGTACGCTGCTCCAGGCAATCTGCGCCGTTGAGCAGGTGCAGGCCACATCTGACGCTTATCAATGGCCTTATGGAGCCCGTTTTCGACAGCTCGAACAACTGAACCGGTTTGATCACTGCAGCGCTCAACAGCTAATGTCGGCCGCTTCAGCAGTCAACAAAAATAATCTGCTTGAAATGTGAACCGAACCGAGCAGCTGAGGTACCTACGTTTGAATAAGCTGGTAAAGCAATCATCAGCCAGCTGTGTAGTGAGTTTCAAATCAGCGACAACAGCAAGTCATTTTCACAATCCAACATCCTCAGCACGTTTCACTGGGTACTTTTGCAGTTTCGCAATCAACTGATGCGTTCAAACATCCATGCGGTAAGAATATACGGAGGTCAGAATCATGTCATCCAATCAAATTTGCAAGAAAACCCACTTGTCGATCATGATGGCTTTTATGGTTTCAGGCGTTATCTCACTTACTGCAATCGCTGAAATCGTGACAAATGTTGTCGGCTCAGATCACAATGTTACTTTAGTTGTCGATGATAAAACACGAGAAATCTTCTTCGCCAATGAATCAATCAATGGTGGTTGAGACCAGGGTCAGCGACAGGATGTTGTACTGATAGGCACATAAGAGGTTGGCCCTTGAGCTGGCTCGCCGGATATATAGTGTTTGTTCGGTGGAGGTGTAATGGTGAAATAACAGGTACATCGGATCCACCGTTACTTTTGTTCAATGCGCTTTAATCGAACTCGTTGTTCGAATTATCGGCAATGGAGCAAACGAAGGGACTCAGTCCACCCAATCGCTGTATATCGAGTTATTGCTATGTGACTGAGAGGCTCTGCCTATCTTGACTCATCGTATCTGTGCAGAGTGTGGAAAAATCAATATGGCTCAATACACACGGGAAACCATGATCAACACATTTAAATACTTGTTCGCACTGTGCTTGTGCATAACCTTGCCGGGGTGTGTGTCAATTCCTGCACCGCAACCCATCGTCACTGACACAACATTTGGACGCTATCAAGAGAATCTGGAATCAGATCTTATCCTGATTACACTAACGCCGGAATACCACGCACTGTACACCGAACAAAAGGCCGTACCGATGTCAGGGGAGTTACCGCCGCTATACGTGGATTTTCTCAATCGCCTGAATACAACCTACGGGTTAACACGCGTTGCCAATTGGCCTTTGGCTGCCATAGATATTTTTTGCGTTATTTTTGAAATCGAAGATACCGACAACCGCGAGGCTATTGTTGCTGCTCTAGGACAGGAACCCGATATCGAAACTGCGCAGATAGTGCAAACCTTCGATTCACAAACACAACCCTACAATGATCCTTTTCTGTCGTTGCAACATGGTTTCCATTCAATACAGGCCATTAACACCCATCAATGGACACGAGGTGAAGGCATACGGGTTGCTGTAATAGATACTGGAATGGATGACACGCATCCTGATCTTGCGTCCAACAGCGAATCAACGAGAAATTTTGTTGACACAGACGATGTAGCATTCCGTTCAGACACACATGGTACAGCAGTTGGAGGGCTTATCGCGGCAGAGGCCGACAATGATACGGGAATGGTGGGCGTTGCTCCCGATGCAACCCTATTGGCCATTAAGGCATGCTGGTACACCGAACAGGACAGCACCCGGGCCCGCTGTAACACGCTGACATTGGCAAAAGCGCTAAACCATTCCATCCAACAGGCGGTTGACATCATTAACCTCAGTCTCACAGGCCCACCAGACCCGATTCTGGAACGGCTTGTGTTGCAAGCCCTTGAGCAGGATATCGTGGTGGTGGGGGCAAAACCTGCTCATGAGGATGAAGCGTTTCCGATATCAATTCCCGGAACCATCGCTGTAGCTTCTGCTGGTATAGGGTCCGCAATGCTGTCTGCACCGGGAAGTCGTGTGCTCAGTACACGGCCAAATGAACAGTACGACTTCTTTAATGGCAGCTCATTTGCAACAGCACATATCACTGGTTTGGTCGCGCTGATGCGCAGTTTATCGCCAAATTTGACGTCAATCGATCTACTGACGTTGCTTGAGAAAACAGCAGATCCCCAGACCGGCAAGGTTAACGCATGCCGGGCTGTTGAAGTGGCAAGGCCCCAAAAACTCGATGAAGAGCTGGACGCTGACGGTTGTTTATGAATCAACCATTGTCACACCTTTGTGCAGTATCAAAGTTCTATTTAGTATCAAAAATTTTTAGCGAGTAGCGCTAGTAGTCCGTCAACCCGAAA
>CAYGSW010000368.1:0-5129 GCA_964352535.1 uncultured Granulosicoccaceae bacterium | reverse complement strand
AAAATATCGCGCCGTCGGGGGGCCGCCTTCGGTACGATCAGCTTATTCTCGGACTGCCTCCAAGTGGTTATTGTAAAGATACAGGTTGACCAAAAGGGCTCAGTACGTCGACGCTGAGCGCTGTATGGCCAATTGGCGTTTGCTGAAAGCCTGGCACACAACTATATAAAAGCACTGCATCCACACAAAAGTGGGGATGCAGTGCTCTGCAACGATTAGATTGCAGCGTTCTTGGGAATGATGAATCCTGAGCATGTGCCATACGGCAGTGTTATTGCTCTATGCCCTATTTCTGCAACGTGTCACTCAAGGCACATCTTGGCAGACCAAGGACTTACATCTTCACCTATGATTTGCCGGTTTACACGGGTTTGCCACTGTCGTGCGAGACAGAGCCCACTTTGCAAAGAGTTTATCCGGGGGACCATCTGTCTCAATTTGGCAGATATCCGCCAGCATGAAAATCAGCAAGTGCGCGAGTCTGCCAGCATTAGCACTGTAATACCGCCAACGGTCGAGTATCATTCAGCGCACGATGCATCGAGAACGAAATGAAGCAGTGATGGGACCAGCTGGCACAGAGCCCCGTCGTGATTCATCAGTACCAACACTACAAACGAGGAGAAAAAAATGAAAGCAAATCTAGTTATTACCGCAGCCGCACTGACTCTGGGTTGCGCCAGTGTCCTTGCCCAGGACGCCGATCGCACCGGTTGGCCGGAAAGCTTCACCGTTGGTACTGCCTCACAAGGTGGCACCTATTTCGCGTATGGTTCTGGCTGGGCCAATCTGGTCGCCCAGGAACTGGGACTCTCAGGTGGCGCTGAAGTTACCGGCGGCCCCATGCAGAACATGGCTCTGGTGCACACCGGCGATGCCTCCTTCGGCATGACCACCATGGGACCTGCCGCCGAGTCGCTGGGCGGCACAAACCCCATAGCGCCCGGGCTTGAGATGAACAACGCCTGCGCCATGTTCCCGATGTACCAGACACCTTTTTCAATAACTGCACTCAGCTCTTCAGGTATCACAACCGTTGCAGATATTCCGGCAGGCGCCAAGATTGGCTTCGGACCGGCTGGTTCCACATCAGATACCTACTTTCCACGCATGATGGAAACTCTGGGCGTTGAGTTCGAGCGTCGTAACGGTGGCTGGACCGATCTGGGCAGTCAGTTGCAGGACGGGCTTCTGGATGTCATCGCCTTTGCCGCAGGCGTTCCGGTTCCGGCTGTCAGTCAGCTGGAAGTGCAGACTGAGGTCAACATCATCGAATTTACCGAAGAAGAGCAGGCGAAAATCCAGGAAGCCTTTCCTGTAGCTGCGTTCAACATCGATGCCAGCACCTACACAACACTGACGGCAGATGCACGCTCTGTCTCCATGTGGAACTTCTCCATCGCCAATTGCGATCTGCCAGCAAGCTTTGTTGAGGCTGTGGTGGATGTCGTGATGTCTGATAACGAGCGCATGGTCAGTATTCACAAGGCTGCAGCTTCCACACTGCCAGAGAACTGGGACAAGAACGATGTACTCATGTGGCACCCGGGCGCTGCCAAGTGGTTCCGCGAAAACGCGGGCGCTGACATCCCTGACGACATGGTATTTGGTATGTAAATCGTTCCGAGCCCTGACGCTGTAAACAAGGGCTTTTGATTCGTGCATCGGGGTCACTATTCCCCGATGCACCCCCGATTGAACCAGAAGGTAGTAGACCCCTCCGCACTTTCAAGCGCTACATTCGTGCCCGCGCTAGCGGTAAAAATGACCCAACTCTTCCGGAGTGCGTGTAGATGACTGATCAGGCTGTTGATGACAAAGACACGGCGATCCTCGTAGAAGGGGCTGACGAGGAGCCCGTAGAGGCAAATCGACGGCTGTTCAGCGATTGGCGCTTCATGCTGATGGCAACGCTTGCCGCTCTGTATGCCGCCTTTCACATGGCAGCGCTCAATGGTTTGTCGTTGTCCGCCATGACAGGACTGCAACTACCCTTCCTCCCAAGCTTTCCGCTGGAAACCTGGAACTTCCGGATTGTTCACGTTGCCGGTGCCCTCTTTCTGGGATTTCTTCTGTTTGGTGCCCGCTTGACATTCGCTGAGCCCACATCAAACCCTGACAAGATTATTAACGCTTGCGCCTGGATACTGCTTATCGTCGCGCTGGCAGTCTGTTCGGTGGCAATAAGTTTCGCCTTGAAGATCTCCGGTGGTGCCATGTGGAACGGTATTGCGCCAGAGTACCGCACACCCGAGATCTACTGGTTTGGTATACCGTTGCTGGTAGCGACGTTTGGTGGAATCGTTCTTGGCTGGCTTGATCGCGCACCCCGCCATCTTTTTTCATTGCCTGATCTGGTGCTGGGTGTCTGCGCACTGGCAGTCGCCATATATCTGGTCACCATTTACGGCACCCTGATGAGAAACTCTACGGGCACCCCGTTTGCACCCATCGGCATCTCGTTAGCTGCCGTGGCTGGAACCGCCCTCATCATGGAACTGACGCGTCGCGTTACCGGCCTGGCCCTGATCATTATTGCGGCTGTCTTTCTGGTATATGTGTTTGTCGGACATCTGCTGCCGGGATTCCTCAATTCGCCACGCATCGACTGGGCTCGCTTTTTCTCACAGGTGTATACCGACGCGGGAATACTTGGGCCCACCACCGCAGTGTCTTCCACCTATATCATCCTGTTCATTATATTCGCAGCCTTCTTACAAGCGTCCAAAGTGGGCGACTATTTCATAAACTTTGCGTTTGCGGCGGCAGGCCGCACGCGTGGGGGACCTGCCAAGGTATCCATCTTTGCTTCAGGCTTGATGGGCATGATTAACGGCACATCTGCAGGCAATGTCGTAGCCACAGGCTCACTCACCATTCCCTTGATGAAGAAGGTGGGTTACCACCGTAAGACAGCAGGTGCGGTAGAAGCTGCAGCTTCAACCGGCGGGCAGATCATGCCGCCTATTATGGGTGCGGGCGCTTTCATCATGGCCGAGATCACCGGTATTCCGTACACCGACATAGCAGTGGCTGCGATTCTTCCAGCCGTGTTGTATTTTGTGTCAGTGTATTTCATGGTCGACTTCGAAGCGGCAAAGCTTGGTATGCGCGGCATGCGTGAAGACGAACTGCCAAAGCTTGGACGGATGTTGCGACAGGTCTACTTATTTCTGCCCATCATCATCCTGATTTACGCATTGTTCGCAGGCTATTCGGTTATCCGCGCAGGCACATTAGCCACTATTGCAGCGGCGGCCGTGTCATGGCTTACACCGCATCGCATGGGCCTGCGTTCGATCGCCAAGGCGTTTGAACTGGCGGGTGTCATGTCTATTCAGATTATTGCCGTTTGTGCCTGTGCCGGAATTATCGTTGGTGTTATCTCATTGACAGGTGTTGGCGCACGCTTCTCTGCTGTGTTGCTTGGCATAGCGGATGCCTCACAGCTGCTTGCCCTGTTTTTTGCTATGTGCATAGCCATTCTATTGGGCATGGGGATGCCGACAACAGCTGCTTATGCAGTCGCCGCATCCGTAGTCGCTCCCGGATTAGTACAACTCGGGATCCCGCAACTCACTGCACATTTCTTTGTTTTCTACTTCGCGGTATTGTCGGCCATAACGCCACCGGTGGCACTGGCCAGCTATGCAGCTGCGGGTATATCCGGTGCTAATCCGATGGAGACCTCTGTGGCCTCGTTCAAAATTGGTATAGCAGCCTTCATCGTGCCGTTCATGTTCTTCTACAATAGTGCGCTATTGATGGATGGACCGTGGCTCACTGTGCTTCAGGCCGCAATTACAGCCATTGTCGGCGTCTTTCTACTGTCTTCAGGTGTACAAGGTTGGTTCGTAGCACGAAGAGCTGCCTGGTTCATACGACTTGCGCTCATCGCTGCTGCCTTGTTCATGATTCAAGGTGGTTTATTGTCGGATGCCATCGGTATTGCGATCGCAGCAGCCACGTTTGCTGTTCAAAAGTTCTTCAGTCCCAACCCCGATTCGCCAATCCCGGTGCGTGGCACTGATTGATTATGGACTGATGTCGAGCGAGAGGTGGATCTGAAGCAGCATCAAACAATGGTCCTGGCGGTGCCGCAGTTCCAGCAAGCACCAAACTCACGACCCACCGGTTCATGACACTGCCCACATTGCCAGTCAGCTGCGGGGCGTTGCAGGCTGGCCTCGAAATCATCAATAATCTCGCGGGCGCGTTCTGTGTGTTGCTCTTGCAACAACCACACGCCAATGATGTCGCCGGGTGGGAGCTCTCCGATCGCACCGCTAAGGTAGGAACCGGTAATGTGCGCTTGCATGCCACCGGTTTTCAATTCATCGACGATCAATTGTGCCTCGACCATATTAGCGGCGCGATAAATCAAAGGCACTGTTCAGGCAACGTCGAGTGAAGGCAGCTGGTATGGCATTGCACGAGGGATCAGTTCCAGCTCACCCAGGCAAAAGGGTTCTGCATCAGCGCTCACTTTTGTCACTGCCAACACCAACGCTTCATTGGCCGATGCGGGCAAGGCATCCACAACGATGCCGGCGTTCTGATCCGTACCTGAAGTCAAGGGCGCTCCCGGTTTCAGAAACTCACCCTTATCGAAGGCCTGATCACCGAGGAAAAGAGAGAACACTCGCATGTGGCGCTTCAGCTTGCCCAGGTATTGCATGCGGGCGACGATTTCCTGTCCCGGGTAGCAACCTTTGGTGAAGCTAAGGCCATTGATCAACTGCAGATTGATCATTTGTGGCACAAACGACTCGACTACCCCCTCTTTGATACTCGGGATACCTGCCGACACATCGGCAAGCCGCCACGCATTGGCTGAGCGTTTATCGGCATCGTCACACGCATTCCAAAGCTCCTGCTGGGCATCCACAGGCGCTATCCGCAGGTAGCGTGCTCGCGATCGCAACGCGCTGATGTCGTCGCTGCATCGAATCAGCTGGCCTGTTTCACTGGATGAAACAGACATATCACCGACTGGCAGTGCGCCGACTAACGCACCAGCCTTTCCAAGATTGCCGTCAGCCGCCGCGGTGATGCCAACGCACACCCAGTCCTCGCGCGCTTTGATGGTCACCTGCGAGCGCATGATGAACATGCTCAGACGCTTGATA
>CAYGSW010000367.1:0-5145 GCA_964352535.1 uncultured Granulosicoccaceae bacterium | reverse complement strand
CGCGCTCTCGGGGGGCCGCCTTCGGTACGATCAGCTTATTCTCGGACAGCCTCCTGGTAGTCACCCAATGTTGTTGTTCCAGTGGTTGAGTTCCCGCCGTTCAGTTCAGAGTACTTGAGGTTGGAATATCCGGCCCTTTTACCAAATTGTGAACTCTGCGAACCCTGTGCTCACCAATGTACGAACCATTCACTTATTATCGGTGACTTGTGTGCGAGGCTGGACTCCATAACCGTTTTCCAGTTGACACAATCAAGCTGCACCTTTATCCCCACAACGATTGACCACCAGCGACAGCTTAAAACAGGCAATGTATTTTATGGACCGGCGATGCACGCCAACGTTTCCAATCAGGTTTTTGATGGCAGCGTTACTGATTACAGGCTTCTGTTGCACAGCGATCACTGATGTCGCATCTGCACAGAATGAGGCTGGTCAGCCACAGCCGCGAATCATAGGTGGTGCCCCTACATCCATCGCTCAAGTACCCGCAACGGTTGCACTGCTCCGACGCGCCCGCGTCCAGATCGACGGCGATCTATTCCAGGCACAGTTCTGTGGTGGCACTGTTATCGCTGCTCAATGGGTATTGACAGCGGCTCACTGCGTTGTAGATCTGCAGGGCAATGTCAGCGATCCCAATAGTCTAATGGTGCTTAGCGGCAGTTCTAATCTTGATGATCCAGACAATCAACCGATAGCAGTGTTGCGCGTTATAGCGCACCCGGAGTATGTCAACGTGCAACTAGGGCGTGACATCGCTTTGCTGCAGCTGGAGTACGACGCGCTTGTCTCGCCCATACCCCTTGATGAGCAACCCGTGAACGCAAATGACACGGCATTTATCGCAGGCTGGGGAGCCGTAAACAGTCGGGAATCACAAAGCACTCAAAATTTTCCAACACAGCTGCGCGGCACCTTCGTCAACATGACACCCGGCACTACCTGCGGCACGCTTTTCCCTGCTTACAATGGCCTTACCGACAGCACGAATGTGTGCGCTGGTGTGGTTGAAGGCGGGAAGGATTCATGCCAGGGTGATTCCGGCGGACCTTTATACAGGGTGGATACAACCGAAAACCGGGTAAGCGTTGTTACAGGCATCACAAGCTGGGGGGTGAGCTGTGGCCTGGCTGAGACTCCGGGTGTGTACACCCGTGTAGCGTCTTACGCTGACTGGATAAGAAGTACGCTTTCTCCTTTCAATGTTCAACTACCCCGCCAGATACAAAATGATGGCGTCTCGTTTGCAGACAACCTGAACAACAACGAACCCCTGTCCCCCTCAGTGCAACCTGCACCCAGCAATGACGATGTAGCAGCCAACACCTCGATCATCCGGGATGAAAACTCTAACTTCTCCGGCGCCCTGGCCAATTACACCCTTGTATTATTAATGCTGCTTGTGGTCGCTAGGCTTATTATCCGTAATCAACCGCATAAGCTCTCCCGGCAAAAAAGCTGACAAGAAATCATCTCAACGTCAGCATTTTCCGAATCTGCATTTCCGAATCTGTATTGCCAGGCAAGGTTTTTTCGACTGAGCGTGATTTGCTACAGGGAAAGGGGGCGCAAGAGAATCTATTGGCTTCGTGAGCAATCCAGACTAGAGCCAGGCATCTGCATGGACAGTTGAGTTTCGTTTTTGCCTTCTCTCTCCAAAACGAAACGCTAAACGAACTTTCTGTCTCTGGCAAGAATTTTTAGCCGTAATTCAGCCACACGATGCCCTTGGTCACTCGTACAATGTCTGCTGCATACATCGCACAGGAATCACCATGACCTCACCCTTGCTGCTGAGCATCGACCAGGGAACCACCAGCTCGCGCGCCATGCTATTTGAAAAGGATGGCAGTACATTTGCACTTGCCCAAAAAGAATTCACGCAGTTCTATCCCACTTCCGGCTGGGTAGAACACGACCCGGAGGAGATCTGGGAATCGACGATTGCGGTGTGCAAAGAAGCATTGGCAAAAGCTGCCGCAGCCAATCGCGTGGTGGCCGCTATCGGCATCACCAACCAGCGTGAAACCACCCTCGTCTGGGATCGCGCCACAGGCAAACCGATCCACAACGCGATTGTGTGGCAAGACAGGCGCACGGCAGACCATTGCCGCACACTGCAAAGCGCAGGTCATGGTAAGCAGGTAACAGCAAAGACCGGGCTATTGCTTGACCCTTATTTTTCTGGCACTAAAATTGGCTGGCTCCTGGACAACGTCGACGGCGCGCGTGCGAAGGCCGAGCGCGGAGAACTGGTGTTCGGCACGATAGACACGTTTTTAATGTGGCGATTGACGAGCGGCCGCGTCCACGCCACGGATACCACCAACGCCTGCCGCACTCTGTTATTCAACATTCACGAAAACTGCTGGGACGAGTCCCTGTGCGCATTGCTGGGAGTACCTATGTCCATGCTGCCAGAAGTTCATGACTGCGCGGCCAACTTCTGCACCACCGATAAAAGTGTTCTGGGCGCAGAGCTTCCAGTCGCAGGCGTGGCCGGCGACCAGCATGCTGCCTCAATTGGTCAGGCTTGTTTTGCTCCAGGCATGATCAAGAGTACCTACGGCACGGGCTGCTTCATGATGCTGAACACAGGTACCACACCGATAGCCTCTGGCAACAAGCTGCTGACCACCGTCGCCTACCGCCTGGACGGCACAACAACCTACGCCATAGAGGGTTCGATTTTTGTCGCGGGCGCTGCCGTACAGTGGTTGCGCGATGGCCTTGGCATTATCCAGTCAGCCCAGGAAACCCAGGCCTTGGCCGAGAGCCTGGATGGCAATCAGGGCGTGTATCTTGTACCCGCGTTCACGGGCATGGGAGCGCCGTATTGGGACGCCGATGCGCGAGGCGCCTTGTATGGACTGACGCGCGATTCAGGGCCTGCCGTCATCACAAGGGCTGCGCTAGAGTCGGTGTGTTACCAGAGTATGGATCTGCTTGACGCCATGCGCTCTGATGGAGCCTCCATCGATACAGTGCGAGTTGATGGCGGCATGGTGAACAACAATTGGTTGAGTCAATATCTGGCAAACGTTCTGAACATCGCCATCGAGCGTCCAATGCAAACCGAGACCACAGCACTGGGTGCTGCGTATCTGGCTGGCTTGCAAGTCGGTGTCTATGATTCGCTGGATGATCTGACGGCAAACTGGAACCGGGAAACACGTTTTACTCCTGTCATGGATAGCGAGCTGCGTTCGCAGGTCACATCTGGCTGGGCTGATGCGGTACGCCGTACTCGCAGCAACTGACGCTGCGTCTGTCTGATGAAAACCTTCGCCAGCACCGACCATCAATTGCACTTTCCCGACAGCGAACTCAGCGGTGGTGAGTTTGTGCGGCCCTTTGAGTGCCCCGAGCGATGGCAGCATGTGGTTGATGCACTGGCAGCGCAGGGATTCGCGCCACCTGTTGAGCCAGCAAACGTACCCACATCACTGCTGGCACGCGTTCACAACCATGCGTATCTCGACTTTCTTGAACATGCCTGGGAATGGTGGCTAGCCGCCGGATACACAGCGCCTGCGTTGCCGTCGGTGATCCCCGCGCGGCGCATGCAGCAACGAGAGCCTGCACACATTGATGGCAAGCTGGGCTACTACGCCATGGCTATCGAAACGGCCATTATCGCAGGCACCTGGCAAGCAGCTTTAAGCAGTGCTGCCTGTGCCTTCAGTGCAGCACAGCATCTGCAAGCGGGACATTCATCAGCGTTTGCCTTATGCAGGCCACCGGGCCACCATGCCGGCATTGATCTGTATGGTGGCTACTGCTTCATCAACAATGCAGCGATTGCCGCTCAGCAGTTGCTGGATGAGGGCGCATCACGAGTGGTTGTGCTGGATGTGGATTTTCATCACGGCAACGGCACACAGGATATTTTCTACACCCGCGATGATGTTTTCTTCATCTCCCTGCACGGTGACCCTGTTGATGCGTTCCCGCACTTTCTGGGTTATGCCGATGAGCGAGGACGTGCAGCAGGTGAAGGTTTCAATCTTAATTATCCGTTGCCTGAAGGCTGTAGCTATGAACACTGGCGCGCAGCACTGCAAGACAGCTTCCAGCATATCAATCAGTATGCACCTGATGCCCTGGTCGTCTCGTTGGGAGTTGATACATTTGAAAAGGATCCCATCAGTTTTTTCAAACTTGCCTCTGACCACTTCAGCCACTATGGCGCACTGCTGGCAAAACTAAAACTCCCGACAGTGTTCGTCATGGAGGGTGGCTATGCAGTTGCGGACATTGGCAAGAACACGGTCAATGTGCTGAAAGGATTTGAAAACGGCTGAATCGAATATTGTACTGGCATTATACAAAGACTAATGCCACGGGCACGAACCACCAGAGCCGGATTTGTATTTTTAATTGAAGCGCGACATCGCCAGCTCGCGAAATCAGTGCTTTTCAGTAAGCAATCGTTAATCCGTAAACCACTATGACGCAGTTGAAACGATACAGTTAATAACCTTGACGACATTTTTTTGTCGCCAGGAATATAACAGATTAGTCAGACGCACTCATCGCGGGCAAAGTATTTTGTGCGCACGCAGCTACATTATTTCAACTAAGCGGTGCCCCATGCTTTTCTCAGCATTACCCTTCAGGCAACTGAATATGCCCTACGACATTGCATCTACAGCTATCGTAGGTGCAGTTTGTCTGGTGGTATTGCCGCCAACGCCTGCGGTTATGGCGCAAACACAAAACATCGAAGAGTACGCCCCGGAGACAGGCCCTATCGGTGAGACAGACACACCGAAACCCTTTAAGCAAGCTCGCTATACAGGACGTCCCATACTGGTTCATCTACCCACCAACGCTGCCCGTGCACTGGTCATGCCAGAGCCTGTCACGCTGCAAGGCGATCCAGAGCAGCTACCGGGTGTCGAACTCGCCTACGAGGGCGAGGTGATTGGGTTTTACGCAACTCAGTCCTTCAATCGACGCAAGGTGACGTTTATTGGCGCACAAAGCGGGATTGAGTATCTGCTACAGATCCGCGCCAGTGAAAACGGCATCGTCGAACCGCTGGAGATCAACCGCTGAACAGAAATCAGCAGCACCTAGGAGGATGTCCGAGAATAAGCTGATCGAGCGAAAGCGCGATATTTCGGCCAGATTTCCGCG
>CAYGSW010000366.1:0-5159 GCA_964352535.1 uncultured Granulosicoccaceae bacterium | reverse complement strand
CCTTATATGACAGCTTACGCACGATATATTGTTGAATACGGGACCGAGTCCGGCATTTGTGACATTACTCGTTGACACAAATGTCTCTTCAATCGCGACATCTCCAAGATCATGATCGATTGCGCCTTTAGCGATAAGGTTAAGGGCGGGGGCTTCTCGTACGCGCTTGATGTGCGATTGAAGGCAGTCGCTGCACCGGCCAACTCTCTGCCATCGTCAACATCAGTTGTTACTTTAGTATCAGCTACCGTAACAATGCTGACTGACAAAAAACAGCCAGAGCTCCCAACGATACTGACCTCCGAGTTACAGCCGACAAAACGCTTGCAACGTATGTCATGGATATATTCAAGTGTAAATGTACGATCAATTAACAGGAGTTACCGTATGAGTAGTCTCGGACAATACAGACTGCAAATGGGCAAAAAACAATTGCGTTGATTGATGTATCTCATCACTTCTGACGACTTGCTCGACAGGTTCGATGCAAGTTGAATCATTACGATATGACTCAAGGCCGGTGATTGATGCCACCAGCTCTGCCAGGATCATCTCATGCAACTCCTTGTCGTAGAGATCGATCCAGACACCAAGCCCTGCACTGCACTGTTCTGTTCTGTTCTGTTCTGTTCTGTTCAAAACGGCGGCTGACTGCCGTGTTCAGGCTAACTGGACCAACTGGACCACCCATATAGCAGGACATTATTCCCAGCAGTGTGGCGCGCGTAACTGTCAGTGTTTTTCTAGCCTCAATGTCGTCGTGCTTTTTCGTAGGGTCAGTCGAAGGCGCAAGGTAATCGTTGTTCACTACATCCAGCGAATTAATGATCCCTCGCAGCACGTCCTCTGAGGCCGAATGCACAGTGAGGTATAATCGGATTCCCGGCAGTTGAGAGTTTCGAGTTGTATGCAGGATAGTCATCTGCCCATGTTGTCAAGCTTTCAAGTAGAAATCGAGTCGTCTGCCTGAGTTCTGTTGCCAGTATTTGAAGGTGTAGCAGTCTCCTCCTAGTGAACTTTTCTACACTGGATTCATTGATCGATCCAGAATCAAATAGATAGTTTATGGCCTCGCACCCCTTGAGCCATGGGTTCTTTGCCGCATCCCTGAGTAGAGCAACGTCAGCGCTGTCACTGGCTACAAGTTGCTCCAGACCACCAATATCGGCTCGAGTATCCATGGCGGCTGCATAACCCAGTGAATGAATCGGACCAAAGTCAAAGCTTGCCGCCATTGCCCTTACGGCTGACGCACGCGCTAACTGTTCCTGACACTCAGCGAGAATCTCGGGCGATGGTGAATCAAGAGAAACCACACTCGTACCTTCCAAAAACACCGTTGCAGTAACAAGTTTATGAAGGATGTGAATGACTACAGCTTTAGCATAGCCTAGGTTGGCGGTTTGCATTACGCCCAGAAGGGTTATCTCATCGTTTGTGCTTTTTGAGGAATCAACTTCTGATGACTGAGCATGAACGTGGCCTGAAGCAAGATGCGCGGTGAGCAAGAAACCAGCCAGAAATGGAAAATTGACGGATGCTCTGAATAACCCTTTGATAGTGATCACATACCATATTGTTATGTTCGAATACGCGCTGTCTCGTGCGGAAGTCTTCGTAGCGCTAGTGGTCGACTGACGGCGTTGAGAAATCGTGATGATGTAAAGCGATTGCCACTTACAAAAGTGGTCATGATGACCTGAACGTTGGTTATTTAGTCAAGCAATAACGCCCGGGTTGAGACGGTCTGTTGACACATGCGTCCTCTAAAAGAACAAAATTAATCCAGTATGTTTTTTATCGCGTTCATTATGACCGGCGTCGTCGATCACTCATACAAATACATCAATTATGTTTCGATAAGAAAAATCTCACAGCTTGGCAGAACCGATATTTGGCTATTGTGGACATCACAGCAAAGACCCGGAAGATCTCCAAATCCTTTACAAATCTGCCCGACCCCATTCGTCATGACCCATTTTCATCCCCGGTAATAGTCACATATTCAGCTAACTGAAACAAAATTCGATCAATTTCCACACTGCGACCACCGTCAAGATTATCAGACAGATTGACGACAACACTAAATCCATTGGGATAAGCCGCATAGTAAGCACCAAAACGACCACTCTGCTGGACGCTTTGCCATGTAAAGCTCCCTGCATGCCAGTATATGGCTCCTGAAGGCTGTAGCCTGAAAACTGTGCCCAACCCATAGCGAGCACCCTGACCAACTGCAATGGATAGATTCGTCGATGAGGGATCTATTCCAACCATGGCATCTGGCTTGAAGTTCGCATTGACAAATTTCAAGTAGTCAACTGCTGAAATTTCCCAACCGCCAAACGCACTCAACACTGCCCAGGATGGCGACAATCCAGCACGCGTGATACCGAGTGGCCCGAGCACCTCACGCCGACACCATGTCTCGTAGTCTTCTGCCACCACAGACTCTATAACAATACCAAGAATTAGGTAGTTGGCATTTGCATATTCAAAACCAGATCCGGGATCTGCTGACAAACCATCAACTGCAATGAACTCCAATTGCCAGAGCTTCTGTTCCTGTCGCATTGTAGGAATATCTGTTCCCAAGGCAGAGATATGTGCAGTTTGAATACCGCTGTTGTGTAAAAGCAGCTGTGCGATGGTAACGTCCAGCAACCGCTGATCACTTATCTCAAGATCAGCGAGCGTGTTGGGCATCACCTCCACCAACGTCGCTGAGGGATCTATTCCATTGCTCGTCATGGCCTTTATCACGCAAACCGCCGTGATAGCTTTGGATAAAGAGGCTACTGGAGCATTGTCATCTGCCTGTCGGTTTTTGCCTGCAGTGCTGACTAATTCTCCCTGGTAGGACACGGCAATCGCGCCATCTGACACGCCTTGGCTATCCAGAAAGGCCAGGTAATTTTCAACAACCAGCGCAGCCTTCGCTGTCACATTGCCATCTGGAATAGCGGACTCTGCTTCTTCATGATCATTGTCATCAACGCCAGTTGCGGGTACAGACTTGGTGGAGTTGCTACAACCCACGCAAGACGCCACAACGATTGCAAATACCATTGGAAGAACATTACCTATCGCTTGCTTCGTCATCGCCAAGACTCAACACGGCTGCAGATAAGATGACTATACGCTGATGGCACACTGTGTATGAACATTGGCACGTTTGGGAGTCAGAGAAAATCCTTGCGCCGTAACATCGAAAAAAAGGCCCTCAAGGCAGGTTCATCTGCTTGATTTGCAGTGCCCGGCTTGTGAAGCTACTTCCGGGAAATCACATCACAGCCAGAGTGAATACAGGCTGTGTTTTTTTTAGGGACGAGCTGTCCAGGGAGGTTACACACTGCGCAGAGGAGGTGAGATAGTTTCTGGTAGTTTCATGAATAACCCGACATGAGCATCTTGCACGCTTGCATCAAAAGTCGGGAATCAATGGCAATGTAATAGCACATTGTTAAAAAAGATGGCCTTCCCTGGCCTCTACTGGCTCCCTGCCTCAATATCACTTGGAGGAGGAATAACGAAAGTCACCACACTTTCGAGTCTTGATATTACTTAAAAACATGTCGTCTACATGTGAATCTGCAACAAAATTGTATCGCTATGGCTTCAACAATTCAGACAACACAAGTCTTTCATGCCTTATCCGGCAGATTACCTGCTAACCAGCCACCGTGATTTTGGAGGTAATTTGCACCATGACATTAGGCATTGTAAGTAATTCACGGAATTGTATTGTGGCTCTCTAGTGATCACTCTAAAATCGTTTTACGGCATGCAATCCAAGCCTCATTGACCCCTTTCATACAGGCATCGTGAAAGAATTGCTACCGTGTTCACGGTAGACCTACTGCATCGTTTCAAAAACAGTTTTCGATTGCTGACATAGCATTGAAGGGCTTGTTCAAAAGCTATTTAGTACTTTTTTCAGCGTCTATGTGATCCATTAATCCAATAGCCCGATTGGGCACTTTCATCAGCTTTTCCAGTGAGCACCGACACTTTCCGTGAACATGAGACACACGTCCAAGGCGCTGGTCGAACAAGTGGTTTATACGGGCTCTGCCACTTACTCCTGAATCGGAATCACGCTCGCTTAACGGTCCACAGCCAACTACAACAATGAAGTTATAAATCTCCAGGGTTGCTGTCTTTTTGATGTATGCATCAATACGCGCATAGTCAAAAGTACTCATTGCGCTATCAGGGACAAATAAGCTCGTCTGCTGCAAATTTATTGACAGGTCAGTGCATTTTTTGCAGCAGTCTCAACTCGCGCAATGACGCGTGAAAAATCAAATTGCGCATCCTGTGCTAATGAAGATGCCGTTTTGTTACAAGCAGGAAACAGGGAAGTGCTATCCGATGACGTAACTGATGCTAGTGCTCTTGATCTTGATTCACCACCATTCTATCCCGATACGGAATTTCCCGGCGCCAATCGTGATGGTGCCTCACCAGACACAGATGGTGGCCAATTCAGGCTGTAGCACCTGCAATGGCGAGGAAATAAATAGCACGGGATACTGGATGCCAGCCATGTTTGATGGCGGCGGCAACGTGCGTATACCCATGCGGGTTATTGTCTATCACAAGGGTTACAGCAACGCCTTGGGACGATCGCAGGTGTACCCACCAACTGCAGCCATCATTGCCCGGGAAAATCTGCACACTGTGCCTGGCAGCGAGGGAGGAGTCGAGCCTGAAGATGCTTATCAGTGTTCAGACCAGTTTCGAGGCTCCCGCTTTGCTGGCACCTTTGCTGATGCAACCGTGCAACGCCATCATCAACGGCTGACTGCGGATGCAGCGTATTTTTCAATCGCCCGATGCAACTGTTCAGTGTGATATCTGCACTTGTCATACTGCTTGCAGGCTGGCACAGGTGACCAGACACCCAACGTATTTCTACTCTAAAGACGAATTACGCTACAAGCATTGCTGCCGATGCACATGCTGCAACCAAGCCACTGAATTGTCAGCAGCCAAACCATCGGGTCTGCAGCTATGCGTTGATAGCAAGTTCATAGGTCAGCTGGAACGCCCCACCACAGCAATTAATTCGAAGAGTTATGAGCTGATGCTGGGTTCAACGGATGTTCAGACACCGACATCTGCACCTGCACCTGCACCTGCACCTGCACCTGCAC
>CAYGSW010000365.1:0-5172 GCA_964352535.1 uncultured Granulosicoccaceae bacterium | reverse complement strand
GAACACAGACAGGCCCGCTGAATCCTAATATTTCGGGTTGACGGACTACTAGTGCAGCAAAGCAAACAACTTGCGACGATACTGACCCACCAGGGGATCGTCACCCAGCACATTGAACAGGGCCAGCAGCTTGGCGCGTGGAGCACCCTCCTTGTATTCGGCGTCGGTTTGTACCAGCTTGAGCAAATGATCCATGGCGCTCTGGATGTCACCTGACAATGCCAGCGCTATGGCCAAGTTGTACCGCTTTTCGGAACTTGCCGGGTCTGTGTCCAGCGCAGCCTGGAGCGTTTGTGGTGATACCGTGCTGTCGCTGTCGCGGGCTATTTCGAGGATACCCGAGAGGCGCAGGGCCTGAGCGCCTTGGCGATCCTCCTCCGGCAAGGCTTTCAGACAGCTCTCGGCCGTCTCGACGTCGCCGGTGCTGACGCAAACCTGCCCCAGCGCCAGAAGGGTTTCGACATTTTCCGGATCATCGGCCTGTGCGTCCTTGAGCAAGGCCTTGGCAGCTTCTGCATCGCCCTGTTCAAACAGGTTCATGGCCGTAAGCACTCGGGTATCACCCGCAGGTTCTTCTTCTGCCGACTCATCAGGCAGCGCAGGTCCCACATTGGCGTCAAGAAATGCCCGCACTTCGGATTCCGGCAAGGCGCCCATGAATTCGTTGACCAGCTGCCTGTCCTTGAAAAGCTTGACCGTAGGCAGACTGCGGATGCCCAGCTGCTGAGCGATACCGGGATTGGCTTCAGTATCGAGTTTGGCCAGTATGAAGGCACCGTTGTACTCAATCGCCAACTTCTCGAGAATGGGCATAAGCGTCTTGCAGGGCCCGCACCAGTCAGCCCAGAAATCAACCAGTACGGGCGTGTTGTCTGAGCCTTCCACCACCACTTGCATGAAGTTCTGTTCGTCCAGATGAACAATGAAGGGAGAATCGGCCATGAGTTGCTCGTAAGAATTGTTGCTAAGACAGGATAAGTGTGTCGCTTAGTGTCGGTTTATTCAAGAGGCAACCGTATCTTGCGGCACGGCAGCGCGTGTGACGATAAGCTACACTTCCCGCGCCGCCAGTTATCGACAGCCCTTATCGTGAGTAATCAATACAACGCCTCATCAATCGAGGTTCTCAGTGGTCTGGATCCGGTTCGCAAACGGCCGGGCATGTACACCGACACCCAACGTCCCAATCATCTGGCGCAGGAAGTCATCGACAACAGCGTCGATGAGGCGCTGGCCGGGCATGCGTCTGACATCAGAGTCACGCTGTTTAAGGATGGCTCGCTGGAGGTCATTGACGATGGTCGCGGGATGCCCGTCGACAAGCATCCCAAGCTGAAAAAGCCAGGTGTTGAAGTCATCCTGACAACACTTCATGCCGGCGGAAAGTTTTCGAACGACAACTATCGTTTCTCGGGTGGATTGCACGGAGTGGGTGTGTCCGTTGTCAATGCGCTGTCGAAAAAGCTGGAAGTTACCATCCGCAGGGACGGTAAGGAGTATCTGGCCACGTTCAAGAATGGCGATGTGGCTGACAAGCTGAAACCCATAGGTAAGGTCGGCCAGCGAAATACCGGCACCAGCATTCGCTTCTGGCCCGACAAGAAGTACTTTGATTCCGATAAGGTCTCGCTGACGCGCCTGCGTCACCTGTTGCGGGCCAAAGCCGTGCTGTGTCCTCGTTTGCGTGTGCGACTTCTGGACGAAGCCAGCGGCGAAAAAGACGAGTGGTTTTATGAAGACGGTCTGGTGGACTATCTGACAAGCGCGGTCGATGGGTATGAGCGTATCCCCGAAAGGCCGTTGTCGGCAAGCATGAGTTCCAAGACCGAACTGGCCGACTGGGCGGTGGTCTGGCTGCCAGAAGGTGGCGAGGGCGTGACGGAAAGCTATGTCAACCTGGTGCCAACAGCTCAAGGCGGTACACATGTGAATGGGCTGCGAACCGGTTTGACCGATGCGGTTCGGGACTTTGCCGATTTCCGGAACCTGCTGCCAAGGGGTGTAAAGATTGCGCCCGAAGATGTGTGGGACAAGGTCAATTATGTGTTGTCTGTGAAACTTGAGGATCCTCAGTTCTCCGGCCAGACCAAAGAGCGCTTGTCGTCAAGGGAATGCGTACCGTTTATTTCGGGCGTGGTGAAAGATCACACGGCTCAGTGGCTCAACCAGCATCCGGAGTCCGGTGACCAGATTGCCAATCTGGCCATAGCCAGCGCGCAAGCGCGTGCCCGTCATGGCAAGAAAGTGGTGCGCAAGAAGCTCACCTCAGGACCTGCCTTGCCCGGCAAGCTGGCCGACTGCAGCTCCACTGACCTAAACCTGACCGAACTGTTTCTGGTGGAAGGCGACTCTGCGGGAGGGTCGGCAAAGCAGGCGCGTGATCGCACCTTCCAGGCCATCATGCCGCTGCGCGGAAAGATACTCAATACTTGGGAGGCCGAGCGCGATCAGATTCTGGGCTCCTCCGAAGTGCATGACATATCGGTTGCTATTGGCATGGAGCCTGGCTCCACTGACTTGTCCAAGCTGCGCTACGGGAAGGTCTGTATTCTTGCTGATGCAGATTCGGATGGGGCGCATATTGCAACACTATTGTGCGCGTTGTTTGTTCGTCATTTCAAGACATTGGTGCAGGAAGGGCACGTGTACATAGCCATGCCACCCTTGTATCGTGTAGACGTGGGCAAACAGGTATTTTATGCCGTGGACGATGCAGAGCGACAAGGCATCATGGCGCGTATCGAGGCGGAAAAGCTCAAGGGTAAAGTGTCTGTCACGCGCTTCAAGGGGCTGGGAGAGATGAATCCCATGCAGCTTAGGGAGACCTCTGTTGCTCCGGATACTCGCCGACTTGTCCGTCTGACCATTGCCGATGGCGATGATACTAATTCGATGATGGATATGATGCTGGCCAAGAAGCGTGCGGGTGATCGCAAGCGCTGGCTGGAGAACAAGGGTGATCTGGCGGATGTGTAATCTTCGAATGCTATACGCAGCAATGCGTAGACTGTGGAGTCATTAAATCTGGCGACGCGTTGCAATCAATAGCCACAGCCACCACGGTGACACGCGAGAACGGTACGGTTGTAATCTCGGATGTGCCATTTGCTGATACTAAAGAGCAACTGGGAGAGTACTACCTGCTTTATTACAGAGATCTTGATGAAGCTCTGGGAAACAGACAACTACGATGGTTGAGCCTGAGTTACGGTTTTAGTTTGCAAAGCGACATCACACACCATAACGTTCACTCAGCGCCCAGATCAAGGTTCGGAATTCATCGGTGTTGAACCGTGGAATGCCCAGTACAATCAACGTGAACACTTTGTCAGCGATGTGCAATGGCCAGAATCCTATTTCACTGTTACCGGCCGGATCCACAATGCCATAGGCTCGACTGCTTATATTGAGCTGGTCTTCCAGCAGGTGTTTTCTTTGTTCGGCGATGGCGCGCAGATCAGCCGCGAGCACCGCCAGCTCCTCCGCCTCTTCCTGCTTGACACCCGCGTAGTCGATGTAGAGGCCCTGACGCGATTCTGTCAGAACAACACGTCCGCGCTCTGATAGCCCTGGCAGCATGTCGGGTAACAGATCACTGAGGTTGCCTTGTGGCAAAAATGAAGCTTGCCTATCCAGCGTGACCATACCGGACCTGCACAAATCCAGAATCTCTTCCCTTGCCGTGTTGTCGTAGTCTGAAAGCAGTGGGGTATCTGGCTTGCTCAGCAGTTGTGTCAGAAGCTGCCGGGCTGCCGTAGGATCACGCCCCTCGATGGCGTAATAACAGCCCGCCGCAGTGGCACTGACAAAGCGGCTGGCCGAAAACTCTGACTGATCGTTTTGTAAGCTCATGTGTATTGCGCCAGGTGGGCGGTTGCCAGAGAGGCACGAATCAGCACGATGATGTCATGCCGAGAGCGTGGGTCTGCCTCGAGTACCGGAACGTTCATTTGCCGACGTGAAAAATAGTCTCGATAGCGTTGCAGGGCTCTATCACCTTCATCTCTGAGGCGAGTAACACCCAGCACCAATTGCCGTTTATGGACCATGGCCTCAAAGGCATCCAGATATACCTGGATCTCTTGAAACACATTATTACTGGTGTCGTCAGCGAGCAGAATGACGCCCTCAGCGCCCTGTGCAAGGACACTCCACATGAAGTCAAAGCGCTCTTGCCCCGGCGTACCATAAAGATGGACCTTGATTTGATCATCCAGCCAGATAACACTGAAATCCATCGCAATCGTTGTGCTGTCTTTTTGCAATCGTGTGAAATCAGTGGGCTGTGCTTCGGTGGTCAGAATAGGGTCGTCACTTGCGCTTTTTACGGCGGTGGTTTTGCCAACTCCGACCGAGCCTGCGACCAGCACCTTGCGTACTTTGGTAGCGGCATCGCGCTCGTTCATTGTCCCAGATCCATAAGCTCAATGGCGCTGGCGGCATTGAGAAATGACACCGCGTGTCGTGGTTCGCAGCGCACCGCGTCCACGATCTCTTTCAGACTTGCTTTCCTGTCTGACCAGGCAGCTGCAATTTCCAGAGAGTCTGGAATGAGCTCCAGACGTGTAATGTTCGGCCAATGATGCAATCGACATTGCGTATCAATATCAAAGCCCATAGGCAGTCTGCCCTGAGCGCTGAACAACGAACTTAGCCAACAGAATGACTGTAGACCGAAGCTGAAGCGCGGCGAGCGATTAACCCTGTCCACCACCTGGTTTACGTTGGCGTTGTCGAATCTGTGAATCGTTACTTCGTTCTCGTCCCAGTCCTTGAATACGATTTGCACGTTCCGTTTGTATTCCAGCGACAACGAACAATAAACCTTGTTAAGAGTGGGTAATACAAAGACGTTGGCATCTGGCATTTCAAACTGTACAGCCTTTACACCAGGCTCCGTACCAAACGCCACGTTGGCAATTCTTCTGCTCAGACAGTGGGCCGGATCGAAACGGTGCTGCTTGTCAAACGGGTCTCGCAATTGTTCCAGCGTTCTTGAGGGGCCGCAGAGGAGTTCAATTTTGGCACTGTAACGCTGAATCTTCATGAGTGTGGACAGCGTAGGTGGCCCTGGCAGCGCTGCATCGCTGGTGCGAAAATAGGTAGGAGTGTCAGATTGTCGGCTGGCGTTATCGCTGGCGCGGCGTGTCAGTTTTGGTAATGACTGTGCGC
>CAYGSW010000364.1:0-5174 GCA_964352535.1 uncultured Granulosicoccaceae bacterium | reverse complement strand
CGTGCGGGGCCGCCACCGGTATTGCAGGGCGGCGGCTGGTGAACTCTGAATCCTACTATTTCGGGTTGACGAACTACTAGAGCTGCGCTGATGTTTACCTACCTCAAATTTTTTTGGACGAGAGGATTTCTCGCCTGTTAGGATTCAGGCAACATGCGGAATATCACCCGAGGAGCAGTCATGAAATCCCACAAAAACCGTTACTTCATTGTCTCGTGTATAGCCACACTGGGCATCAGCGTATCCAGCTACGTAGCGGCCGAAGAATCCATCAACGCACTTGTTTGGTGCGATCATACCGACCCGGAGTTTATTCGTCCCTTCGAAGAAGCTAATAATGTTCGTGTTAACCTCAAGGAGTTCGAAGGCACCGGAGCTGCGCTGTCGATACTTGAGCAATCCAGACCCGGCGACTGGGATGTGATGATTATTGACGGTGTGGATATTCCGGGCCTGGTGGATCAAGGCCTGTTGGCGACTATCCCGGAAGAAGCCCTGCCGCTTGATGACTTATGGCCTGAAGTGGTGCTGGAGGATTATCACAAGCACGATGGGCAGTGGTACGGCATGACTGAGTTATTCGGTTACAACACCATTGCATACAACAAGAACAACGTCAATCCGGATGACATGCTGGACATGACAACGCTTTGGGGAGACAAGTACAAGGACCGTATTGCCGTCTATGACTGGCACACGCCCATGATTGGTTTGGTTGCGATGGGCCTTGGAAAGAAGACCAGCGAATTGACAGAAGCCGATCTACCGGAAATTCGCGAAACGTTGTTTAAACTCAAAGACAATACCACCCAGTTCACCGATGTCGTATCCAGTCAGACTGCACTAGCCACTGGAGAAGTTGATATTCTTTTTGGCGGTGGAGAGTGGCTAACCGGCGTATTGTCAGAGGAGCTACCGGAACTTGACTGGGTGCTCCCTGAACAGGGTGGACTCATGTGGTCGCAATCAGTCGCCATGCTGGCGGATGCTGCCAACCCTGATATGGCGCTGAAATTCGTACAGTACATACTCAGTCCGGAAGGACAGGCAGCGCTCGCCACCTCTTCATGTTACTGGGCCATGCCCGCTAATAAAAAGACTGCCGAGGTGCTGAGCGACGCCCAGAAAGCCACGCTTCGTTGGGACCAGCAGGCAGAATTTCTTGCCAACTCCCAACTCTATCCCGTAGTAACACCTGAGCTTGACGAAAAGATGGAAGACCTCTGGACTGAAATGCAGCAGCGCTAGGCAATCAGCAACATGGCAGCAATGAGATCAGTGGCGCCGGCATTGTATTTCGGCTGAGTGCTATCACTGCCACATCATGACATCACTACGACTATCCTGGTGGGCGAGGTGGCGATTCGCCCTGCCAGCACTGCTATGGACTATGGCTTTCTTTGTTGTGCCCTTCATGTTCATGTTGGTCATGAGTCTGTGGCAACGCGCTGGCGGCAAGATTGTTGCCACGTGGAACCTGGACAACTACATCGAGTTTCTGACAAAACCGCACCTTGTCAAAGCGCTGATCAACTCGATAGAAATCAGCGTCAGCGTCACAATAATCTCGGTCATACTGGCTTATCCGTTGGCGTGGATCATTGCGGAAAGAGTCCCGCAACGATGGCAGCGCACGGCACTCATACTGGCTATCCTGCCTTTCTGGACATCCTATGTGGTGCGCTCCTATGCGTGGCTTCTGGTTCTGGGCAAGCAAGGAATCGTCAACAGCTTTCTTTTGAACGTGGGAATACTCAATGAGCCACTGGCGATTGCCTCAACGCGCTATGCCACAGTTATTGGTTTTGTGCATTTCTTCGTGATGCTGCTAACCCTGACCATCTACGCCAATCTGAAACAGTTATCACCCAATTACGCTCGCGCAGCCGCTGATCTGGGTGCAGGCCCGATACGAACCTTCTGGCATGTCATTCTGCCCTTGAGCTTGCCCGGCATCATGGTGGGCGCTTTCCTGACATTTGTTCTTTGTATAGGTGACTACATCACGCCAAAGATACTCGGCGGCAGCAACGAGCTGGTGTTACCGCAAGTCATCATGCTGCAGATTGGACGGCGAGCCGACTTCCCAAGCGCCGCAGCCATGTCAATCATGTTAATGCTGGTAGTGGTGATTGCTTACCTGCTATGTGCGCGCTGGCTGAAGATGGGCAGGAGTTGAACATGTGGCAACATCGATTCAGGACAGGTGGAATGATTGCCTACCTGTTTGTGATCTACGGATTCATATTTCTGCCTGTCGTCGTGCTCGTGTTGTTTTCATTCCAGGATAGCAGACTGCCTATTCTGCCTTTTACTGGCCCTACCCTGAAATGGTACGAAGCAATCCTGGGCGATACCCGACTGCTTGAGTCGATGGTTAATTCATTAGTGGTTGCACTCAGCTCATCGACACTGGCAGTCATTCTGGGCTTTCTGGCTGCCTACGCACTTGCGCGTTTTCACCTGCCGGCAAGCGCGCTGCAACGCGCAGTGCTCACCGCACCACTCACCGTGAGCTATCTGATTATTGCCCTTGGACTTCTTATCATGTTCAACACGCTGGGTATACCCAGCTCGTTGATGACGATTGGCATTGGCCACGTGGTTATCAATACCCCCCTGTGTTTTGCCATCATCTACAGCCAGATGGGGGATCATCAAATCAATATCGAGCGGGCAGCCCACGATCTTGGCGCAAGTCAGTGGCAATCCATGATGCTGGTGACCGTACCGGTCATGCTGCCGGCGATACTGGCCAGCTTCTTTCTGTCTGTGACGTTTTCCTGGGATGAATTCATCATCGCATTTCTGCTATCACGCTTTGATGTCACCTTGCCCGTAGAGATCTGGAGCATGCTTCGCTCAGGCCTTAATCCGAAAACCAACGCTGCCGGTTCAATGGTTTTTCTGATATCCATAACGTTGTTGCTGATAGCCGAGTACGTGTTGTTCAGGAAATTCAAGAACAAATGACAGCAACCGTAGCCATCCATGGAATCACACATCGCTTTGATGACTTCACTGCCCTTAGCGATATCAGATTGACAATACCCGCTGGCTCTTATGCAGTACTGCTGGGTCCCTCGGGCTGTGGTAAAACCACATTACTCTCGATTCTCGGCGGTTTTATACAACCGACAGAGGGAAGCATTCATCTTGACAACAGTGATGTGACGCACGTGCCACCTGCCAGGCGAACCACCACCACCATGTTTCAGGACTACGCTCTGTTTCCGCACATGACACTGCTGGACAATGTCGGATTCGGTTTACGCATGCGCGGCCTGGGCAAAACGGCACGATACGCCAAAGGCCGCGAGCTGCTTGCACTGGTTGGGCTTGAAACGTCTGAATCCCAGAAACCACATCAGCTGTCTGGCGGTCAACGGCAACGTGTTGCACTGGCCAGAGCACTTGCGGTAGAGCCTGATGTTCTTCTACTGGATGAACCACTAGGAGCACTGGATCTGAAGCTGCGTCGGCAAATGCAGGATGAGCTTAAAGCCATTCAGGAACGTGTCGGTACAACGTTCATCCATGTCACCCATGATCAGGAAGAAGCTATGGCCATCGCTGATCAGATTATTGTCATGAATGCCGGGAAAGTAGAAGACACTGGCACCCCGGAATCGATCTACCTGAAACCGAGAACACTTTTTTCGGCTACATTCATGGGCGAAACCAATCAGCTGGAAGCTATCGTCGAGAGCAAAGATACACACGCCATGAGTGTGAGTACAGAATTGGGCGAATTCGTTTTGCCCAACCTGGCAGACGTCAATAACAGCATCAGGCAAGGTGATAGAGTCAGATTGTGTTTTCGACCCGAGCATCTGGTGACTGAACCTGGCATGCAAAGCACCACACTGATACTGGGAGAAGCCAGTATCGTTGATCATGCCTTTTTTGGCACTCACCAGCGTTGCAAGTTGCAAACGGCCAGCGGTTTTACCTACACTGCAAACATGGCACAAACCCTTGTGATCAACAACGGGCATAAAATCACAATGGGATTGGAAGCCAGTTCTGTTGTTGCTCTGAACTGACATATCAAAGATCCTCTCATGAAACGAATACTCGCTAAGGACTGGTACACAATCCGGAAATTCAGCGATGATATTCGCCTGATCAGTGAGCAGCACATCACCGAGTTCTATCGTTGTAACATATGGCATGTCAGGGGTAGTTTGGCAGATGCATTGATCGACAGTGGCATGGGCGTTGTCAGTCTGCGAGAACATGTGCCACTGGTCACCGAGAAAAAACTGGTAGCCATTGCCAGCCATACTCACTTTGATCATATAGGTTGTCATCATGAGTTCGAGCATCGTTGTGTACATGAGGATGAGGCCGAATTGATGACTCATCCCACACGTCAGAACACACTTGCTGACCCGTACGTTACCGATGAGATCTTCACCGCGTTGCCCCCGGAACCTTATCTGTCCTCCACCTACGCCGTAAAATCTGCGCCCGCCACCCGACTATTGGTGGAAGGTGATGTTATCGATCTGGGTAATCGCGTGCTTGAAGTCATCCATACCCCGGGGCACTCGCCCGGTGGTATTGCACTTTGGGAGGCAGCAACCGGTACCTTGTTCAGCGGCGATATCGTGTACGACGGTCCCCTAATAGAGGACACTTATCACGCAAACGCAACCGATTACTACGCCAGCATGACTCGCCTCTTGGACATTCCGGTAGTGAGGGTGCATGGTGGGCATTTTCCAAGTTACGATCGAACACGACATCGGCAAATCATCAGACAATGGCTGGACTGCCATTGAACTGTCAATTGTTGATACATGCTTACGCACTCATAATGCGCGCACTCGCTTAATCGCGCGCTTACACACTGACAGTCTTTCGACCCGAATAAAAGGCCACCAGTAAAATACCCGGTGTGAGTACAAACAGACTCACCCAGCCGGCCCACCCTGGCACTTCAGCCAGAAATATTATGCCTAGTACGGTACCCAGTGCAGGCACTGCGGCCATGAATGATGCGGTTGCCGAGGCCCCGATATTGCGCGATGCATAAGCGACAAGAACGAGCCCAAGAAGCCCCGGTATGAGGCCTTGATAGAGTGTCTGCAGCAGAATCTGTCCCTGAGTGGCGTCGGCAAAACCGGTGGGCAGAAAGAAGAACCAGATAGGTATGTAGTAGCTGGCAT
>CAYGSW010000363.1:0-5249 GCA_964352535.1 uncultured Granulosicoccaceae bacterium | reverse complement strand
GTTGTGAAACGCCAGTCGGCAGGTTTGGTATTTTCGTTGCGTCCTGTCTGCCATGCCTCAATTTCTCTGGCCAGCGTTTCCATATCGGGTATTCGTCGATCCAAACATTGACGCGCCAACACGCTGAACTCACATTCGGCCATATTCAACCAACTACCATGTTTGGGTGTGAATACAAATTCAAGCTTCTCCAGTAGTTTACGAGCCTTCTCTGGCTCGAATGCTTTGTACAAGGAGGCACCACAGTGTGTGTTCAAGTTGTCCATTACCAAGGTGATTCTTTCAGCTTCAGCATAATCTTCCTCCACTAAACGTCTGACCCCTTCGGCCCACTCACACGCCGTATGATTATCAGCTACCTGGACTCGACGCCAGTTGTCCAGTGGCGAATAGAACAGTATCAGATGCCCTACACCATTACGGATATATTCCCCATCACAGCGCTCCACTGTTCCAGGCTTTGCTTTGATCGATGCACGCACCTCCTGTGTACATTGCTTTGTGGTTTCGTCCATACAGATCACTGGATTGAGCGGATCATGTGCCCTTTTGTAAGTGTCAAGCACATTCTCCATCTGGCAAACAAACGCGGCGTTTTCCGTTGGCGGAATGCACCACATCTGCTTCTTCCAAGGTTTGATAATGTTTTTTTAAAACCTGTCGCACACATTCTCTGGATACGCTGTCCACCAAGTCCAGTTCAACAAGCCGACTTGAAAGCAACCGTAGCGTCCAACGTGCATGACCCTCTGGCGCGTCACTGCAGGCGATTTGAACCAGAGCCGCCTCGGCCTCACCATCGAGCTTGCGTGAACGAGTTCCGCTCTGTTTCTTTCTCTCCAGTGCAGCGCTCAAGCCCTGCATCACACAGCGTTCACGTACCTGCTCCACGGTGCGTCGCGAACATGAAACTTCCTCAGCCGCTTCCACGTCAGTCAATGAAAGCCCGTACTCCCCCTGATCAACCAACAAGAGAATCTGCGCATGATTCCGGCGCAACTTCGCTTGTCGACCATCAGCCACAATCACCTCAAGACACTCACGCTCCTCAGAACTGAGCTCTACGATATAGCGCTTCTTCATCTTCTCTGATCTCAACAGCTTACAAGTCACTGTTAAGAAGTTAGACTACAATCCTAATAACTCAAATGGACGGACCACTAGTAAGGCCCCCGGCCTATTGATTATGGGCATGATCATGCGGCATCGGCAGGCCTGCAAAAAATGCGCTTGCGCCCGGATGTTCAGGTATGTTGGAGGTGTCAGCCACCTCCACAGGCGCGCGCCGATTCTGCAGCGCCCGCGCCACCTGCCACGCATGATGCGTAGGGAATTCTGCAAACGCAACGAGATGGTACTCGCCAATGGTCAGCAGACGTGTCAGGTTGATCGGTCCCCAGGCAGCGAATAGTCCCGCACCTGTTGACATTTTCGCTGCCAAGTCAGGTTGCAGTATCGCCAGATCCATCTGCCGAGTTGCCATCAGACTGGCGATACGCCCGGCGTTGGGTCCGCGTGCCACGCGTGAACGAGCTTCTGGCAGCTGATCGGCCAGCGTAGCGACTACACCCTTCGACAAGGCATAGCTTGACGGATCATCGCGATGACAGCCAATCAGCAGGTGCTTGCGTCGATACACTTCCCATTGCCTGTACGGCGTATGCGCGTGAATAATGTGCGTCGGCAGCAGTGCGCCAAGCGTCGCGGCAGCAGCAGTTTTCAAAACCGTGCGACGCTTCATCGGTCAGAAAAGACGTCTTCGTTCAGCACGGCGGTGACCACATAGTTGGGAATGTCCACCACTTGCCCCACACGCAGATCCACTGCGACGCTGGCCAGTATGTACGCCTGCTCTGCATTGAGTCCGTGTTCGCGCTGAATGTAGTCAATCATCTTAAGCAACGCATCGCGAGCCGCTAGCGTCAGGTCTTCTGACAGATTTTCAAGGTTCTCTATCTTTTCGCTTTCAAGGTACTGATGTGTAGGCGGAACCTCCCCGGCGCTCTTCAGTGGCAGGCCAACGGTCTGATAGAAGCGCGAAGGCTCAATGTCCTTTATCTGTGAACCACCCTCAACCTGCGGGCCAGTGATGAATTCTGCCTGCCCCTTGCGAACTTCCGTGCTCACGCGAACGATGGCGCCCATTTCAATAGCGGTACCGGATACCTCGCCATCGCCCTGGGCGTAATGCACGTCACCGATAAAAAGCCCACAACCGTCAACGAAACATGGCAACAGAATGGTTGTACCGATCTGCATCTGCTGGACATCCATGTTGCCGCCGTTCTCACGTGGCGGAATGGTGCGAAGGCACTCATCCCTGTGCGTGCCTTCGGGCCCGCAGACTGCCGTTGGCAGTCCACCAATGGGCTGCGGTGGCGATACGATGCCACCGGCATCAGCGAGCGCAGCTTCCCGAGCGAGCCACGACTCTACTTCGGGCTCGCCGGGCATGACACCCACTGACCCCATGAACGCTTCAAAAGGTACACGCACACCCGGCATCTGATCGGATTCGGCGTGTGTGCGTGACAGACGCCAATTGACCAGATAGGGCTCTGTGTAAATATCGCGCAGAAAGCCAAAGCCGGGCACGATAACGGTGTAGCCGTATTGATCGGGTTCGATATCCAGCAGCGTCACCGCGAGCACATCGCCCCGTTCTGCACCTTCAATTGAAATCGGGCCAGTCAGCGGGTGTACGAAGTTCAGATCCACTGCTGCCAGATCATCCGAATTGGAATCGAGTGTCAGGTCGCTGTCTAGAGCATCACGGGTATGCACCACGATCTCATCACCTGGCCTGGCAGTGGCTACCGATGGAATCATCGGATGGAAGCGATTGAAACAGTTGGGATCATCGACGCAATGCTCACCCTGCTTGTCAACGGTGACGACATCACGCCATGTGACATTCGTGGTGTCTGCCAGTGCAGACGTGCTCAACGATAGTTCACATGCAAGAATGACCAGTGTCATGGCCAAAGCCCTGTAGCCGACAAGCTCTGGCAACTCTGCCTTTCGCGAACTGCTATCAATTAGTGCCGTACGGGAAGTGGACATGAACTGACTCCTGTTAACTGGCTCGACAATAAGATCTCGTGTTCATCTAACATACGAAAACGCATGCCTGCACGTCAAGGAATTCCTGTTGTGCTCGTCTTTACGGTTGATCGTTGTCTTTGTCGCAGCGATTACCGGTTATCTAAACGACCTGCCTTAAAGCCCTGACCCCCTTGGCGCCAGATCACCGATGGAATTGGCGAGTTCATCGAACATCAACGATGAAGGCGCTGTATCCACGGCAGGAACGGGTGTGCGGAACTCGTAAGAAGGTTCGGCAACTTGTCGGCGCCAAATGGTCCGCATCTCCTTCCATGCACGAGGCAGTGTTCTTGGCTGTGGCATGTTCGGCGCCAGTTCCTTCGCCAGCGCTTTCAGCTTGTAGCAAGGTACACCAGCATACATATGATGTTCGATATGCCAGTTCAAATGCCAGTAAAGAAACGCCATAAAAGGATTGATGGTGATGGACCGTGTGTTCTGACGAAAATCCGGCGTGTTTTCTCTCAGACCGCAATGCTGTGTGGTTCCCAGCAGATACGAGCCGATGTTGGCAATATAAGAAGCCATCTTGTCCTGAACACCGTACCGTGACCCAGCTCGTGCGCCGCTGTGCCCTTAAAGAACGTGGCAACGAAGCCAAGACTCCACACCGCCATGCCAAACGCAAGCCACTCATGGACAGACCAGAGCCACACTGTGAGGCAGGCTAATGCCAGATCGAGCGCAACGTGGCCGCCCGCCTGTACCCAGCCCTGCCTGTCAGTGCGGGCACTCAATACACGTAATCGCTCGGCACTGATCGGACAACGGTACCACTTGACCCGCAGCGTCTTGCGTAAGTCGGCAAGTGATCGGTAATCCAGGCTGTCTGGTGCTTGTCGGGTGGTCGTCATGCGTTGCTTGGCATCCCCTCAATGGTTTACGCGCTTCTTCTTCAGAAGTGTAGCGAACAGGATCTAAACACCTGCAAAGCGATACCTTGAATGGTAAATCGCTGTTCGCGCCAGATTAGTACCACGAATACGATACGCCATCAGCCAGCCCGTTGTTGTGCAACCGGCAACCTATGAAGAAAAAAAGGTTCAGAAGGCAGCGGTGTCCAGTTAAAGCGCTTCACAATCTGGCAATAGTCAATCAACAGTCGCGACGATATGATAGGCCTCGGGTAATCCCACGGAGAAGGGCTCAATGCGCATCTGCGAAATATCAACTGTCCATGCACAACGGTCATTGTTTGTGGGGTGCTGCATGATTTTTCTAACTGCCTGCGGCGGCTCTGATTCCGATACCGCCACGACCGACACTGCGCAAATTCCGGACGGCACTCCGGCAGTGGCGACGCCACTGAGTAGCGACCAGCCATCCGGAGTTCCTCTGGTGCGGCGCCAACCCGGTGCTACACGCGGCAGCTACGCCCATCAGGTGAACCTGGAAAGAGATGGTGACTTCAGCGTTGCCGACACGATCGGCGATGGCCTGTTCATCTATGAATTTGCGGACACCACCTACACCTTCGTACCTTCCGACACCATCAGCCGGTTTACGCGCTTCGGCGAACTTGGCGGCTCGACCTTGCGCAACGACAACGGCCAGCTTGTCAACTCGGGCAATTCGAATGGCGACGTGCATTTGCTGGCGCTTGCATTCGGAGACCAGACTTATGACTGGTATGCTGCCTTTCTGACGTCAGCATTGGACCTGCCTATGGGCAGCGATCTGGTTTACACGGGCGGCAGCCTCTACACCTTGTACGCCGCGAACGGTCTGTCCCAAACTGGCGAAAGCAGCCTGCGCGTCGATCTTGACCAGAACAACAGCCTGCTGCAAATCGAACTTGACGACCAGCGAGGCCTTGTACTGCGCGGCTCGAACATTGTGCTCGATAGCAACGAGTACACGTTTCGCAGTGTGTTGCGAGACGATGCCAACACCACTGTGGGAATCGTCGATGGCGCTGTGGTAGAACGCGATGATCGTTCGCTTATCGTGGCCGTATATGCCTACCGCAATGCCAATGGTGATCGCGCCGCGGGTTTGATGTCTGCTGCATTGCAACAATGAACGACATCAATGCCATTATTGACATCAACCCCAAGGCAATAAGGTGAACAGCACCAGCCTTTCACATAGGGCATTTGCTCTACTGTTTCTGCCCTTGCTGGCTGCCTGTACCCGTCACACTA
>CAYGSW010000362.1:0-5262 GCA_964352535.1 uncultured Granulosicoccaceae bacterium | reverse complement strand
GTTTAACAGGTGAAGAGTTATACCGCTGGACAACGACGAAGCCAGCTCTCCAAGAGCGCTGAGGCAGACAACACTGACACAAGCGCCACGGAGCGAGAACTCATTTGCCAGGTCAACGACCATTCGCTCTGCACCGCCAACCGTCAGCGCTTCGATGACGAACATCACCCTGCGGCCCTGCAGGCTGCCATTGCACGAGTGAGGTATGACTTGCTCAGGGCTGTGTGGTAACTCGGTTAGAGACATTAGTAGTGCATTACAGTGCAGAAAGACTCTATCATCAACAGCGCGGTGCCGATGGAGAGAAAGCAAAAGCTTGTTCGGATGGTCATCACAGACTCTCCATGTAAGGAGTGCGCACTCTGTATAACCTGAGCAATAGTCTACCACCGAGTCAGCGATAGATTGCGCTACCATTTTTTGACTTGCCTGTTTGGAAATGAACAGACTTCGTGGTTCTCCCGTCCGATTCAAAAACTTGCTCAGAAGGTGGCCAATATCTCAGATCATTTTTCCAATTTAGTATGGGCTTTACTCACTTGCGCCTGAATTGAGCCGTGCCCCAGGGCTTGAAGGCACTCTTGCAGCCTGCGCTGATCATTCACTGGTACCTTTATCGTCATCTGTACGTCGCTGCCAAACTCTTTGCCCTGTACATCACAATTCATCAAATCCAGTTGGTACTCCAATGAAGCTAACTTGCTATAAGGCAAGCTCACCTGCCAGGTAATGGACGGCACAATACGTCTGGCCTGCACACTACCCAGAAGATTCACCACCCCTTGCGAATATGCCCTTACCAGGCCGCCAACCCCAAGTTTCTGGCCACCAAAAAACCGAGTGACAACCACAACGATCTGACCAAACTCGCTGTGCGTCAACACATTAAGCATCGGCTTGCCCGCTGATCCGCGCGGTTCCCCATCATCACTCTGGTCGTGTTGATGGACATCCCAGGGTGGGCCTGCAACCATGGCCCAGCAGTGATGGTTGGCATCAGGATTAAGTGATGCTCTGGAGGCTATGAAGGCCCTGGCCTCGTCTTTGCCCACGACGGGCGAACACGCAGCGATGAACCGGCTGTTCTTGATGGTAGTCTGGTTATCAATGACACCACTAGGCGTTAGAAAGCTGTCCATATTTGCACAAGTAGATCACGACGCTGGCTGAAATGTACAGGAGATCCGATGACAGACGATGAAACTGACGACAAGGACAAAGACGCTGGACACACGCACTCGCATGCGCATGGTCACGACCACTCACATCTTGATGACACAGAATTACGTGTCCGCGCCCTGAAAACTCTACTAAGCCAGAAAGGCTATCTCGATCCAGAGGCACTCAACGTGCTTATCGACACCTACCAGCACCAGGTGGGCCCGCAAAACGGCGCACGCGTCGTGGCCCGTGCCTGGGTCGACAGCGATTTCAAACGCTGGCTTCTGGATGATGCCGGTGCCGCCATCGCCTCCCTCGGGTTCACTGGCCGTCAGGGAGAACACATGGTTGTCGTGGAAAACACACCCGATGTACACAATATGGTCGTGTGCACCCTGTGCTCATGCTATCCATGGCCGGTGCTTGGACTGCCACCCAGCTGGTACAAGTCGGCCCCGTACCGGGCACGTGCTGTCATCGATCCAGCCGGCGTTCTGGCAGAGTTTGGCATAACACTGCCAAAGCACAAGAAAATCAATGTCTGGGATTCGACCGCCGAGGTACGTTATCTGGTGCTTCCCGAGCGACCCGCTGACAGCCAGCACCTGTCGGAACAGGAACTTGCGGCACTGGTCAATCGTAACTCCATGATCGGCACCGGTTTGCCAGGTACCGTTAGCAGTGACGCAGCATGAACGGCGTGCATGATATGGGTGGCATGCAATGTCATGGGGATATCAATCCCGAAGCAGATGAACCTTTGTTTCATCACGACTGGGAAAAATACGTACTGGCCATGTCACTTGCCATGGGCGCTACAGGCACATGGAACCTGGATCAGTCGCGAGCGGAGCGCGAGAGTCTGCCAGCCTCCTACTACTTGAGTGCAGGCTATTACCGCATTTGGCTGGCCGCTCTCGAAGCACTGTTGGTCCGGCACGGGCTGGTAACAGATGCAGAGCTTCAAACAGGCACCAGTCAGTCCCCGCCAAATCCCGTTAAACGCGTTCTGCAGGCGACAGATGTTGCACCTGCGCTAGCGGCGGGTTCTCCTGTGGATAGACCAGCACTCAGCGATGCGCAATTCAGCATCGGCACAATGGTGACGGTTCGCAATCTGCATTGCCCAACCCATACACGATTACCTGCCTACATCCGGCAGAGAACAGGTCAGGTTGTTCGAGTTCATGGTGTGCATATCTTTCCTGACTCACATGCCACAGGGCAAGGTGAGGATCCACGCTGGCTGTATAACGTCCGGTTCGACAGCCAGGAGCTGTGGGGAAAAGATGCGGCACCAGGCTATGTGCACGTAGATTGCTGGGAACCGTATCTCGAAGCATCCGCATCTGACAACCCAAACATTGGCTCATGACGACAGACACAGAACACATGGCAGCTAGCGCTACAGTGATTGCGTTGCGCGAACTGGACAGCATTCCTCGCAATAACGACGAGCCCGTGTTTAACGCGCCCTGGGAAGCAGAGGCCTTTGCACTGAGCCTGTCACTGCATGAAAAAGGCGTTTTCACATGGAAGGAATGGGCGCACGCACTCTCGAACACTATTCGCCAGGCGCAAGACAATGGCGATCCTGACCTTGGAGACACCTATTATCTGCATTGGCTGAATACCCTTGAAAAGCTGGTAATAGACAAGCAAATAGGCGATGCCAGGCAGCTTGAGGAATTCTACACGGCATGGGACACCGCCGCGCGTAACACGGCCCATGGCCTGCCTATCGAACTGCCCTGACCGCGCATCGGTAGAGCCTTCCGTGCAGGATTCCACAACCCCTGAGATTCCGGGATACACCATAAAGTCAGTGATTGGCTCAGGTGGTTTTGCCATGGTGTATCTGGCGCAACAACATACGCTGCGAAGAGATGTGGCTCTTAAGGTCATGAACCCTCTGCTGGTCAACGATGCAGACTATTGTGCAAGGTTCATCAGAGAAGCGCACGACACCGCAAAGCTCAGTGACCATCCAAATATCGTCACTATTCATGATGTGGGGCAAATCCAGAGTACGTACTACATCGCCATGCAGTACTTGCAAGGGCCTAATCTGAAGCAGCGTATCGATGCCGGAGATCGCACCCTGGTTCCAGAAAAACTCCTGTGCGAACTGGCTAATGCGTTGGCTTATGTGCATCAGAAAGGCTTCATCCATCGCGATATCAAACCGGCAAATGTGCTGTTCAACGAATCTGGGGAAGCCGTACTATCCGATTTCGGAGTTGCCCGAATCAGTGACCACACAACACAGCTCACGCAACACGGCACCATCGTTGGCACTGCGAAATACATGAGCCCCGAGCAAAGCCGAGGTGACGAAGGCATTGATGCGAGAGCCGATCTGTACAGTCTTGGCGTCGTTTTTTATGAAGTGCTGACGTTGCGAGCACCCTATGAAGCAACAGATCAGCTGGCACTTATGCTAAAGCATCTGAACGAACCGGTCCCCACCTTACCCCAGCAGCACAAACGCTTTCAGAACATAGTGAACAAACTGATGGCAAAGCACGTAAACCAGCGTTACGCCTCTGCCAGTGAGCTCCTAGATGCATTACGAAATCAGCCTCACAGCTTGCCTCAAGCAGCAATAGAGCAATCAGGCATAGAGGTAGACTCCGCAACACCTGCTTACGATAACAGCCCTGCCAGAAACACGCATACCACTACCGTGCTGGGTGCTGCATTTGCCATGTTGATTCTACTCATCGGTTCATTGCTGTTTCTTCAATCTCAGTCAGGTACTGCTCTTCCGCCAGAGTCGTTACGTTGCCCGGTGCTCACGCAAGAGCAGACACAGCAGCTAAATGCACTACTGGAGCTTGCCGGCATACATGAAAACATTGGCAGGCTGATTCACCCGCCCGGCGCCAATGCACTTGAGGCCTATACACTCGCACTCGAACTCGATCCTTGCAATAAGAACACTCTCGAGGCAGTGGCCAGAATCAGGACCGCACAGCAATCGCACAGCACGCCAGCTCTCGATAAGTCCCCGTAGACAACCCTGCGATCTGCATGACTCAGGATCTACAGCTGTGTGGTCGCAGGGTTACTCGCGCACATGCCTGACACATCGGGCACGAATAACGCAGTGATACAGCCCTACGCAACCAGCGCCCACGAAGTGGCCTGCCAGATATCATGCAATTCTTTCGAAATACCAGAACCAGACGAATACTGCCCTCGCGTCGCATGCATTTGCTGGCGCAGGCATTGCTCATCTGTGCAGCAAGTGCCTGCAGTAACAGCGGATCGAAACAGGCAGACGAGACGTTCGTTAATCCGCAGGATCTGCTGATTGTTGATTGCCTCTTGCCTCCCCAGCTGCGCCAGCTCGGTACACGCATATCCTATCTGGCGCCACGCCGTGGCATCCGTACAACGGGCGCACAATGTGCGTTACGTGGCGGAGAGTACGTCGCCTATGACCGGGCTGACTTCAAGAGCGCATTAGCTGTCTGGCTACCGCGGGCCAGACAAGGCGACCCTGAAGCGCAGACTTACGTTGGCGAAATCCATGAAAAAGGGCTGGGTACTCGCGCAAGCCTTGAAACCGCCGCTGTGTGGTACACGCGTGCCGCAGAGCAAAACTACGCTCGCGCACAGATAAACCTCGGCTATCTCTATGAATCAGGGCTTGGTGTAGAGCGTGACCTAACACGCGCGCTTAATCTGTACAGAGAGGCGTCCGGTTTCACAGCCGCTGAACTTGAGTATGTCTCATCGATTGAAGTAGCCAGACGACAGGCAACCTCGCAACACGCTGAACGGCTGCAATCAGAGATTGTTGCATTGAACACTGACATTAAGGTTGCACATGAGCAGCTCCAACTGCAGATAAAACGTCTGCAAGACAGCCAACAGGAGGTACAGTCGCTACGCGATGAAGTCACTGCCCGGCAAGCAGAAACGCTCGATACAGCAGACTCTGCCAGCCTCACTAATCAGCTGAGCGAAGCATCATCACGCAAGCTTGAGAATCTGCAGACCAGAATTGATACCGCACTTGCCGAGGAAAAAGCCTTGAAGGTGCAATTGGCGAAAGAGCAGGAACAGTCAGCGACTTTGCAGTCACAACTCTCC
>CAYGSW010000361.1:0-5270 GCA_964352535.1 uncultured Granulosicoccaceae bacterium | reverse complement strand
GCAAGAAACGCCCGCCGGTTACCTACACAACCTTTCAGGCGCGTGATCTGGGTGGTGATACGGCAAACCTGCTCAAAACCAGTATTCGCGATGCCTATGAGCGTTTTCAACCAAAGGCATTGATGGTTGGCGAATCATGCACCGCTGAGCTGATTCAGGATCAACCGGGTTCTCTGGCCAATGGCATGGGCATTCCCGTACCGGTTGTGCCGCTGGAGCTGCCATCGTATTCCAAGAAGGAAAACTGGGGCGCCAGTGAATCTTTCTACTACCTTGTGCGTCATGTACTGGCCCATGAATCAACACAACTGACACCCAAGGACGAGCAAGCAGAAAAATCACCCGGCACCCGACCGTCGGCCAACCTTCTAGGCCCTACCAGCCTGGGCTTTCGCTGTCGCGATGATATCGTTGAAATCTCCGGACTACTTGAACGCATTGGCATTGATGTCAACGTCATTGCACCATTGGATGCAACCACAGACGATCTACGTCGCATCCCTGACGCTGACTTCAACATCAGCCTCTATCCTGAAACATCACGCACCTTGTGCACATGGCTGGAACGTACGTTCAAACAGCCTACTGTCAAGACGGTGCCAATCGGCATCAATGCCACGCTTGCATTTATCAGCGAAATAGAAGCCCTCACGGGTATTGATGCTGGCAGTGTCAAGGACAAGGAACAAAGCCGCCTGCCCTGGTACTCGCGTTCAGTGGATTCCAACTACCTCACCGGCAAACGGGTCTTTGTATTTGGTGACGGCACACATGCCATAGCCGCAGCCCGCATTGCCCGCGACGAGCTTGGCTTCAATGTAGTGGGTCTTGGCACTTTCAGTCGTGAGATGGCCAGAGATGTCCGTGCTGTTGCGAAGGAATTCGGGCTTGATGCCTTGATCAGTGACGACTATCTGGAAGTGGAACAACACATCGAATCACTGCACCCTGAACTGGTTTTGGGCACACAGATGGAGCGCCATATTGCCAAGCGTCTCGGCCTTCCCTGTGCAGTGATATCCACACCGATCCACGTGCAGGATGTGCCAGCTCGCTATTCACCTCAAATGGGTTTTGAAGGTGCAAACGTCATTTTCGATACCTGGGTGCATCCATTGTTGATGGGTCTGGAGGAGCATTTACTGCATATGTTCAGAGACGACTTTGAATTCAACGATGATGCCACGCCATCACATTTGCATGGCAGTGAAGGTAGTGCGACAGCTCAACCGGCAGCCAGCGAGCAGCCGATGCCGATCGCCACCATGGCAGCCAATGAGGAAACAGCGCCATCCTTCCCAGGCAGCAACAATGCGCTTGTTGACAGTGCTGCAACATCCGCCGATGGATCATCCCAGTGGGATCCAGAAGCGCAGAAAGAGCTTAGGAAAATACCGTTTTTTGTACGAGGCAAGGCCAAACGAAACACAGAGAATTTTGCACGCTTGCGTGGTGATGCACTCATCACCATCGATACTCTCTATGACGCTAAAGCACACTATGCACGCTGAAAACACACCGATTAGAGTTGCGATAATTACCCTTGACGGTCATCTGGGTAACACCATAGAGCGTGCTCAGACGCGACTTCGTAAAGAGCTGCCCGGTTTGACACTTACCATGCATCCGGCTTGTGACTGGGGCGACGATGTCGAAGCCCAGGCTGTCTGTAACGACGCTATCAGCAAAGCCGACATCGTGGTCACTACCATGATGTTTCTGGAACCGCATATCAACACGATTCTGCCTGCATTACAGGCGCGTGCACCACACTGTGACGCTATGGTAGGTGCCATGTCGGGTGCCGAAATCGTCAAGCTGACCCGCATGGGCAAGCTGACCATGGGTGGTGAACTGAAAGGGCCTATGGCATTGCTGAAAAAACTGCGCGGCTCAAGCAAATCTGGCCAGAGCAGTGGCGCCAAGCAAATGAAAACGCTGCGCAGATTACCCAAGATCTTAAAGTACATTCCGGGTACTGCTCAGGATTTGCGAGTTTACTTCATTACCTTGCAATGCTGGCTAGCCGGTTCTGAAGAGAATGTAGCCTGCATGGTCCGAACGCTTATTCAGAAATATGCTGACGGTGAACGCGCTCACTACCGCAAGCTTCTTAAGGAAGAGTCCCCTATTGAATACCCGGAGAATGGCCTCTACCACCCCGGAATGAAGTTGTCGTCTATCGGTTGCAAGAACATCTCTTCCAGTCTGGCCGATTTGCCCGTTTCCAAAAACACTCGTGGTACAGTCGGTGTGTTGTTGCTTCGCTCATATGTGCTGGCCAATAACACGAAGCACTATGATTGCGTCATTGAGGCTCTGGAGTCACGCGGGCTACGCGTCATCCCGGCTTTCGCCAGCGGTCTGGACGGACGTCCGGCGATGGATGCCTATTTCAAGGATGGTGACCAAAGCAATATCGATTGCATGATTTCACTTACCGGTTTTTCACTGGTGGGGGGGCCTGCTTACAACGACGCTAAATCTGCGATTGCAGCGCTCAAGGAACTGGATGTTCCTTACATTGCCGCCCATCCCAGTGAGTTCCAGTCATTGTCAGAGTGGGAAAACAGCACGCGTGGCCTGTCCCCTGTCGAAACCACACTGATGATTGCACTGCCCGAACTTGATGGTGCCACAGGTCCTATCATTTACGGAGGCCAGGAATCAATGGGCAGCAAAGGCGACCAGGACAAACTGCCTATTCAGGAACGCATTGATACGCTTGCGGACCGAACTACGCAACTTATAAACCTTCGACATAGCGAGCGCGCTAACCGTAAGCTGGGCATTGTGCTGTTTAACTTTCCGCCTAACGCGGGTGCGGTTGGAACAGCTGCTTACCTAGCCGTGTTTGAGAGTCTTTTCAATACGCTTAAAAGGCTGTCAGCTGAGGGGTATAAGGTCGAGCTACCCGATTCGCCAGATCATCTCCGGGCATTGATTCTGGATGGAAACTCCAGTGCCTTTGGTACGGACGCCAACGTATTAGCTAAAGTGCACACCGATGATCATGTCAGAAATACACCCTGGCTGGAGGAGATCGAAAAACAGTGGGGCCCCGCACCAGGCAAACTGTTGACCAATGGCAGTTCAATCTTCATTCTGGGCATTCAACTGGGTAATGTGACGATCGGTCTTCAGCCTGGCTTTGGCTATGAAGGTGACCCCATGCGCCTTCTGTTCGAAGGCAGCTTTGCACCTACTCACGCATTTGTTGCTTTCTATCGCTACTTGCAGAAAACGGCCGACGTTGATGCCCTGTTGCATTTTGGTACTCACGGCGCGCTCGAGTTCATGCCTGGCAAGCAATCCGGCATGTCCGGAAAATGCTGGCCCGACAGATTGATTGGCGATACCCCCAACTTCTATTTCTATGCTGCCAACAATCCATCCGAAGCCACTATAGCCAAGCGACGTAGCGCTGCAACTACTATCAGCTACTTGACACCGTCTGTCACTGAGGCCGGTTTATACAAGGGCCTGAACGATATCAAGGAAGCCATTCGACAGTTCAACGCGCTCGAAGAGCGCGACAATGATGAAGGTCACGAGCTGCTCGGTCTTCTGATTACGCAGGCAAAAGAACTGGATTTTGGCAACGATCTGGATTGGAGCGATGATGCTGTCGAGAAAAGCATCACTCATTTGCAGCAATTGCTTGTGGAGTACGAGAACGAATTGATTCCCTGCGGATTACATGTCATTGGAGAGACGCCCAGTGTTGAAGAACGTGCTGACGTGTTGCATGCGCATTTGACCTGCTCGATGAACGATGCCGCTCCTGCTAAAGGGGAATTGCTTGAGTACCTGAATACCATCGAAACAGCCGATCTTTCCGAGCCTGATACCTCAGAAGATGCCGGGAACGCACCCGCTCAGACATCAAGCAACAGCGCGCAAAGCTGGCGCGCCGAGATTCGTGCGATGAACCTTCACATGATGGGCGATCATGAGTTGTCCGGCATGGTTCACGCACTGGACGCCGGTTACATCGAAGCCGCACCGGGTGGCGATGTTCTGCGCAATGCCGAGACGCTACCCGCAGGTCGTAACATCCACGGTTTTGATCCATTCAGACTACCGACGGACACAGCCCTTCGTGCAGGACAGCGCCATGCACAACTGCTTCTCGATAAACACAGGGCTGAAACAGGATCACTCCCGCAGTCCGTCGCGTTTGTTCTCTGGGGCAGCGACAACCTGAAAAACGAGGGTGTTCCCATCGCCCAGGTGATGGCGTTAATGGGCGCTCGCCCACGCTTTGACGCCTACGGCAAACTGTGCGGTGCAGAACTGTTGTCTCTGGAAGAACTGGGCCGACCTCGCATTGATGTACTGACTACACTGTCCGGCGTATTTCGTGACTTACTGCCATTCCAGACTCGCATGCTGGCCGAAACGGCACTCCTGGCCTCCAGTGCAGACGAGCCACTGGATATGAACTTTGTTCGCGCACATACCCTCGCCTATCAGGTAAAGAATGATTGTGATTTCGAAACCGCAGCACTGCGGGTATTCAGCAACGCAGACGGCGCCTATGGCGCTAACGTCAACCTGTTGATCGACAGTGGCAGCTGGGAAGAAGAGGATGAACTGGCCAGCACCTATGCCAATCGCAAGTGCTACGCGTTTGGCGTGGATGGGCAACCCAAGCGTCAGTCCAAGCTGCTCGAAACGGCGATGGCCGATGTTGATCTTGCCTATCAGAATCTTGAAAGTGTCGAGCTGGGTATCACCCAGCTCGACTACTACTTCGATACGCTGGGTGGCATCAATTCCATGATCAAGAAAACTCGCGGAACCAATGTGCCCACCTACATCGGTGACCAGACAAGACACGACGGCACCGTTCGCACTCTGCAGGAACAGGTAGCCCTCGAAACCCGCACACGGATGCTGAATCCAAAGTGGTACGAAGGCCAGCTCAAGCATGGCTACGAAGGTGTGCGCGCTATTGAAACCTCGATTACCAACACGCTTGGATGGTCGGCAACGACTGGCCAGGTGTCACCCTGGGTCTATGGTCAGATGGCCAGGACATTTGTACTGGACAAGGCCATGCGCGATCGACTGGCCGAGTTGAACCCCACCGCTTCTGCGCGAATGGCCAACCGGCTATTAGAGGCAAGCGAACGAAACTACTGGTCTCCCAGTGAAGAAGAACTACTCGCCTTGCAAGAGGCTGGTGATGAACTGGAAGATCGACTTGAAGGCGTTGTAGCCGGAGCAGCAGCATGAATGTACAAGCCGTACCATTGAGTAAAATC
>CAYGSW010000360.1:0-5354 GCA_964352535.1 uncultured Granulosicoccaceae bacterium | reverse complement strand
TCAAAATCTCACACCCTCGTGGGGCCGCCTTCGGCCTCGATCGTTATTCTCGGACAGCCTCCTAAACAGTATCAATTGCGTAGCGATTAGGCGTAGCGAGGCGCGATATTCACACGTAGACTAGACTTCAGATTTTTCAAAGGAAGAGCCGATACTATGTTCATGTCTTGCGGAGATGCTTTAGTCGATCTTTTCAATCAGGCGCAGACTAAGGCTGCTGTGGGCAGTTCTCCGGGCGATGTTGCGTTCGGCGGACACGTGGGTGGCTCGCCATTGAATGTCGCGGTTGGTCTGGCTCGTCTTGGCAATCCGGTGGGATACCTTTGCAAGAACTCCAACGATTTTCTCGGTCAACGGATTGCTCAGTATCTGGAAAGCAATCAGGTGGATACCCGTTGGCTGGTTCCCAGTGAACTTAACAGCACGCTGGCTATGGTGAAAACCAATGACGACGGTTCTGCCAACTATGCGTTTTACACTGACAACACCGCCGATGTATCGCTGCGTGTCGATGAGTTGCCTGAGACGTTGCCTGATGAATTATCGGTGCTCAGTTTCGGCTCCTACTCCACCGTTGTGGAATCTACAGGGTCGACCTTGTTAGCGTTGGCAGGTAGGGAGCAGGAGCGTTGTGTTATTGCCTATGATCCCAACTTGCGGCCCATGATCGAGCCAGATATGGCGGTCTGGCGTCAGTGCTTTTCACGGTATTGCTCAATGGCCAGTATTGTCAAAGCCAGTGACGAGGATATTCACACCTTGCACGGCGCGGCTACGTCACTTGAGAATTTTGCAGCGGATACTATTGGAGCAGGCGTTGGGCTTGTTATCGTCACTGAAGGTGCCGATGGAGCCACGGTGTATTCCAGTACGGGAGAACATACACGTTCGGCTCCGGTGAAGGTCAGCGTCGTGGACACCGTTGGGGCAGGCGATACGTTTCAATCATCCTCGCTGCATTACCTTCGTGCAAACGGACATATCAAGGATGGCACTCTGGATAGTGCTGCAGTTAATCTGCAGGAACTTGTCGACTTTGCAGCCGCAGCTGCCGCTATTACATGCTCCAGACGTGGTGCCGATTTGCCAACGCTAGCCGAGGTTGAAGCAGCTGTGCGGGGCTAAAAGCGTTTAAGCCCGGATCAGTTCGACGCCTGCATCGCGCATCGCCTGGCGAGCAGCATCATTGGAGCCAGCGACATCAATGCCTCGGCATGCTGCCTCTACCACACAGGCTTCGAAGCCTTGTTTGCGCGCATCAATCGCAGAGAAGCGCACACAGTAATCCAGGGCCAGACCCGCGCACACCACGCGCTTGATGCCGCGTTCCTGAAGGTAGCTTGTTAGCCCAGTGCGGGTGGTGTGATCATTTTCGAAAAAGGCGGAGTAGGAATCAATAGCGGTTCGGAATCCCTTGCGAATAATCAATTGTGCCTGATCGGTTTGCAATTGCTCGTGAAACTTCGCACCATGGCTGCCCTGAACGCAATGGTCTGGCCACAGGGTTTGTTCCCCATACGCAAGATTGACTGTGTCAAAAGGTTGTTTGCCCGTATGCTCCGAGGCAAAGCTGCTGTGGCCGGCAGGGTGCCAGTCCTGAGTTAATACACAGTTGGCAAATTGGCTGCTCAGAGTATTGATGACGGGCAGAATCGCCTCCGCATCAGGGACAGCCAGCGACCCGGCACGGCAAAAATCGTTTTGCACATCAATGATGAGCAGGCAGTCTGTCGGTGAAATGTTCACGGTTGGGCTGCATATAGAACCACGACGCGTTGCTGGGCATCGGCAGCATCATCAGGCAACACGGCCGCAGCGGCATCTTCTCCCAGACCACTCAATGTTGTTATCTTGGTGAAGTCGAGTCCGTTCTGTATGAGGTAGGAGCGAACATTGGTTGCACGTTGCAGCGCCAGTTGCTGATTGTAGGCTGCGGAACCGCTGCGATCGGTAAAGCCAAAAATGGACACGCCAGTGGTGCGGTTTTTTTCCTGAGCAATGAACGAGTTCAGAACGCGCGCAGCGTCTTCGGTAATCTCTGTGCTGTTTCTGTCGAAATAGATCTTGTATTCCACAGACTCTGACTCTGTCCGGGATCGTAGCTCTTCCTGCGTGACAAATCCCTGGGCACTGAGTTGTTCAACCTGTTGTTTGACATCCTGCACTGCGGTCTGCAACGCAGGATCAGCGCTGGTGAGCTCTTCCAGGCGTTGTTCAAGGTCGGCTATCTGGGTCTGCAGGGCACGTTGTGTTTGTGCGGCATCGTCAGCCTGTGCCGATGAAGCTGGTAGTCCTTGTACACGTTGTTCGAGCGTCTGAATCCGGTTGCGCGTGGTATCCAGAAGCGCTTGAAGCTGCGCCGTATTGGCATTTACTGCCGAGCTTTCAAACTGGGATTGTGCCAACGCCAGCTGATCGCTAATCTGCGCCTGAATGGTGTCAATGGAAATCGACTCACTGACCGTGTTGAGTTCGTCGACCGAGCTACTGAGCTGTTGCAGAGATTCTGCGCTCTGGGCATCCTGTTGTTCCAGTTGCTCGATTTTCGCATTCGCTGCCTGCAGCTGCTCTGTGAGCGCTGCTATTCGGCGTGAGTCGGCATTGACTGTGGCCAGACGCGCTTCGATCTCGCTGAATCGTTCGTCGATTCCTGCCGTTAGTGACAGCGCTGAAGCTGTCGCGATGTTTTCATCGGCCGAAGTGTCATCAGCTGAAGCGTTGGCGCTGGCTGTTGTATTTGCCGATGTGATCAGCGTATTGAGTCGCAGACCCAGACCACTGGACTGTTCTTGCATCTCTGTCAGGGATTCATTCAACGCGGCCACTTGCCTGTCGTTTTCACTGGCCAGGGTATCGATCTGTCCACGCAGCTCGTCGACGGCCTGAGTCAGTGTCTGAATCTGTGTGTCAGTGGTCTGCTCATCCAGCCTGCGGACAAGTAACTCGAGGCGCCGGTCGATGGCATCGAGCCGGACAGCACCGGCATCAGTTCGCGCGCGTGTTTCTTGCAAGGCGGTATCCAGTGCTGCAACGGCAACCGTCATGTCTTCCATGGGTGCAACGCGTTCATCAAACGTTTCTCGCAGGCTTATCAGTGTTTCAGTGTTCTCTGACAGTTTTTCATCCACGATAGCTTGCAACTCGGCCGCGAGGGCCTCGCTGTTGTCTTCACCAAGCTCCTGCTCAAGCAGCAGCAAGCGCTCTTCGAGGGACGCTTGTGCAGCTTCAGCTTCCGGATAGTTGATCACGGCATCCCATCCGGATTTGAGTCTGTCGGCCGAGGCTGTGGCCTGGGTTTTCAGATCTTCCAGGGTGCCATCAGGATTCTGTGCTTTCCACGCGCCGCCACCCAGGCCAAGACCCAATAAAGCAAGTAGCAGGAGTTTGTTCATGTCAGTATCGATGTGTCCGTGGAATCAGGCGAATGCCGATGGCTGCAAGTATATCGCAGCCTTGGTCTCACTCGCTATCCTTCAATGCGCTCCAGAATGAGTACGCCCAGTGGTGGAAGCGTCAGATTCAGGGATGCGGGCCGCTCATGCTTGCCAATCGCATCGGCACGTAACATGCCGGTGCGCTCGCCGGTGCCGGCTGTCGCTTTGTCGGATTCGGGGTCGAGTAAGCCCTGGTCCATTGAATTACGATGACCTGTGCCACCATACTGCGTGTTGTCAGTGTTCAGCAGCTCTCGATAGTGACCTGTCTGGTTAACGCCTATTCTGTAATCGTGACGTACCACAGGCGTAAAGTTGCACACAACAATACAGCTGCGGCTGTGATCAGCAGAGTAACGGTAAAACGAGATCACACTCTGATCGACATCATCGCAATCGATCCACTCAAACCCTCGTCCGTCGCAATCTGTCTCAAACAGCGCAGGGTGGCTGACATACAGCGCGTTCAGGTCTTTGATCAGTGTCAGGATGCCCTGATGTTTGGGCTCTTTCAGCAGATCCCATTCAATACTTCCATCGTGATTCCATTCTTTGTATTGAGCAATTTCACCACCCATGAAATTGAGTTTTTTGCCCGGATAGCCAAACATCATGCCGTACAGGGATCGAAGATTTGCAAATTTCTGCCAATCATCGCCAGGCATCTTGTTGATCATCGAGCCTTTGCCGTACACCACCTCATCGTGCGAGAACGGCAGGGTAAAGTTCTCACTAAAGGCGTAAATCATGCCGAATGTCAGACTGTTGTGATGGTATTTTCGATAAGCCGAATCCTTGCTCATGTATTCGAGCATGTCGTGCATCCAGCCCATGTTCCACTTGAACGTAAAACCCAGGCCGCCGTTGTAGGTGGGATGACTGACTTGCGGAAAACTGGTGGATTCTTCTGCCATGGTGATACCGCCTTCAGCGTGTACCAGCGTGTTCATGCGTTTTAGAAACTCGATGGCTTCCAGGTTCTCACGCCCACCGTAGCGGTTGGGTATCCATTGACCAGCTTCTCGTGAGTAGTCCAGATAGAGCATGGAGGCAACGGCATCCACGCGCAGACCATCCAGATGATATTCCCGAATCCAGTAGATTGCATTACTGAGCAGGTAGTTGACCACTTCACGCCGGCCAAAGTTGTAGATCAGCGTTTGCCAGTCCTGATGCATGCCCTGGCGAGGATCCGCATGTTCGTAAAGATGAGTGCCGTCAAACTGGCCAAGCCCGTGCTCATCGGTTGGAAAGTGTGCAGGCACCCAATCCATGATCACCCCAATATCGGCCTTGTGGCAGGCGTCGACGAAATGGCGAAAGTCATCGGGACTGCCAAAGCGTGATGTGGGAGCGAACAGACCAATGGGCTGATAGCCCCATGATCCGTCGAACGGGTGCTCGCTTATCGGCATGAGTTCGATGTGCGTAAAGCCGTTTTCCCTGGCGTATGGGATGAGGGTCTGCGCAAGCTCAACGTAGGTTAACGAGTCACCGTGCAGATTGCGTCGCCAGGAGCCAGCGTGCACTTCGTAGATGGACATTGGCTGCAGGCGCATGTCGAGCTGCGCCTTGCGCTGCATGTAGTCCTCATCGCTCCAGACGAACTTACTGTCAAAAACGATGGCAGCATTGCCCGGTGGCTGCTCGAAGTAATGCGCGTAGGGGTCATGTTTGAGGGGCAGGAGTTGCCCATCGCCTGCAACAATCTCATATTTATAGAGCACACCATTGCCGATCTGCGGAATGAAAATATCCCACATGCCGCTGCCATGATGTGAGCGCATGACATGGCTTCGACCATCCCAGTTGTTGAAGTCACCAACAACGCTGACGCGCCTGGCGTTAGGTGCCCAGACCGCGAAATGAACTCCCTGTACCCCGCTGAACTCCATGACGTGCGAGCCTAGCGTGTTGTAG
>CAYGSW010000359.1:0-5473 GCA_964352535.1 uncultured Granulosicoccaceae bacterium | reverse complement strand
GTATTTCGACGGGGACGCCCAGTCCGGGGCGCGCAGCCTGAGTAAAATTCGCTACGGGAGAAAGGGACGCGGAAGAATTTGGACTGGGCGTCCCCGTGGCTTCATGAATAATCCAGGCCAGTCAAGACAACTATCACAGCATCGCTGCACTACCCCGCTCCAATCTCAAAGTCGGGACATGCATTACCATCGATTAACAGCAGGCGATCTTCAATAGTGGCAATCAGTGCTGGCAGCTCGCTTGCCAGAGCAGGCCTGGCAAGCAGATACCCCTGCATGAGATTGCAACCCAGTTCCACAAGCTGGTTTAGCTGTGCTTCAGTCTCTACGCCCTCAGCAATCGTTTTAAGTCCTAGCCCTCTTGCCATGAAATTGGTGTTCACCAATTGATAGTCGATATGCTCCACACAATTGCTACGCATGAACGCCCGGTCAATCTTCAGTGTGTCAAGTGGAAGTTCGCGCAAGTTGCTCAATGAGGAAAAGCCAGTTCCAAAATCATCAATGGCGACTCTAATGCCAGCTGCAAGAAACCGATCCAGTCGATTGATAACCGCATGAACATCTTGCATCATAATGAAACTGCAGTTAGACCTACACATCACCGTAGATCGGGCGAGTGCACTAATGCTTGCTCGGAATCATCGATTTTTGGTAATCGCATCTCAGTTTTTCTACTGCGCACCGCGTCTCACCATTACATACCCAATAACGCGCGTGTCTCAACGCTGACACACCTGGACATACAAATTTCATTAGCCAGCCAACTCCAAGACCCTGGAACTGGCTGGGCGACAATGATGCCTGCGACTGTCATATTTCTGGCTTCTGCCTCATTTCTGGTTTACACGCAGTCAATCGCATGCGGCAGCGCTGTTGCCACAATGCTGCCTCGAGGCACGCTACCGGGCCTTGTTGGCTGAAATAGTTAGCTGTAACGGCCAATCAAGCAGACCAATAGCCCTCTTCACCACTGACGATAATGAATTTTCCAGCCTTAACAGCTACAATTGGCGCAAATCGAGTGCGCGTCAGCGATCTGCTTTTGCGGTAATCTCATCCATTCAACGCCGACGCGAAACAATACGAAACAATACATGTCAAATAGTCCCATACTCGTTACCGGCGGTGCCGGCTACATTGGCAGCCATGTAGTCAAGTTGCTGGGTGAACGCGGTGAATCGGTCGTCATACTCGATGATTTGTCGACAGGTAACGCCGACGCGGTATTGAACGGCGAACTTGTTATCGGCAAGACTGGCGACATTGAGCTGGTGAGTCGACTCATTGCAGACAAAGGCATCGATACCGTCATGCACTTTGCAGCGCACACCATTGTTCCTGAAAGTGTCGAAAACCCCCTAAAGTATTATGCTAACAATACCTGTAGCACACGCAATCTGTTGCAAGCCTGCCAGGACAACGATGTAAAGCATGTCATTTTCTCGTCCACAGCTGCCACCTACGGCGTGCCAGACGAATCAGTCAGTGCCTGCAGCGAAGACTTGCAAACAGCGCCTATCAATGCCTACGGATCCAGCAAGCTGATGTCCGAAGCCATGCTCAGAGACTTGAGTGCCGCAACTGATCTGAAACACGTTGTTCTGCGCTATTTCAATGTAGCGGGCTCTGACCCCGATGGCCGTATTGGCCAATCAACGCCCAAAGCCACGCTGTTGATCAAGGTAGCCGCTGAGGTTGCTGTAGGCAAGCGAGAACAGCTGTACGTGTATGGCACTGACTATCCAACGGCAGACGGCACTGGCGTGCGCGACTACATCCACGTCACCGACCTCGGAGCTGCCCACCTTTCGGCACTGGATTATCTGCGCAAGGGAGGCGAGTCTACTTTGCTCAATTGTGGCTATGGACATGGTTTTAGTGTGCGTGAAGTCATTGACGCAGTGGAGCGCGTGAGCGGGGTGACACTCAAGGTTATCGAGCAACCACGACGTGCAGGTGATCCGCCGGCATTGATCGCAGCAGTTGACAAAATTCACCAGACGCTAGACTGGAAGCCTCAATTTGACGATCTGGATACCATCGTTCGCACTTCACTGGAGTGGGAGCGCACGTTACTCAAACGTCAACATAATGCCTCAGGGGAGTAGGACGATTGAAGGCTCGACGCTTATGACAAGCGTATCTCTAAATCTCTAAATCTCTAAATCTCTAAATCTCTAAATCTCTAAGTCAAGACTAAGCCTGTCGCCACGCTCTGAACGCTTCAGAAGAATGTCCGATATGTGCCGATAATAATGCAGATGCACCTTGGGAGGCAGCTCAGCTATAGCATCAGTATCAAACTCAAGCGCGCATACTGAAGCCAGCGCGGAGTAGTCACCCGCCTCTGCCGCTCCGTTTATAAAACCACTTTCACCAAGGCACTGACCTGCACTGAGCAATGCACGACAGTGGCCGTCCGTGGTGCACTTCACTACACCATCGGTTATGACAAAAAGTCGCCTTGTTGCCTCGCCTTTCTGCCTAAGAATCTCGTTCGCCCGGAACGTTCGTACTTTCACGCGCTCAAGCAGCAACGCGATTTCCACCTCCGAAAATGTTCTGAAGAATTCTTGCGTCTTCAGCCTTTTGATAAGCCGTTGCTGTGGCAGCGGACGCTTCTCCACGGCATTGAAACTTCTCACGAAAGGCTCTATCGCACTCGCCATTTCCGCACCGCTTTGATAACGAGCCTGCGGCTTTTTCTCCAGCGCTTTGGCGAGTACTGCTGCCAGACCTTCAGGCAAATCTGGCCGGATAGCAGTTAATCTGGGCGCTTTTTGATGAACCACCGTGCGAAACAGATCTTTTACTTTCTTGGCCTTGAAAAGCTGCCTGCCGGTGAGCAGTTCAAACAATACAGTGGCCAACGAATAAAAATCGCTTTGTGCCTGAAGCTCCCTGCCCAGAATTTGCTCGGGAGACATGTAATTTGGCGTACCCAGTGTAGGCCCCTGCTTCTTCAATGCTCCACCTTCGTCAAGTCCCACGGCAATACCGAAATCCAGAAGCTTCACTGTTTTATCAAAGCTGAGCATGATGTTGGCGGGTTTGATATCGCGATGCAGAATGCCCTGGGTGTGTGAATAGTCCAACGCTATGCAGCAGGCACTAATAATGCGCAGCGCCTCACCCACAGGCAATAAGGTTTTGCCCTTTCCGTACTCTTTTAGGGTCTTGCCTTCCACTGCCTCCATCACCAGGTAGTTAAGATCTTCAAACTGTCCAGCGTCATATACCGTGACTATATTGGGGTGTGTCAGCTTGCCTGCAGCAACAATTTCCGTCTGATAGGCACGTTGTGCTCCCGGCACTTTACCAGTTGAAACATGCGCCTCCCCGATGGGTGATAGCTTGATGGCTACCTCACGCCCCAGAAGATTATCCAGCGACTGGTGGACAACACCACACGTTCCCGAACCGATTCGCCTTCCTATGGTGTATCTGCCGATCTGTTCGGGCACCACGATGTCCAGCGGCTTGATAGTGACTGGCGCTTTTGCAACAGGGCGTGATGTCTTGGAGTCAATGCTTGGCGGATCAGCAGAAGCGTGTTTTCCGACGCCTGCCGGCATGCGTTGAGCATCTCGTGATTCGGCGTGAGGTGCCATAGCGGTTTCCGAGGCACCAGAAGACCCCTCAGCTTTACCGTTACGACGCTCTGACTGTGACCAAACCCGCTTCATAGACGCTTGTGATTCTATTGAAAACAGCGACCACAAGGGTCTGCAGTAGTTGATCTGTCCTGTGAAACCACAGCATTAGAGCCCTCTAGACACCCATCATGCAAAGCCTGTTGGCGAGCATGTGGCTGTACCGCCAAACGCAGCACTCCGCGTATCACAATCATAACACCCTCATCCCGTAGCCCGGAAACTCTGAGCATGGCTCATTACGAAAATCAGGCTGCCATCCAGCGACGAAATAGTGGATTGCACCACCTCTGGCATCGGCAGTATTGCCGAAATGAGTGTGGAAAGAAGGATGAAATACACAAACGACAAGAATATGCTGAACACCATACTCAGCTCAAATGTGTGTCGAATAACGTGACCCAGCAAAGACAGACCCCAGACGAGCAGGACAAAATCACCAAAGAAACTCAATGAGGACGTTTGGGCATCTACGCCGCTGGGCCTGAGGTTGTACAGAGGCACCGCACTCAGATTGATAAACGCTGATGCACCGCACAATCCACCAAACGCCTGCTCAAATCGATTACGAAGCCCTGTGAGATTCAGGGCGACAAACATTATCAATGCAGTGCAGCCAAGATCAATCACTGCCTGCAATATGGCTCGCGTGAAACCGTAGGGCACCGCAAGGGCCATAACATAGGTTACTAGTGCCAACGTCACACCAATCTTCATCTGCTCATTGCCCGCAGGAAGATCCTGTGGCTTACCCATCAAAAAGGCAACGTTGAAATATTGATGAAGTAGAACGCGCACAGCCAAGTTTCTCGAAAAATTACCAGTGCACCGATGGTATCACTTGGGCTGGGTCGTTATATTTTTGATACTGACAAACACATTTACAGACATGCCTAAACCTGCTTTTTGTCGATTCCGACAGGGCGAACACCGCAAAGTACATACTCACCTGACCAGCATCGAGTCCTTAGACAGGCCTTAATAACAATGATTAGCGGGAAAAGCGGTCGAATGGCGATTGTGCGTAAAAGAGACGCATCTAGAAACGTCCGAGCTAGGTGTATCATGCTCGGACCACCATATCTAACCGAGTAACCCGCCTGGCATGTATCAACCCGGAAGAGCCTATCGGCTCAACGAACGATTTAGAGGCTACCTGCCGGTAGTCGTTGATGTAGAAACTGGTGGGTTTAACGAGCGCACGGATGCGCTTTTGGAAATCGCTGCTGTGCTGCTGGACTTTGACGACAAAGGTAGACTGCATACCACCAAAAGCTATACCACTCATGTGGTTCCTTTCGATGGAAGCAACATTGAACCCAAATCACTTGAAGTAAACGGTATAGATCCGTATCACCCGCTGCGCGCTGCTCGTGAAGAACGTGAAGCGCTTTCGCATATTTTTACACCTGTCAGAGACGCCGTTTCTGCTGCGGGATGCACGCGGGCCATTCTTGTCGGACACAATGCCTTTTTTGATCTGAAATTCGTCAATGCAGCAGCCGACAGAACGGGTATCAAGAAAAATCCGTTTCATCCGTTCAGCTGCTTCGATACCGTATCATTGTGCGGGCTTGCCTACGGGCAGACAGTACTGGCAAGAGCAGCGGTTGCTTCGGGCATGGAATGGGACACCAATGAAGCGCATTCGGCCATCTACGACACCCGAATGACGGCAGAGCTATTTTGCAGCGTCGTTAACCGCTGGGAGGAACTTCACGAGGGCATCGAAGCGCCAATCGCAGACGGCTCGGTATTGCCCCGCTAGTAGTCCGTCAACCCGAAATATTAGGATTCAGAGTTCACCAGCCGCCGCC
>CAYGSW010000358.1:0-5505 GCA_964352535.1 uncultured Granulosicoccaceae bacterium | reverse complement strand
AACTGGACGAACTGGACGAACTCGACGAACTGGACGAACTCGACGAACTCGACGAACTCGACGAACTCGACGAACTCGACAAGTTAGACTAGCCGCATGAACAACGATGTCTCAACCATCGAAGAAGCGCTGCTATCGCTTGCCAGATCGGTCATTCGTATCGAATCAGAAGCGGTGCAGGCTCTGTACGCCCGCGTCGATGAAGAATTCGCGAGGGCCTGCCAGATATTGCTAGGCTGCACCGGCCGGATTGTTGTTTGCGGCATTGGCAAATCGGGGCACATCGGCGCCAAACTGGCCGCAACCTTCGCCAGCACGGGCAGTCCCGCATTTTTCGTGCATGCCGCTGAAGCCAGCCATGGTGATCTTGGTATGTTCAAGAACAATGATGTGCTCATCGGCATTTCATACTCCGGCAATTCAGCAGAACTGATGGCGATGATCCCAGGTGTACGCCGGCTCGGCATTCCCATCATCAGCTTGTGCGGTGAGGCTGAGTCACCGCTGGCCCAAGCCTCTGATGTGTGGCTGAGTACACGGGTTGAACGCGAAGCCTGTCCACTTGGCCTTGCACCCACAGCCAGCACGACCGCCACGCTGGTATTGGGTGATGCCATGGCCATTGCGCTGTTAAGTGCACGCGGATTTACCGAAGAGGACTTTGCTCGCTCTCATCCCGGAGGACGCCTGGGACGCCGACTGCTTTTGAAAGTCAGCGACGTGATGGTCAGTGGTGATGCATTGCCGTTGTGCCCAGCATCCACAACGGTTGTCAAAGCACTGGTTGAGATATCCGGAAAAGGCTTGGGCATGGTGGCATTGCTCGACGAGCAACAGAATCTGTCGGGGATCTTTACCGATGGAGATCTTCGGCGCACGCTGGAAAACAACATAGATATACGGACGTTGAATATTGCGGATGTCATGACGCATAACCCTACAACCATTGCATCGGATGCGCTGGCTATCAATGCGGTTACGCGCATGCAGGAACTCAAGATTACCTGCTTACCCGTTGTCGACGATGATCAACTTGTCGGTGTCATCACCATGCACGCTTTGCTCACCGCAGGCGTAGTGTAAGGTGATCAGGCGTCTGGTTACACGCTATTGGCTCCTGCTGCCACTGTTGATCCTTGTGGTGGTGATTCTCGATCGCGTAGAACAACCCAGCATTGTCGAAACCGAGGAGACCATCGACATGCGCCAGACGCAATCTGACTACTATATGAGCGATTTCAGCACACGCCGCTTTGGCCTTGATGGAAACATCGAGTACCAGATAGAAGGTAAGACCCTGGCCCACTACCCTGATGATGATCGCTCTGAAATCACCGAGCCCAGATTGCAGCTCAGCCGTGAAGGCATCGTCTGGAAAGTGCGCTCAGACAGAGCCCGGTACGACCCCGCACCTGAGCTGTTCACACTGCTGGGTAACGTCACGGTAGAACGCACCTTGTCGGATAACGAAGCATCAGCCATCACCATGACCAGCGAGTCGTTGCGCGTCACAACCAGTAGCAATCTGGTGGAGACCGATGATCTCATCCAGATCACTGCACCTACCTGGCAACTTCAGGCCAAGGGCTTGAGATCGGCAATGGACGATGCACAGCTAAGCCTGTTGTCCGATGTCATCGGGCGTTACGAGCTTCCCGCCTCTGTTCAGGATGCTTCCCAATAGCCACGCTACAACAGTGAATCTTAAATCTGACATGAAGATCGAGAATATGAAGTGGCCGTTGGCAGCGCTGCTGTTCACACTACTTTGCAGCATGGTGCAGCCGGGCATTGCTCGTCAGAGCGATCGGAACCAGCCCATCGATGTGCGTGCTGACGCCTCCGAATTTGATGAAAAAGCCGGTGTTCAGACACTGACTGGCAATGTGCAGATTAGCCAGGGAAGCATGCAAATCACCGCGGATTTCATTGCCATCTCGCTCAAGGATAACGCCCTGAGTAAAATCGAGGGGCGCGGCTCTCCAATCAGGTTCAGTCAGGAGAACGAATCCGGAGAGCTCATGCAAGGCGAGGCCAGTGAGATCATCTATGACGCGATCAACGGGATACTCACCTTGAAAGGCGCTGCCAGCCTTAACCAGCCCAGGCAAAGCCTCACTAGCGAGACAATTACCTTCAACACGCAAACCCAGAAAGTCAGTGCCGATGGAGGTGGCTCCGACGGGCGCGTGAGCATACAGATCCAACCACCGAGCTCCAGCAAATGACGGCACAGCGCACTTTGCGTGCTGAGGGCCTGCACAAAGCCTATAAAAAGCGGCGGATTCTGGAGGGGGTATCTCTATCCGTCAGTAGCGGTGACGTGGTAGGCCTGCTGGGACCCAATGGCGCAGGCAAAACCACCTGCTTTTATATGGTGGTTGGCCTTGTCAAACCGGACGACGGCACCATCGAACTCGACGGTATTGATATCACGGCACACCCGATGCACGAGCGTGCGCGACTGGGTGTAGGCTACCTGCCCCAGGAAGCATCGGTGTTTCGCCAGCTTACCGTTGGCCAGAACATCATGGCCATTCTTGAAACCCGAAAATCCATGAGCACCATCGATAGGCAGGATCGACTGGAGTCATTGCTCGAAGAACTGCAGATAACCCACATCCGTGACAGTCTGGGTATCAGCCTGTCCGGCGGTGAACGGCGACGGGTGGAAATCGCACGAGCCTTGTCTGCTGACCCTGGCTTCATACTGCTGGATGAACCGTTTGCGGGGGTGGACCCCATCTCGGTGCTTGATATTCAGCGCATCATCATTCATCTAAAAGAACGCAATATCGGCGTGCTGATTACCGATCACAATGTGCGTGAGACCCTCGGAATCTGCGATACGGCATACATTCTCAGCCAGGGCAAGGTAATCGCCGAAGGCTCCCCGGACCACGTGCTGGCGAATGAGGAAGTGCGTAGCGTATATCTGGGAGAAAACTTCAAAATTTGACAATCACCTGAAAAAGCTCACGCCATTGGCCGCTAACCTTTTCAGTACCAAGGTGAGGTTGACTCCACACATTGCATTTTTGTAATGTGCTATCTGTACTACATTCCTTGATTCGGCTAGCTAATTGCGTTGAATAAAAGAATCGTGCCGTTTGTCAACCACAGCCCAACACCCGGATAAGCCGAATGAAACAGTCACTGCAAATCAAGATGGGCCAATCGCTGGCCATGACGCCCCAGCTTCAGCAGGCGATCAAGTTGTTGCAGTTGTCTACACTGGAGCTGCAGACGGAGATTCAATCCGCGCTGGAAAGCAACCCCATGCTGGAGATGCAGGAAGATGAAGGCTCCGAACCTCGCGAGGCAGACTTTGCCAACGAGTCCAGCGAAACGCGTGACGCTCAGCGCGAAGTGGAAACGGCTCGCGCAGAAGAAAAGCAGACGGCCAGCGAACTGGAACTGGTGGGTGAGAACACCGGCGGCTCTGATGAGATCATGCCAGAAGAGCTGCCTGTGGACAGTGGCTGGGATGATGTTTATGAATCCGGTATGCCCAGTAGTTCCGGTTCAAGTGGAAGCGATGGCGAATCACGCGATTTCACAGAATTTCACAATGCCGGTATTACCAGCATTCAGGATCATCTGAACGAGCAGATTCGCTTTGCACCCCTGTCCGAACGGGATCAGGTTATTGCCGAAACCATCATCGACGCCGTTGATGACAATGGTTATCTGCTGGACGGAGTGGATGTTCTGCTCGAAGGCTTAAATAGAGACGTGGTAGATCCGGATGACGAGTTCATGCTTGACGAATTCGAGACCGTTCTGCATTTAGTGCAACATCTTGACCCGGCAGGCTGCGCTGCACGTGATGCCAGTGACTGCATGAGCATCCAGTTAAGTCAGCTGGCTGATTCGGATGTCGTGGATCATGCTCAGGCCATCGTCAAGAAGCACCTTGATTTACTGGCAGCTCACGATTTTGCACGTCTGCGGCGCTTGCTGAAAATCAATGAAGAGCAGCTGCAAGATGCCATATCACTTATCCGCTCACTCAACCCCAGACCAGGACGCCAGTTAGTCAACGACCATGATCAATACATCGTGCCCGATGTTTTTGTGAAGAAGGTAAAAGGTGTCTGGCGCGTCGAGCTCAACCCTGATATCGCGCCTAAACTGGGCATCAACGCCATGTATGCCGGTATGGTGAAACGTGCAGACAAAAGCGACGACAACAACTTCATGCGTAACCACCTGCAGGAAGCACGCTGGTTCATAAAGAGCCTGCAAAGTCGTAACGAAACGCTTTTGCGCGTGGCAACGGCCATTGTGGAGCGTCAGAGAAGCTTTCTTGAGTATGGCGATGAAGCCATGAAACCTTTGGTGCTGCGAGACATTGCAGAGCAACTGACTCTGCATGAATCCACTATTTCACGCGTAACAACTCACAAGTACATCCACACGCCGCGCGGAATCTTCGAATTCAAATACTTTTTCTCAAGCCATGTGTCGACAGCCAATGGCGGAGAATGTTCGGCAACTGCGATACGCGCCATGATTCGAAAGTTCATCGCTGCGGAGGATGCCACGAAACCTTTATCCGACAGTAAAATTGCCAGTACGTTAGTCGCAGAAGGTATACAGGTTGCGCGACGGACGGTAGCCAAGTATCGTGAATCCATGGCTATTCCGCCTTCGAACGAACGCAAGCGTATGAACTGATGCTAAATGTACAGGTCCACATACAGCGTTACCCGGCAGTGCCACCGTTCGTGTGGTGCTCGTGAGGAGCCTCAGGCCTGCGCATTCCCGCCGGTCTTACGACCGTTTTGTCTGTACACGGTGTGCAATGCACCGTCTCAAGCTGCGGAGGCGTTGATTTGTCAATCAGCCACCTCCATTCCTAGTTAAACCCGTTTTTGTAAGCCGCTTTCGGTTTTTTATTAACGTTGAATTTCAGGAGATGCTCATGAACCTTACTGTGACAGGCCACCACGTGGACGTAACCAGCTCGATGCGCAATTACGTGACAGGCAAGATGGAACGCCTCCAAAGACGCTCCGACCGGGTATTCGGGGTTCACGTGATCCTATCGGTGGAAAAAATGCGCCAGAAAGCCGAAGCCACAATCCAGGTTGCAGGAGCCAAACTGTTTGCAGAAACCACAGAACCTGATATGTACGCGGCCATCGATCTGCTGACCGACAAACTGGATCGGCAGATTGTGCGACACAAGGAAAAACTGAAAACTCATCGTCGCTCCAAGGAAGAACTGGTGGTAGAGGAGTAGAGGCCCTTTTAATCCACTCAGCGAGGGCGCACAATATCGTCATCGCTACAGCTGCGAAGGCCCTGAATTGCGTAGAATACGACGCATACTCAGGGCCTTCGGGCTGAAAGACGCTGCAAATTTGAAGGCCCAATGGATTTATCCCAACTGCTCAGCCCAGAGCGCATACGTTGCCAGTGCAACGTACAGAGCAAAAAACGTGCGCTGCAAACTCTCGCTGAATTGCTGAGCCAATCGCTGCTTCCACACGATACGGA
>CAYGSW010000357.1:1530-5508 GCA_964352535.1 uncultured Granulosicoccaceae bacterium | reverse complement strand
TCAGAAAATCGAGCAACTCACAGAAGAACAATTTCAGTTGTTACGCTTTATCCAAACACATCGTCGTGCTGCAATTGTCGGTGGGGCAGGGACAGGTAAAACGATGCTTGCCATTGAGAAGGCACAACAACTTGCAGAAGATGGTTTGCAGGTTTTGTTTCTAGCATTCAATCGCAATATCGTGGAATGGGTCTCACAGGCTTTACCGGGTGACCGCGTTACTGTGACAACCTATCACAGCTATGTCGGGACTTTGCTCAATCGTTTGAATATTCATCCTGGTGGCGGTGAGGACTTTTACTCTCAAGCCGCAGAACTTCTGATGCAAGCCGCAGAGCGTCTCAAACTTCAAGAACCTTATGCCTTGTTTGATGCAATTATTGTAGATGAAGCACAGGATTTTGATGACGAGATGTGGATTCCTATTCCTGAACTACTTAAAGATACAGAGAATGGGATTCTCTATGTGTTTTTCGATGATAATCAGCGTATCTACACACAAATCAGCAACGTGCCGATCTCATCACCACCATTCCCACTAGCACGAAATTGTCGCAATACCCAACGCATCCATACCACGCTGATGCCTTATGCCGTTACGGATACTGAAACAACATGCAATGGTCCAGAGGGACGTGATGTCGAGATTATTTCGGTTTCAGATGCGAAGGACGCTAGTCGAGAATTACAACGATTGTTGCACCGTCTCATTCATGAAGAGAATATTCCTTACGAGGAGATTGTTCTGCTCACCCCACAATCTGAAAGCAAAAGTATTTGGGATAGAGATCAAATTCTCGGGAATTACATTCTTAGCTGGGACATGCAAACAGAAATGCGAAACGTCATCAAAGTGTGTTCGATTTACGCCTATAAAGGGTTGGAAAGCTCAGTCGTGATCCTGTCTGAATTAGACAAACTTCGTGTTGATGTCGCTCAACAACTATTATATGTAGGGCTTTCCAGAGCACGTAATCATGCTGTCGTACTAGGTGAATTGCCTGATTTGAGCCTGTGATTACTAATTAAAGGCAATATATTCTTTTGCTAGATATTGAATAGCTAGACTTAGTCCATTACTGTGATTTTAACTGCAGCGAGACCTTTTTTTGATTCCTCAATTCGATCATATATTACACTTGAGCCTATTGAAATTTGATCAGGATTGGAAACTTCTGAGATATGAAAGAAAACATCGGTATCCTTATGCCTTTTTATAAATCCAAATCCCCGATCATGATTGAAAGTCTTAATGATGTTACCGTCAGTAGGTGAATGGTAGTTCTCTAAATCTATATTCTCTAGTTCTGCTCTTTCTTTAATAGCTTCTAATCGAGCCGTGATGTTCTGTGATGTTCGATTAATAGAGTTGCATTCAGCATTAGCTTTTTGAAAACTTTGATATGCTGTGACAATGTCGCCTCGTTCAAGGTAACACTCACCTATAAGATAATGTCCGTAGTAATTCTCTGCCTCAATTCGGTTAGCTATTTTTAATACATCAATTGCTTTACCAAATTCACCTTGAGGAATATATAATTCCTCTGCCATTTCTCGGAGAATATAAGGCTTCCTCTTTCTAGGTGGGATAGATAAATATGTTTGCTCGGCTAATTGGTAATTATCGAGTTTGAGATAGGTTTTTCCAATATAACGTATAATATATTCTTTGTGAGAATTAAGCCCTTGCGCTTTTATAAAATTTTCAAGAGCATCTTGATATCGATTAGCTTCGAATAAAGCTTTCCCAAAGTTATAATAATCATCCGCTTCAGGATTTGTATAACTCAATGCCTGTTCAAATGCATTTATTGCACGCTCGGGATTTTTGCGGACATCAAGAAGATATTTACCTAGGTGAAAACACGATCTACTGTATTCATGCTCGAATATTTTTTGCTTATCCAAATTGTCAAAAGATTGCCAAATGTTTACACATTTCGTGAAATAGTCTACAGCAACTTCAGATTGTGAGAGATATACATATGCTCTACCACAACGATACAGAACCTTCATATTATTATCGTCAATTTGTAAAGATTTTCCAAACCACTCAATAGCTTCAGTGTACTTTTCTTGAGCATAGAATTGATAGCCAACCATATAGTACCACTTAGCTATTTGGGGTTGCAGATTTACTAAGTCTTTAAATACAATAACTGCATCATCGTATTCCTTATTGCGAGATAGGCACCATCCCATTTTATCCATTAGTTCAGGATTATTGGGATCAGAAATTAGAGCAAGTGAATATTGCTTAATTGCTCCTCCCCAGTTCTTTTCTGTTTCAAGAGTTTCAGCATGTTGAATTATTTCATTGAGAGATTGTACAGGATCCATATCTAATCCCTTCCTGATAATATCTTGTTTGCAGTTTTGAAGTGTATTTTCGCTACTTTAGCCAGCTCATCGCGACCATATTGAGCAACAATTTGTTTTCCGATCTCAATGATTCTAGGATCTGACGCTCCTTTCGGGAACTCTACTTGATACTTTCCTGACATCTCCTGCATTCTCTGTAAGAAACGTGCTCTAGCAACAATTGAAGCAGCTGCTACAGCAATGTTGATTTCTGCTTTTGGTAATTGTTCCAATCGAAGATTGGTATTCTTGGCGTTAGCCATCAATTTGCTATTGATAAACCTTTCATCTGCAAATTTGTCAATTACAACGACAATCTCTCCTTGAGGCTTAAAACGCTCCAAAATATCTTCTAATGCTCGGGTGTGCATCCATGCGAGTAGGGTGTTTAGATTTTTACCCTCTTTTTTGAACTCAGCATATTTCTGATTATAAGTTTCAGGATATGGGTCTACCCATTTGCAGCGATTACCACATATACGAAATATTTGAGGAGCTAGCTCTAGTATTTTCTTATCTGATATTTTTTTACTATCTGCAACGCCAATCTCAGTCAATTGTTCTGCAATTTGTGCATTAACGAATACGGCTGCTGTAACTAAAGGTCCGAAGAAATCCCCTTTTCCTGATTCATCGGTGCCAATCCATTCTGCGCTCAACACAATATTGCGAACTGCTGCCTCTTGAGCTGCTAGTTTTTCAGACTTATTATTACCACTGGGAATATTTTCAATACCCCCCAACAGATCGGCAATCTGCTTGTTGACAGTTTCAAAGAGTGGGAGGGTTCCTTCGAGGGTTAGTGTGCCTGAATGAAACTGTCTGACAAAAACAGTTTGTGATCCTTGTGTTACTTTTGCTCGATATAGGCAATTATTCTCAGCTTCTTCTTGTACTTGAATAGGCTCCGATAATAAGAAGACTTGCTGCCTAATCTTTTCACGAAGTTGTGGCGTGGCAGGCGAATACTTGGCTCTATCACGTCCTAAAGATTTTCCAGTTTTGTCCCCTAACAAAGTGTTGAATATATCATCAATTATTTTACCTAATGGCGAAGTAGGCTTGGCTACCTTGTGCTTCATGCTTTTAGGCCATAAATCCACTTTCATATTTTCTATGTTATCGGAAAATACTAGTTGTATTTGGTGTGCTGTTGGATTCTTTTTGTCAATAAGACGAATATGTTTACGGTTGAGCAAGTTTGATGCTCGATTAATAACAGCGTCAGAAGTACTGTTAGTGTCGTAATGTTGTTCTTTGAGATGGGAAAGCACCTCATCTATATTATCAACGGGAATGCACTTAATATTATCATGTACTGTTGGCGATAGTTGATTGTCTCGAGGATAAAAGATACGACGTATTCCTTGAGAATGAGCTGCTCGAATCTTCTGTTCAAGAGAGCCTATTCGACTTATCTTGCCAGTATTCCATTCCACATGACCAGTCAATGCGGTATATATATCTAATTCTATAGAATCAACACAAATTAAGATGCCTATTGTTAGAGCTAGACCGATGGAATCTCCGTCATATTGCAAATCGGAACGGCTGATTTCGATGCCAAATGAATGATGCTTGACACTGGCTGATTTGCTTTTAGCACATCGCAATGCA
>CAYGSW010000357.1:0-1520 GCA_964352535.1 uncultured Granulosicoccaceae bacterium | reverse complement strand
CACTATTCTCGGCAGTTTCAAGGGTTGGAGAAACTTTATTTAAGAAATCAATGGAATTATCTGTAATAGAGGCAGGATCTTGACGGATCTTAATGCCATATACTGCACCTTCCGTATGGTTGATAGCGAATAATCCATTGACTTTATATTCTTGAGCATACCATTCATATGATTTTAGTGCTCGTTCGACAGCATTTTTAATTATCCCAACATGTTGATGATCACAATCCGCATGGTTTTCTATTATGTTAAAATAGGTCTCGAAGAATCCATTTAGGCGATCAATTAGAGGTAATTTTTCTCGAATATCAGATAGCTTCTCCATGTGGTGCTCGAAGATACAATTGATTTCTTTATCAAAGACTTCCCAGTATTTCAAATGCACATACAGCAAATCTTGTAGGCTAATATCGTAGTCTAGAACAGCGAATAGCTTTTTATGAATAAACCTAACTGTGTTCAGGTGATTTTTGAGTATGCTCAAATATTGTTCTGGTTCGTTGTCATTGTACTCTTCTAGTAGAAGAACGAGTTCCGACAATAATCGCTCATCGTACATATCTTCAAGAAATTGTTTTTCAGATGATTGATGTTTAATTGCCTCTACAAAGTCGTATGCCTTATCCTCATCATCTTGTTTCAGAGCAAGACGTAGTTGATTACATATACGCCGTAGATCCAAATATAGATCACTCAAGTTAGTTATCCTCAATTACTTGTACATCTATGGAAGTGATAGCTTGTACTTGTTTTACATTGGCAGAAATTTCAATTACCTTAGAAGGTTGTAGATCATTTACTTTTATATGCCCTAGTACATCTGAGCCACTTCTCAGCCTAATAGACACTGTATTGCCACGTAGACTATCACCGACCTCATGTAGTGTCAGTTGCACAGAGGTTTTCTTTACTCGTATGGTAGTCACAAATTGTTTTTCATCATTTGTGGCATAGAATATATGTTTAGGTAACTCTAAGGCTGTAGAAGAATCAGCAAATGCTACTCGTGGATAGTTTTCTTGCGAGTCGCTAAGATGATCTGTTAGCTTGCCCCAAATATACTTGAGTGAAACAACAGTTTGCTGTGATACTTTTGCTTTTGCTACTTCTGAGCTTGTTTGCAGATGCACAGCTAATGTGGCAGGTTCTGCTAGATACAACAGAGCATCTACTTCGTCTTTATGAAAAATTTTGCGTTGATCTGATGTTTCAACTATTGGTACACCTACATGCTCTTTCAGCATGTCAGAAATCTCGTCTTGGGTGAGGTAAGCTATGTAGAGATCAAGTAAATTTGTCAAAATCTCTTTTGATAATGTGTTGATATACTTGTGAAGTTGTTCATGTAATGCAGGCGTTTGATTCCAAACTTCTATCATACAATCAAATGGAAGTACTTTAGTTTCATGCCTGACTATAAGATCGTATTCACACGCCATTGCCACATCAAGTTAAAGTGGAGCAACGGCAATATGATATTTTCTGACAGCCAAAATGACTACCAGACGTGGAATCTTAGC
>CAYGSW010000356.1:0-5576 GCA_964352535.1 uncultured Granulosicoccaceae bacterium | reverse complement strand
GATGGGTGTCGCTCTGCACCACATAGCCCAGATGCGGTGCGCTGCCACGCATCAGGGGTTGGCCCTGATAATTGTAAGCATCGGGGGTAAAGCGGATGCGGGTGCCATTGCTCTGCACAATCTCACGCGCACCGTTGCCCGAGTCGTACAGGCTAACTGAGTAAGTGTGGCGCCAACCTTGTCCAAGCCCCATGTTGGCATCAGCGTTACCGCTGTTGTACTGGCGATTAAGAACGGTCTTCGCACCTGGGATAGCAAAGTCAATCTCAACCTGGGATTTGTTGCCGGTCATCAGGTTGACCGGATTGCCGCCTGTATCAGACGGCAGATTCGACTCACCGGTACTACCCGGATCGGAACTGGCTTCAGCCTCGCTACAACTGTCGTTCTCGGCCGGCGTGTTACACCCTTCATCGCCCAGCGCGTGTACATCACCGGCGCTAATAGCAAGTAATAAAGCCAGCAGCATGACAATCAGTGTGTCAACTACGATGAACTTGCTATGTATGCCAATTGGCGACAACGCTCTTGCTGATAGCGAATTAGACGACATGCAAACGACCTTCCCTGTACTGGAACGAGCCCATCAATCCCATCAATCCCATCAATCCAGAGTTGTTTATCAACAATCCTGATTAATAGTAAAAGGATTTTTTTCCCACAGTATCACGATTTCCAGATCAGGACTCGGTCTTTTAAGAAACCACAGCACTGACACCTGATCCTATTCAGCAAGTATCGTATTTTGATGTCGTGAAAAACATTCAGGCACCAAGCCCATGCCCGCATTCCGCCGTACATCCGGCTTTTGTGTGTTTGCTGTCAATCTTGTGTTGCTCTGCATGACCGTGCCAGCTCACGAAGATTCTGTGGCTTTTGAGTCTCGCCCTATCGGAGCGGCTAGTGCCAAGGGCGACCTTGCCGGTACGTTGCAGCTTCCTGGACACATTGAACCGCCATACAACACGGTGCTGATTATTCCGGGTTCGGGTGCTACTGACCGTGATGGCAACACGCCGGGCGGTGTCACCGCGTCCACTTATCGGCTGCTTGCCGAAGGCGTTGGCTGAACGCGGTGTTGCGTCCGTTCGTTTTGACAAACGGGGCTTGGGTGGAAGCATCGCAGCAGGCGATGGTAACGATGTATCGTTTGAGCGTTACGCTGACGATGTCGAGAGCTGGCTTGGTGTTATCGCCGATATTCCGCAGTTGACGGGGGATGTCTGGTTAGCTGCGCATAGTGAGGGGGCGATGATTGCGATCGTTGTCGCCGAGCGCAAGTTGTTTGCGGTACGCGCCCTGATATTGCTGTGCGCACCCGGTCGAAGGCTGGGTGTCATCTTGCGAGAACAGCTTGCTGACAATCCGGCGAATGCACCGATCATTGCCGAGGCGGTTGCTGCGATAGGCCAGCTTGAGCGTAATCAATCGGTCGATCCCGAGACGCTGCATGCAGATCTTAGAGGCCTATTCAACGACTCAGCCCAGCTCTACGTGGCACAGAAAAATCATGGCCAGGTGCCAACGACAATTGTGGCTGATGGTTGTTATGCCAACCAGGAAACTGTAAGGGATGCCAAGGCGCTGGGGGTTCGTCGAACCGTGATCAACAAGCCAGCGGGAATGAGTTACACGATGATGGGCGTCAAGAAGAAAACACTTGTCGCATGGAAGAGTTTTCGTGCCGGTGTCGAAGGCAACATCTCCGAACTCAAGCGTGCTATTGGAGCAGGTAAAGCACGGTGAAAGCACAGGATGGATTTGATGCCTTTGTCTAGTCCTCCACCTTGTGCTACAACCGGATCAAACGAGTTCGCTTCTCTTCGGCTTAGCATTAACACAGGGTATCTAGGTTGGACTAATTGGCGGAAAAATCAGTCGGCGAAAATCGGCTGACCCTGTGATTGACGAAAATCGCAGGAATCGAGACGAAATCGAGCGGCACAGTTCATCCGCTAGCGCGCAAGCTCGTGACCAAAAACGTGCAAGCGACTTTTGGATTTGTCGAAATGCAGGTGGTGGTTATTCGAGGATTTATTCCCAGGCAAGCTCAACGCCGCGCTCGACCGGCCACATCTCCGCGATCTTTATGACGTCAAATTGCTATTTGAGAATGAAGGCTTGACCGACGGTTTGTTCCGTACCTTCCTGATCTATCTCGCAAGCTCGGGCCGCCCTCCGCATGAATTACTTGATCCTAATTTGCTTGATCTCGATAAGCCCTCAACCAACGAATTTACCGGCATGACAAACGTGCCAGTGGCAGTTGGTGCACTTTTCGCAACACGCACCCAGCTGATCGCCGACATGCAGTCTCGCCTCAATGAACGCGCCACTATGCTCCTACAATCACTGATAGATGGCGTGCCAGACGTTGAAGTAATCGGGCTGCCACAGTCTGCATAGCTTCCTGCCGTTCGCTGGAAAGTTCAAAATCTACTCAAGCTCAAGGCTGACAATCCAGCGAAACATGCCGAACACAGAACGGCGCTTGAAAAGCTGCTGTGAGCAGAACTGACCGCGCTCGCTTTCAAATCCAAGCCTCATCAAGGGAAGTGATATAGTGCAGATCTCCGCATTCTATTATACATATTGCACAAACTATATTTACTTTATAACATATTTAGTAAAATACATTTTATACAACATTTAATATACGAATTGCATTTTTTCTAGAATACATTATGTATTATTTTTATTATTCATTTCGTATATTTATTATTATACATATTGCATACACCATCATAATCCCCATCTACCTGCTTCCCCGACTAATCGTTGACATTTCTAGAGAATCTCGATGAAACCCAATTCACTTTTTAAACCTCGGCATTTGACCGATGAGCTCCAGGGAGCGCTCGCATCAACGCGTATCGTCAACATCATCGGCCCACGCCAAGCCGGAAAGACCACGTTTGTGCGCGATATTTTCGCGGCAGGTCGCTCACAAGTGCGTTTTGTGACTTTAGACGATCAGCCACTGCTCAACGCCATCGAAAATGACCCGGAAGAACAAATAAGGGTGCTGATGGACAACATTGGTGACCATCCCTTAATCATCGACGAGGCACAACGGTCGAAAACAATGGCTTTGGCGATAAAGAAAATCGTTGACGAAGATCGTCGTAAAGGTCAATTTATTCTGACGGGTTCGTCAAACGTGTTTACTACCCTGGAGGTTGCTGACTCACTTGCAGGAAGAATGAGAACTATCAAGTTGTGGCCTTTGACAGTCTCTGAGTCACTCGAACGTAAACCTTGCCGGTTACTGGATTGGGCTATATCCGGATCACCTTCTCTGGCTGACATCGGCACGCCTGAAACAACAAACCGAGCGAAGTATATCGACATCATCCTGCGAGGCGGCTTTCCTGAAATTCAAGAATTAGAAACCCGTCAACGTAACCGTCAATATCAAAGCTATGTCGATTCCGTCGTTGATCGTGACGTGGCTGATATTCTACGCGTTCGCAAAACAGATGCACTTCGACGCTTGATTGATCAGCTGGCCGCACGTACGGCTTGCGAGACAAACACCACGACACTCTCCCGATTGATCGGCATTGAACGTCCAACAGTCGAAGAATACATGGATGTACTCATTCGACTTTCCATGATTGTGAAACTTCCTGCATGGACGTCGAGTGAAAACAAGCGTGACATAAAACAGCCCAAATTTCATTTTGTAGACACAGGCATCGCTGCGGCACTACGCCAGATGACAGCGCAAACCTTCCATATTCATGCAAATCCGACTGCGCTTGGCCCGATGCTTGAATCATTCGTGCACGGGGAGTTGCAAAAATCACTACCCAATTTGCAAAACGATTTCAGACTGTATCACTGGCGAAGTACAAACCAGAAAGAGATTGACCTTCTTGCTGAAAGTGCGAACCGACTGGTTGGCATAGTAGTCAAAGCGTCTAGCACAATTACTGAAGGTAGTCTGAAAAACCTGCGAAGCTTTACCAAGGTTGGTCCCGGCAAGTCCAAAAAATTCACGGGAATCGTCTTTTATCTTGGCGAACATAAACTCACGTTTGGCGATGGGATTTTTGCGCTACCTGTGAGTACTCTTTGGTCGCAGAACTAAGGGGTCACTCAGTATCAGTAAAGCAGACATACAGAGGCTTGCAGAGCACCCTTGATATCGCCCTTCACAAAGTTAACGGAAATTGCTCTGTTTAGTGAGAGTTGGCACCAGCGACATCACAAGCGCTCTGGAACTGAAGCTCGAGCATCAGACCCCAATAGGTGCGGCGATAGACGGATCAGCTTTGTACCCTTGCAGCGTGAAATCATCATAGGTAAACGCGAATCGATCAGCGACTACGTGATTGATCTTCATTACCGGTAGCGTCTTCGGCGTACGCGCCAGCTGCGTCTTAACCTGTTCAAAAAGATTACGGTAGATATGTGAATCACCCAAGGTGTGCACAAACTCGCCAGTCTGCAGATTGCTAACTTGGGCGATCATCATCGTTAATAATGCTTGGATTCAACAGTTAAGTGCAACTCAACCCACCGGGTAGTGAAGGTGAGCTACGATAGTCATGGTACGACCTTCATTCCTGACAGAATTGAGAAGAACACATGGCAATTTACTCGCAGCTCACCAGTGAGCAACGATACCAGATATCCGCATTGTTGAAAGCAGGGCACACATTGACATTCATCGCAGAGGTTGTGGGTAAACACAAGTCCACTATTAGTCGAGAGATTGCGCGTAATACCGGTGGTCGCGGCTATCGCCCGATACAAGCACAAAGGCTTTGTGATCAACGAAAACAGGGAAAATACACCGGACGTTTCACAGCGAGTGACTGGCACTTCATCGAACACTTGTTGAGTGAGCATCAGTGGAGCCCGGAGCAAATTAGCCTACGCTTGAAGGAGGATGGGATACTGGAGATCAGCCACGAGACAATCTATCAGCACATCATCCTGGATAAGCAAACTGGAGGTGATCTGTATACGTATCTGCGTGAGCGTGTGAAGCGTCGCAAGCGCTACGGTAGCGGAAAAGAGCGGCGAGGAAAGATACCAAACCAGGTATCGATAGAAGAGCGTCCTGCGAGTGTAGAGGCGCGTGACGAGCCTGGAGCAGACTGGGAAGGCGATCTGATTATCGGCTCAAAACACAAGCAGGCCATCGTCACATTGGTCGATCGAAGCACGCGCTATACCTTTATGGCGAAGGTGCCGTTCAAGAGCGCACAAGCCGTACAGGAGGTCATCTGTCGCTGTCTTTCATCAGTGAAGGAGTTGTTCAGCAGTTGCACCTTGGACAACGGCAAAGAGTTCGCACAGCACGAGAAGATCTCGGAAACGCTTGATGGAAAGGTTTACTTCGCTCATCCGTATTCATCTTGGGAACGAGGTACGAATGAGAATACAAACGGGCTGATAAGGCAGTACTTCCCAAAGGACTGCGACTTCACCACAATCACCGATGACGATATTAGACAAGTACAGGACAAACTCAACAACCGTCCAAGAAAAGTGCTGAATATGAAAACTCCAACCTATTTTCCGCACAAACCAAACTGGACATTTTCTGATTTAAGTTGTGGCAA
>CAYGSW010000355.1:0-5589 GCA_964352535.1 uncultured Granulosicoccaceae bacterium | reverse complement strand
CCCGCTTACAGCTCGGGAAAAACGTCTTCCCGAAAGCACTGCCATAATCGTGCAAAAACACGGTGACGTCAACTGCCCCGCTGCACATTGCCGGTCTCTGACCACTCACGCGCTGCTGGCAGCATTTCGCACCCTCGACACCTCACTCTACAACGAGGTAATATCGGATAATGATTGATCAAACAACACTCATCACCTACATAGCCGTTCTACTTGGATTCGTCATCATTCCGGGGCCAGCTGTTGTACTAACACTTGCCAGGGCGTCCAGCTCTGGAACCCGCGTGGGATTGGCTACAGGCGCTGGAATAGCCGTTGGAGATGTCATTCACACCATGTTGGCGGTGATCGGCATTTCTGCCATTGTTCTCGCATCTGCCACGCTTTTCACAATTGTCAAATTACTGGGAGCTGCGTATCTGGTGTATCTGGGTATTTGCGCCATTCGCGAAAAGGTGCAGCTTGACTACACAGCTTCCAGCGCAACGTTATCTCCTGTCAAGGCTTTTCGCCAGGCTGTACTTGCCGAAGTGCTCAACCCCAAATCTGCCATGTTTTTTCTGGCGTTTCTGCCACAGTTTGTAAAACCTGAGAATGGTGCTGTCTGGCTGCAGTTGATGCAACTGGGACTGTTGTTTGTGATGATGGGGCTTTTGAGCACCGTAACCGTTGCATTCGGTGCAGGCCGACTAGGCAACTACTTACGCAAGAGCTCTGCGATTGCGCGCTGGCAAGGAAAATTTGTTGGCAGTATCTATATTGCATTGGGTGTTCGTGTAGCCATGCAAGAGCGTTGATGAGAGTCGAGTAAGCTGATTTCCAGTCAATCCCCTATTCGTATTAACAAGTTCATCTGTGCTACAGGCATCTGCTCAAGGAAAGCCGCAGATACGCATGTCAGGCACGGCGATGTCTTGATCAATGAAAGACGGGCCACGCTGGGCGATAAGGTATTTTCGGGTGACAACGTAACCCTGAAAGGCGTGGCAATCAAACCCCTAAACACCGATCAAGTTGTCTTGATTGTGCTTAACAAGCCCGTTGGGATCGTCTGTACGTCTGCACCCACTGATAAGCGCAACATCGTTGATTTTGTTGGCTACAGAACCAGAATATTTCCCGTAGGCAGACTGGACAAAGACTCTCAGGGTTTGATAGTTCTGACTAACAGGGGTGATCTGGTCAACAGGATTCTTCGCTCTGACTATCTCCACGAAAAGGAATATGTGGTCACGGTGAATAAGGATATTACTCAAGACTTTATTGCTGGCATGAGTCTTGGCGTGCCCATACTGGGAGTAGTCACAAAGGAGTGTCTGGTTGAGAAGCTCTCACAGCGAACTTTCAGAATCATTCTGGTGCAGGGACTAAACCGGCAGATTCGTCGTATGTGTCAACACTTCAACTATGCGGTAGCAAATCTAGAACGCGTTCGAGTCATGCACATGACGTTGAATGGCCTCGGCATCGGACAGTGGCGAGAGATGAGCTCTGAAGAACGATCTGCGTTGCTCAACGCACTGGACAGTGCGTCATCAGAAAATGTCACAGCATTCAAGGCATAACGATGCAGCGCTCTTGCATTGTGCCCTAACAGGCTATGGATCTCCAGGCACCCCATACTTAGGTGCTGACGCTGGATCCATGGCACGTGTCACGTAGTCTTCCAGTTGTGGTTCATAGAGTGACCACAGCGACACCAGCTCGTCAATCGGGGATGCCGCCTCATGCCAGTCAATGCGTAAACTGGCCACAGGCCATGACACCTTGTCCACCAGCAACAAGCCAGCAGAATGTACCGGACCCATTTCGCCGCCTGCAGCAAGGGCGGTTTGCATGGCATTCAACAATCGATCTGCCAGAGGTAATCGACTCTCGGCCGTGAATGCTCTGGCCATCTGCTCGGGTATCGTCTGATCGCTGAGTAGATTGCCTGCGCACACCACATTCGTATCGCAACTGTGCGCATGAATTCCCAGGCTTTGACTGCCCGAGTGCCCTGCACTAACACCGCTTGCATCAACAGCTGTTAACTGACGAAACTCGATGTTGTCGCTGGCCTTGCAAACAATCGCCATGGCATCCCTTGCCGATGCCCCCAGTGCCATTAAATCCAGTAACCGCGGCCCAAGAGAGGGATCGGTGATGTTCTGCGTGGATACGGCACCTACACCTGCTCGTGCAAACGCACATCGGGCAGCCACCGCGGGGGATGAGCTGCATACAGCCAGACCAAACATACCGGTTGCTTCACAGCGCGCCGCAATGGAAAATGTCATGTGTTGCTCTTCTCGGGCAGCACAGCCGTACCATCAATCTCCACCAACCACTCGGGACGTGCAAGCGCCTGAACCACAAGTCCGGTACACACTGGATGTACACCCTTGATGTATTCCCCCATCGTGCGATAAACCGCTTCGCGATGCCGCACATCCGTGATGTATACAACCAGCTTTACCAGGTGTCCCATCTGTCCACCACATTCCTCGATCAGTTGCTGGATGTTCTGCATGACTTTGTGGGTCTGCTCAACAGGGTCGCAACTGTCGATGTTTTTGCCTGTGTCAAGATCTTGCGGGCATTGCCCTCTGAGGTAGATGGTGTTGCCGGCAATAACAGCCTGCGCAAGGTCGTTGTCGAGATTCTGTTCCGGATACGTGTCACTGGTATTAAATGGGCGTATGCGCTGATGAATCATTGAGGTTCCGTAAGCTAAGGGATGGGCACATGCAAATCAGTCAAGTCAGTCATTGTCACACACGCTGAGTCTTGCGCTGAGGCTGAGAGTGAGCATGGTGTTCAAAATACTGCTTTTGTATTGCAATTTGATCTGCGATGAACTTTGCATCGTGCCAAACACCCCAGATGAATGACGAACCACGCCTGCTTTGCCACGGCAAGCCGAGGAAATACACGCCAGGCTCCATCGATACACCTCTCTGATGCTTTGGCTTGCCGCTCTCATCAAACGTATCCACGTTAAGCCAGCTATAGTCCACGGCATAACCGGTAGCCCAGATGATGCTCGAAACACCCGCTTCTGCAAGATCCAGCTGCAGGATCGGATGTGATACACATTGCGGATCAGGTCCAAGGTGGCGAGCTTCAGGCTCTTCGGGAAGATCAAGACCGTTACGCTCGATATAAGCATCGGCTTCATCCAGCACCGATAGGTAGTTGGCATCACCTTTGGCAATGTTGCTGCCCAGATTGTCCGCAAACTGCATGACGCCGTCAGAAAACGCTTCTGTGAGTCCCACCAGCATCAAACCTTTTTCGGCAAGACGCCTGAAATCTACTGTCTTGCCTCCATGAGCACCACTGACCGCGATGGTCACGTGTTCAAGGCCCGGTGCCAGTGCCTGTGCATCCCACTTGCCAAGCACCCCCAGCCACCACACGAAATCGTGCCCCCGATAACGTCGTGGCGGTCGATCATGAGCACCGACAGACAGATAGACCTGCCGACCTGAATCCACCAGCTCTTCAGCAATCTGTGTTCCGGATGAACCAGCGCCAATCACCAGTACGCCACCTTCCGGCAACTGTTGAGGGTTGTGATAGGCGCTTGAGTGTATCTGCTCAAGGCCGGTAGTCTCTGGCACAAAGCTTGGGTACACAGGACGTTGAAAGGCGCCTGTTGCTGCAACCACGGTATCAGCTTTGATGTTCCCGGTTGATGTCTGCACACGAAACCCTCGACGACCCTCTATCTTGTTCACCTGCAGAACCTCTACGCCACAGCGAACCGGCGCCTTGATCATGGCCGCATAGTCGACAAAGTATTCCACCACCGCATCCTTGGTCGCAAACCCGTCAGGGTCAAGATTCTTGAATTGCATACTGGGAAAACGATCATGCCAGGCCGGGCCATTGGCCACTAGCGAATCCCAGCGCTCGGTGCGCCACCGTTCTGCAATCCGGTGACGCTCCAGCACAATATGCGAAATACCCGCGCGCGAAAGGTGTTCACTCAATGCCAGTCCAGCTTGACCTGCACCAACAATCAGCGTCTCTACTTCTGTCATCGACATGGTTAGACTTGACTATTCACGAGCCGCAACAGAGTTGTGCCACCTGTTTCTTGCAAAAAAATATCCTGTGTACCGTTACGGTGGTCTGAGGCATTATTTGCGCAGACGCGTCCACAACTGGTCGTACACCTCTTGAGTGGCTTGATCACAAACTGCAATGAAGGTGCCGGCAGGACCCTCGGCAGGCGGATTGGCCTCTGGCATGGTGGCTAATGCAGGATCAAGGAATTCCGCTACGCCAGTAACTCCGGCGGAGTATTGCGCAAAATTTGATACCGCCGCAATGTTCTCCGGCTCAAGTAGAAAATCCATGAACTTGATCGCATTGTCTCTGTTAGGGGCGTCGTTTAGCAGAACAACGTTATCCATCCATACGACATAACCTTGTTCCGGATATGCGTACTCAAGATTGGCACCCTCTTCACGGGCTTTGGCAGAGAAACCGTTGTAGATCATCCCGGCAGCAGCATCACCTGATACCAGAACATCCTTGGCAATGTCTGACCCGAAAGAGGCCCAATGCTGTTTCGCACCCTGCAGCAATTCGTCCAGCGCCTTGAGTTGTTCCCGATCCTGGCTGCACTGCTCCATGCCCAGATGCAGAGAAGCGATCAACATCACCTCTCCCTGGCTGTCGAGCATATTGATCTTGCCGCTGAGTTCTGCTGGTGGATCGAACAGGATGTCGGTGCTGCTGATATCGCCCTGGTACACATCACGATTGACCGAAAAACTGGTCGATCCCCACTGATAAGGTATGGAGTGCTTTCGGCCGTTATCGAAAGGCACATTCAGCCATTGCTCTTCAATGTTGCCAAAGTTGGCCAACTCGCCTTCTGCAATGGTGTCGAGCAGGCCTTCCTCGGCCATGATCTGAACCATGTAGTCGCCTGGCACTGCAACATCGTACGAGCCCAGCTTGCCGGCCTTGAGTGCAGCCAGCATGGATTCGTTACTGTCGAAAGTATCCATGGTGACCTCAACATCGTACTCGCTTGAAAATTTGTCAAGCAGCTCTTGCGGGATGTACTCGAACCAATGGTATATCGACAGCTCGCCCTCTGCCTGCGCCATGATCGGCGTTGCCGAGAGCACTGTGGCCAGCGCTGCCGCCACTGCGGTTGGAAAACAATTCGGGACGTTTGTTGGCACGCGCTTCATTGAAAACAACTCCTGCTGTTGAGCATTGATGATCGGTTCAGATTACCGTCTAACGTGTAAAAACACAAAAATCTTTTTGGTTTCCGGGCCAACAAGATGTAGACCGCCAAGCTTGGCCCTGCGGGTTACTAGGAGGCTGGATTATCATTAACAAAGACATCCTGATCTCAGAGCCATGAACTTCAGGTCAAGCATTATGCACCTCGCCGGGCTCATGGTCCTTTCGCCCTATAAAATAAGACGCTGTTACTATCGCCACAGAAAACAGCAGCATCAGGGTACTTAACGCCATGATGTTTGGCTTGATGCCTTGCTTGACAGAACCAAAAATCGCCGTAGGCAAGGTTTCAACACCTGCCCCCTTGATAAAATTGGAAATGATGAAATCATCCAG
>CAYGSW010000354.1:0-5618 GCA_964352535.1 uncultured Granulosicoccaceae bacterium | reverse complement strand
CTAGGTAAGCTGCAGCGCTTTCATCAGCATCATGTGAGCGATAATGGAGGTGATACACAGATAGGCAAGCAGTGGGGTTTCGGTATTGCTCATTGGCTGCTACCGCGCCATGGCAACCAGATCCGATGCCACGGCACCCACAACGCCAAAGTACACCAGAGAGGTAGCGCAGGAATCCTTCCTGGATACACGCCGCGTCAACAGGTTGTAGTGTGTGTACAGCACAGCCCGTATCAATGGCAATACCGCATAGGGCTCTAATACCTCAGTGCCCAGTCGACGAATGATCAGTGTTCCGTTGACATCCTCCCCTCCACAGGCCTACACGGTATGCTATACCGCATCAAGACGCTAACACACTTCTAACGTTCGCTTTCGTCCTCGCCCTGAGCGACGAGATTTTTCGCTCAATCAAGATAAAGACGATCTGAGAGAATGGTAGCTCAGTGGTCTGCGACTTGGTGATGGCGTCCTATACGGCGAACACAAACGTCGCCAGCACCATGAACAGCATTCCAGCCAGGGGCGTGTGCTTTTCGGGACTTCTGCCTTACTCGAAAAACACACAGACCCGCTGATTATGGTTCTGGGAGTTTAGCGCTAACGCGCTGATCAGGACTCCGAAAGACTGCGGTGTGTACCGTCACACATTGGCTGGCTGCCTGACTGGCGACATCCGCAAAACGCGGCCATGCCATCTTTTTCTGCCACATACTTGACGGGTGAAAACTCACTACCCTTATGGCTACCGTCGCAGAAAGGCTGATTTGCGCTTTGTCCACAAGCGCACCAGAAATAACTCTTGCCTGACTCGACTTCTACCCGATACGGACCGTTCTGCGTTGCTTTACCGTTACTCATCGAAACTCGCCTCACCCATGGAACTAGAAGCCCAGAAGCGTCACAGTGTACCCCAACATGTCTTCAGCCACTTGTGTGCCACGCTCTGAATGACCCTTGATTGAGCAACGTCGGCCCGGGCGATGCACCCGATACGGATAACGGTGCGTACCGGAAAATCACGGGCAACCTATCGAACAATCGGGCCAGAGTACTTACGCGGTAAAAACCGCTCAGATCAATGGATGTCAACGACAGGCAATTCCGAACTCAGTTGATTTTCTGACGGATTCTCGTCGATCAGCTCCCGGAGACAGCTAATTCGTCAGTGATCCGCTGCCTGACTAACTCATCATCGACCTCTTCGAGCAGCTGGTCGCGTTGACGAGTCATCTCCGCTCTGTGCAATAGCATCACAATGGGCTGCAAGGCACTAGCGCGAAAAAACGGATCTTCGATATTGCGTGCGGTGTTTTTGCAACTTTTCACAATCCGCTGAAACTGGCCAAGCTCGTAATCGTCATCGAGCTGCTCCAGGTAGAACTCGGCGTACCGGCATCGAGCCATAACCAGCTGCACACGTTTTGCTTCCTCAATGTTGTCCTCAGGATCAACGCCCGGCATGTCCAGCAGTTCTTCCTCGGTGTCCTGTGAGGCACTGACAGAATTTGAAACAGCTTGAGTTGCTGCGTTAGCCTTGTCGGGTGAAACAGAGCTAACCGGCGTCTGTTCCATAGGCGTAGCGCTTGACGCTTTGCCGGATGAATTTGCCGCAGATCCTCCAGCAGCAGGGCTGAGCAAGTGTTCGAATTTCTGGTACTGCTTTAGCTTGCTAGCCAGCCAGACGATGACAATTGCCTCGATGATAATGATGAAAACCAGAGCGCCGTTATCCATAGAGTCGTTATTGCATGTTCATGTTCGTTGAAACTCAAGGCTGTTGTCACACCGTGACCCGGCCCACTCGCCCGCATTGAATCACAACCGACAAATATTGTCGTTGTTCGTTAGACTCAACCGGAAGATCACGTTCATTCTGCGATCAAGTCTATCTCGACTCGCCTGTTGTTTCGCCGTCCCTGCACAGTGGCATTGGTATCAATCGGTCGAATTTCTCCGAATGCCCGTGCCTCCAGTCTGGCTTTTCGAATGCCCTTATTCACCAGATAACGTGCAACAGAAAGAGCGCGTTGTTGCGACAATCGCATATTGGCATCAGCCTCGCCAAGGCTATCCGTGTGCGCCGTAACCCGCGCGCGAGCCTCCGGGATTTGTTGCAGGGAATTGGCGACGCTGTCGAGCACTCGCTGAGCCTCAACCGTCAACTCAGCAGAACCAGACACAAACGTCAATCCGTCAATGACACCGTTGAATACCGCGCACCCGTTTTCACCAACGGCAATACCAGACGGGGTATCGGGACACTTGTCATCGAGACGCAGAACGCCATCCCCATCCGCGTCCTGCTCGGTGGGTATCCTATCCACCTTGCCTGACATAAGCTCTCGCTTGTGTGCGATTGCAGCGCGTCGTGAACCCAGTCCGGGGAGTGTTGGCAGCCATACCTTCGCGCTGTCGAAGCGGTAAAGCAAACCAAGCTGCATATAGGTGACATCACGATCAAAGGCAATGCCTTCAGCCCGCAAGGCTAAACCGCTGCGCGTAGAACGCTCTACGCCGGCTCCGAGGATCCAGTGCAACCCTTCATTCTTTTCGTATCGCACCTGCCCACTAGCGGAATTAAATAAGGAACCGACACCTGTTCGACCAAAGACTGTCCATCCTTGACGATTGAATCGCTCCCTGGCGCCGCCACCATAAAAAAGGGCACTCAAACCCAATTCGCGATAACTGATGGAAGAATTATCGGATAGCTCCACACTGCCAAGATCAGCACCATGCAGTTCGACTGACCAGCGATTGTTGACATCCAGACCCAGTGTCAGCTGAATACCTGTTTGCGTATCATCCGTAATGTCAATACCAATGGCATTATCCGTGTCAGGTGTCAGTGTGCTGCGGCCCGCACCAATCCCTACATAAGGTGCTCGTTTGAGCAATACGGGCTGCGAGGCCGGTGATCCGATATTGCCCTGTTCGTCGACAACACTCACCAGCAGCAAGGAGCTGTCGCTCTGCTGGGCATAAGCACTTGGTTGAACACAATACGCCCAAACCACTAAAAACAGCACAACAATCCATCGATTTCGCCCTGCAGCTAGCATCGCTGGCTGAGGCATCGCGTATGCCGAAAAGTGTGCTGGTGGATGCTGTTGAGCGATCCGAAATCTCATCATGAGATCATTGTGACGAAACATGGCAGCGAATTGAATATTGTTGAAGTCGCAGGTTAGCGATACAACGGCTCCCGCAGTGTGTATCAGCTAGTTGTACAATAACGCATTAGCTGACCCTTTTAGATCCATCATGGCAGATGGCAGACGTCAGCCACAATCATCAATAGTGTGCCACGCACCCGATTGAATTGGAATGCATCTAACGGGTTCTGGTCAAAACTCTTTGCAAATTCGCGACAGAGAACTCGTATCGGCCAGCTCGCATTCTCTAATCAACACAGTTTAGTGGAAACGAACTCGTGCGCACGTCAGTCAAACGCATTTATCTGGACACCAAAACGATTCTGCCCAAACCCTTCCACGCCTTCCAGAATACGGCAGACGTTTACGCCAAACGACAGATGCGCAAATACAGGATGATTCAGATCGCTATCTGATGTGTCGTAGAGCACATCCAGCAAGGGCGTCGAGTCCTGCAGCGATATCCTGACGACACCCACATGCTTGCTCATCGGGACAACCCGCTCCACGACTTCCATGCGCACACGGCCCAACAGCTGCGCCTCGGCATCAGAATTGAACAATGTGTGCAGCTCGCGATCAAGATAATCACGCAGCAGCATGAAACGGCAGCTGTATAGCAATCCGCGCTGGGGTAAACCCGAGCTCTCAAGCAGCTGGTTCATCGCGATGGAAATGTCAGCACATATCTTCAGACCGGTGCCGTTGAGTTTGTCTGGCGAGGTTCGAAGATCCTCATGTGTGCAGACAACCAATTGCTGGGGAATGAAAGCCGGGTGCCCGATGGTGGGCGAAGCGTTATCGCCTTCACGCTTGTTTTCTGGCGGATCCGGAAGCAACATCACCTGCCCGAACTTGCTGCGCGTCTTCACGGCAAACCTGACATTGGGCCCCAGATTGTCATCGTGAATGTACACATGGACGATGGATTCATCAGCAGCCTTCACAGCACGCGCTGGCACATCACCCGGTGGCTCCTCGCGAAACCCCGTAATGCAAATAGCATGTCGGCCGTTACCGATGGAATGACCTATGGCAAGGACCGGGTACCCGGAACGGATGAACGAGGCACAGGTGCTGGCAAAACGTTCCCGGCTGAAACCTGCACTGCGCGATACCGGTTGGGCTCGAATTGCCGCACTTTTGGGTTGAATGTCGCCGCTCATCACAAACGGCGCCATGTGATAACGCTTGATCGCTTCCAGCAACTGGATGATGGTCAGACCATTGGAAGGGAATACTCGCGCCCCGGTTACCGCTGTCTGATGGGCGGCCTCAGTAATTTGCGCCGTAGTGGGAGCGCTGTGATCGTTGTCAAAACTGGAGGCGTGCAACATGCTCCATAAACCCACCGTGGCGCATGCACCCACCGCCGAGTCCTGCTGCTGCCATGCCAGCCCTGTTACGCTGAGTTCTATTCCGGCAATATGGCAACGGTACTCTCGAGAGGGAGAGGTAACGCGACGAGTTTCCCGGCCCACATCCGGATACCAGGCAAGCACCGTGCAACCAAGAGGTGCGGCAGAGATCGGCCTTATGACACTGAATCCCAGATAGGCGTTTTGCAAAGCTTCAACGGCGTGAGCTTTGCCTGACACCGCTTCAACAAACTGTTCGCGAGACACGGTGTCGGCAAAAAAGTGAATCCGACGGCATGTGTTGGGATACCCGCGTGAACTTACGCTATAGAAAGCGGCAAACTCTGACAGATAATCCTTATCGAAATAATGTGGCTCTACCAGTATGGTCTGCGCGTCAAGATCACGTAAATAACAGTGAAGGTAGCGCAATTGCCGGGATGGATAGAGATCGTTGAAGCAATCCTTGTCGAATGCATGAAACTCCAGACTGGCGGCTTGATGCATGGTGGTCAGCGGTCTGGGTCGACTCGAAAAATCGCAAAGTCAGCAATTTCTCTGGCGTTGACCTTGGCGCGACTGACGTGCCCTTGAGTGGGGCCTACGCAACTTTTACAGTTTGAGACTAGCGGATGGATTGGCGAAGTACTTCGTCAGTAACGGGCGTCTCATAAGCCCGTAAGCGAGCCCCAATGCTGTCCGCACTTTCCTCGTGGCGCTCTTCCGTGGCATCCACTGATGACTCTGCTACCAGGTTTACGGCCGAATTGTCCGCAGCTGGTATCGCTTGTCTAACAGAATCGAACGCACGAGCAAGCTCAGGGTCATTGAGAAAGCTGTCCCAACGCTCTTTGCTGGTAGCCCATACACAGGGCTTTTTAACTTGAGAGTGAGATTCTGTCATTTCGCCTGTATTGACTAGTATTGACCTATGAACATACAACAACTACGTGATCTAAACAACGGCCCTTATATCATGTGCTTTAACGGGTACTAATTCAAGCACCCTAGGAGCCTGTCCGAGAATAAGCTGATCGGCCGACGGCCCCCCCCGAAAGCGCGATATTTTGGCGGGGCTGCCTCCAGCCAGCTTTCCGCGTAA
>CAYGSW010000353.1:0-5627 GCA_964352535.1 uncultured Granulosicoccaceae bacterium | reverse complement strand
CGGCGGACATGGCAACCTCCCTGGCGGGTTAGACTGCCGTTCAGCATTGCCGGGAGCAATGATTTTGAGCATCGACGGCAATGGGTTGTTGATCGACTTGGCTTGCTGGCAGGTGTTTTTCCCATCGATATCGCTGCCTATGCGGTGATGTCCAACCACCTGCATCTGGTGGTTCGGATTGACGTAAGCGCAACGCAGTGCTGGACTGACGAAGAGGTCATACACCGGTGGTCTCAGGTGTACGGTGTTCACCCAGTTATTGCAAAGGCAGACCACCCTGGTGCTGCACCTGCACTAGTGAGTTGGTTCATGAAATGCCTGAATGAGTACATCGCCCGAAAATCTAACCGCGAAGACCAGTGTACGGGAGCCTTTTGGGAAGGTCGGTTCAAGAGTCAGGCACTGCTGGACGAGCGCGCAGTTTTGGCATGCATGGTTTATGTCGATCTCAATCCAGTGCGCGCAAATATGGCCAGCACGCCAGAGGAATCAAATTTTACGAGTGTGCAACAGAGAATAATGGCTGACGAAGAACCGTCACTTCCGCTAATGGACTTTCAGCAGCCATGCGGCGATGTCCAAACGTTGCCCATGAGCCTTCCGGACTACCTTGCTCTGGTTGAATGGACAGGACGAGTGGTCGTGCCTGGTAAACGGGGGAGTATTCCTAGCGATCTTCCTGTGATTTTTCATCGCCTAAGGACTGATGAATCGGCATGGATCAAATCTATGCATCTATTTCGAAATGCCGAACTTTGTGCATTGGGCCCACTGGATGCATTGAATAAATTAGCGGAGTCGCTTTCCCGCCATTGGTTTAGAGGCTCTAGGCGTTGTAAAGCCATTTTTGGTGTGCGCTGAACTGATGACTCACTGCTGGTTCGAGTTAGAATAGCCAAACTAGTTTCCGTTTTCACTCACACTTGGCTGAGATTTTTTCAACACACTGTTAGTTCTCAATATTGCTGGCGCCTTGAAACTGGGATCGCTTATGGGTATACCGTTGGGTATCACGCATGAAAGGTCACTTTTCATAAACCTTTGAAAACAAAGGCATTGCCGAAGTTTGCGATTCCGACCCCAGCCTCCAAATATCAGAAAAAGGCTCTCTTCGGAGGGCTTTTTTTTGTGGGCTTTTTGGTCTCAAAAACCTGTCTTTCAAGCCAATTTTTTCGAAGTTAGTAAAGACCGTGAGCGTCCAGCAAAGATACTGCCAACTGACTGTGCCTCGCTGATAGAAACAGCGAGATTTGGATATCCGTGCGTTATAACTAAAAATTAATCGTAATTTTTACGTTAACTTTAGCCAACGAAACCAGCGTGCCGCTGATCACCTCTCCGCTGCAAAGCCATTTGTTATTTCGATCCCATACAGTGGAAGGGGCGAAACAATGGGTAAGCGACGTGTTTTGTCCGCGCTCGCTTGAAACAACCACCGCCTATCGATACCTCAATGCTAGAATGCACCATGCTCTGGATCCGGTTGACCGATCCGGTGTAGCCCTGGGAAACCGCCACCCCCGGCGGCACCGGCGTAGCGCCGAGCAAAGGGAAAGCTCAACATCCATTGGGGGTATCGGGGTTTATTTCTGCCGACCTACTTCCGCATTTCTAAAGTTATGCACAATTTGGGGCACTAATGTTCTCGGCGTGGTGAGCCAAGTACCCCGGTCTTTAGCAACCCGGAGGATTAAGTCTCACCCCCGATTACAGTTATGGCTTTAGGATTTACCAGGGCCACGCCAATCATTCCTCGACCTGGCGCCTGTCTCTACCTCCGAGGCTTCCTTCGCTATTCAAAACTATCTCGGAATAACACTGAGGTTGCCGATAGGGGTATCGGAACCCGCCAGGCTTTGACGTAGTAGGTACGAGTGCGGGCCGGCGTTCCATCGGCGAGGAAATTGGGATTGCCGAAGCTCACCCCGGTACTATCCACCGTCGGATAAGTTGCCAGCTCAACGTCGAGCAGGTCCTGCTCGTTGGCCCCCTCGATTTCAAAATCCACCAGGTAGGGGTAGGGATCCCCCTTCGACAGATCATTGAGCCAGATCGGAATTGGCATCACCCAGCTGCCGTTGCGGCGAATGGCACCATATAGGGCCAACATCTCAGTCCACTCCAAAGTCCCTTCTGTCCATTGCATAAATTCTGCAGCCGGGAACGCGGACCCTTGACCTAAGCTTCCGGGCCGACCGGCTCGATGACCATGGCCGCCGGGAACTCGAATGTCGTCATCTGCGGTGTCGTAAATACCATCGTCACCACGGTCAAAGAACCACCGTTGCCAACTGAATTCCCGCGTGCCAAGGGTGTCCAAGACCACACCCTGCAGCTCCAATGCTTCATTTGGACCCACCCTCAGGGCCGGTGCGCTGAACTGCACCGATGGGAAAGGCACCGTCACCAGCTCGCTGGTTTGGCCGACTCTGGGATAAGGGTAGTCGAACCAGACCACGGTGCCAGGCTGATAGCTCACCGCAGGCGCGCTGGGTTCATCCCGCGGCACCTGCAGCCCATCAACACCGCTGTCTACATTAAGTTCAGTATTGCCCAGGTACACACTCTGATCATTAAGGGTTTTGGGCGAGTTGAGTAAAAATACTCGGGAAGTGTCTTCGATATGGCTGTTGACGATATGGTTCTTAGTGGATTTTTCCTGCACGTTAACCACGGTTCCCACATCCACAATCAGAGAGTTTGCAACGTGGTACCCGCCGGCATAGTTAACAAAGTTAAATACCTCACCCACCCTCCAGGCGACTGCCCGGTCAATTTGATTCAGCAGTTCAAAGGTGTCCAGCGGCGGCCCTTTGCGATGCCAGGAAGTGACGCCAGACTCGCTGATTGCAATCATCTGATTTTCAGAAAATTGCATAAACTGCGCTGTCATAGGCCCGAACAACAGCTGCGGTTTATGGTTGTACTGAATCTGTCTGATATCAGGACCGAAACTGGTAATGATGCCGGGATTTCGATTGTAAGGCTGATCCACAAAGTCTGCCGAAGAGCTATTTCGCCCGAGCGCCTTGGCATGGCCCAAGGATGTACTGATACCCAGAAAACTCCAACCGAAACGCGCGTTGGCAGCGATGTTTCGGCGCTGCGTAATCACCCGCGATTGTGATTCGAACGCAACGCCGGCAAAACCGGAATCACCGGTTTCCTGCACCGTTTGCTGAGTAACCTGGCGCCGATCGGGGGCACCCGGTATTTGTGTGACGAAGTTACCTATCCACTCGCCGGTTTCGTTCCCATCTTCAGAAACAATACCGGCTCCAACAACGTCATACACCACGTTCCAGTTAACGGCGCCGTAGGAGTCGTGATGCGTGATCCCCCAGCCGGGCGAACCGTCAACGGCGTTTCCAATTGCGACAAACGGCTGTCGGCCAATTCCTGTCCCCAAACGGTGAAAATGCAGTGGATAGCGACCTTCCGGATTGCCACGATCATACGGATGGCTATCAGCCAGGGCCCGCGCCTCACGCCTCGCTTCTTCGATATCTCGAGTGGTAATCTGTCCCTCAACTGCCTGATTGGTGGGGATCCGTTTATCGGTCCGCCCCAGGTTTGAAAATCGAGCGAAACGGATGTCCGCGCCGGGCGAGTGCATCACCATAAAATGCCCGCGGCGTTCCACCTGCTCCAAGCCCTGATACTGGCTTCGAATCGAAACTTGTCGCGTGAGGTTGGCAACAAAGATAAAAAGCTCGTTGATGGTGCTGACGTTGCTGGTCTGAAACGCCGGAGTGCTGTGGCTGAATTCAAGCGGCGGCTCAAAAAAAACCTCGTTACCGGAAATTGCAGTGATACGTCGCAGCTCATCCTGATACTCGCCCCGTTCTGTGCCCATCACAACAATCTCGTCGCCGACCCGCCAAGTCTCGGTCCCCAGAAACCGATCATCAAAATCCATTGAGGCCAACGTTAGCGCAGACGAGCCAGCCGCCAAGATCTTACGTCCATCTGCAGCGACCCCCGCCACCGGCAAATACGGCGCCCTGGCCTGGCCGTGAATTGAAACCTCACCATGTAGCACCATACCCAGACCAATTCCCAGATCATCGCCCCGAGCGCTGAAACTGTGATCCGGCCCCGGATCGGCAATGAGAATTTCAACCTTCCCGGTGACGGGTTCAGCCATTGTGCCGATGCTGATCAGCGAGCCCGGCGACGCCACCAGCGTGTCGACAACAAGACGGCTTTGGGCGGCCGGTGCAAACACCAGCGCCCCGTCAACGTGGACCAGGTCCAGGGCAGCATCGGAGCTCTGCTGGTAGGCCACCTGGTGGCCCGAGCTCACCAGCACGGTGGCACCGGCTCCTGGAACGCTACCGCTGCTCCATAAGGCCGGGTCAGACCAATCCCCACTACGCTGTGAAATATGAGTGGCCTCATCGAGTACCAGAAGATTCATCGCCGCCATGTGCTCGTGAGACATAAGGTTTGCTGGGTCGCCGGCACTTGCGGACGGGTGCAAGTCAAGATGAGAGTCGGCTGCACCCTTCAAACCATCATCCAATGCCTGATTGGGCAGGTTGGCCGAATGGATATGGCGGACCTCGGTAGGCGCCGCCAGTGCCGTGAGTATGCGCAAGCGTTCGACAACCAGTGATGAACCGGCAGCGGTTACCGCAAAGCTAGACAGCAACACCAAAATAAAAGGGGCCAGAAACCGACCGCAGGGTTGCGATTTGTTACGGATCAATATTGGACGTATCATGCGCGCGTAAGTTACCTGCCTTCTGAAATCGTAACTGTGATGTCGAGCACAGGTGCACTGCTGACGGGGCCGCGAATCTATACGGGCTGCGGGCAGGACCCTCAAAACCATGAATTCGAATTTTTGGAGTCAGGAATTTTGGGGTCAAGGCCAAGTGCCAAGTCCAGTCAAGCGCCACTGTATAAGGCCAACCTGGCACTTGGTCCTGTCCCCTAGGATTCACGATAGCTACTCTTTCGGTACAAATGCCGTCAAGAAGATCTGGGCTAGAGGAGAATTCTGCACCTCCGCCCGGCCCAATGGACTGCCCCATTGTATGCCCTCGCTATTGGCCAGCGCGATCAGGGACAAATTCAGGGCCGCAATACAAATTCAGGGCCGCAATCTTGAGGTAGAGCGCAGGGTACGCGTTTTTCCACCAGCCGGTGTGCCAAACCAGCTTAAGCCCCGGCATTCCTGTACCTACCAGCCCAGCCAATAGGGTGCGGGCCTACCGTCTCGCAACAACGTAGGCTACATCTATGAGGTAAATTAATCACCTTCATTTAAAATGATCGAAATCTCGGCGTTTTACGGCCAACAGCAGAAGAGGTAATGCTATGACCGAAAATACCTTTCGAGAATTGGAGTCTCTGTTCAATCAGGTGATGGCCCTGCCTGAAAGGGAACGACGCAACTTTCTCAGTAATCTGGCACAAAACTCACCACGATTGGCACAGCGGCTAAAAGCCCTGCTGAATGCTGCTGCGCAGGAGGACAATTCCATCGAGCTGGCGCTGGAGGCCGCCGCCACCGACCTGCTGGGTGATACAACACCTCCTGCTCTGGTCGGTAAAAGCGTAGGCGTCGGGAATAGGAAAAATAAGCGCCCTGTCGCAGTAGCGGTCCCACCCTCAAGATC
>CAYGSW010000352.1:0-5649 GCA_964352535.1 uncultured Granulosicoccaceae bacterium | reverse complement strand
CGAAATATCGCGCTTTCGCTCGATCAGCTTATTCTCGGACAGCCTCCTAGGCGCTCGTTCGAAACGGTATCGGGTATACCGTAAGAGCGAGCAACTTTGCTGCTGGCAGCAGGGCGGTTCGCCCGAAGGGAGACGCTCAAAAGCCGCTCTTCGGCGTTGGCGTTCTTGACGATATACCCGATATCGCCTGCGAACGCCGCCTTGAATAGCGGATTTTGAGTGGCTCTGAATGTACGTTTTGTATGTTCCACTACACTAAACCAAGGAAACTGAGAACACCAACGATATTGGTCACCGTCGTAAGCACAACAGCTCCCGAAAGTGCGGAATCAAATCCATAGCGTTTGAGTGTCAAAGGCACGGTAACACCTGACAAGGCTGCGGCAAGCAAGTTCAGGATCATGGCCACTGCGATGATGATTGACAACCCTGCGTTCTGAACCCACAGGTACGTCACAACTGCCACCACGGCAGACCAGGCAGCACCGTTCAGCGCTCCCACGCCTAGTTCCTTCATGGCCAACCAGCGAATGTTGCCACGGACGATTTGATCCTGCGCCAGCCCACGAATAGTGAGCGTCAACGTCTGACGACCGGCAATGCCACCCATGCTTGCTACGATAGGCATGAGTACTGCGAGGGCAACAATCTGATCCAGTGCTATTTGAAATGGATCAATGACCCAGGCGGCCAGGAACACCGTGACAAGGTTCATACCCAGCCAAACACCGCGTTGTTTGGCACTTGGAAGAACAGGTGAGAACAAATCAGCTTCGTCACTGAGTCCACGGCTGCTGAGTAGGCTGTAATGGGCCTCCTTCTTCAGTAGAAGCATGGCATGATCAACGGTGATACGACCCACAAGGTAAAGTTTGTCATCCAGCACAGGAACAGTAATCAAATGGCGTTGTTCGAAAAACGCTGAGGGCATCCGTTGACATCATGCGACCAGCACTTCCTTCAGGGTGCTCCTGCAGTACCTGAAATCTCTGTAGATTCTCGGCATCCAGCGAAGCGACTATCTTTTGGCCAAGCTCTTCAGGAAGTGCGCCCAGAGCTCCCGACACTTCGCTGGCGCTAAAACGATCAGCAACCTATCTTATTTGTGTGGCAGGCATCTCCTTCAGCAACTGAGCGCTGACTTCTTTGGCCAATACAGGGATGACAGCGCTGGCCAGCTCATCCGCCAATAGAGCGATTAACGCGTTTCGCCGAGACGGAGGCACTGACTCGAGTAGCTGTGCCACCTTGGAAAAATGCAATTCAGCTAGCGCCCCTTGCACATCTGTGTGCTGCTCTTGTTCCAGCGACTTCAATGTCCACGTGGTTGTATCTACCTTCTCAGTCGTCTGTGTAACATTCATTGAGCTGGCTTGTAATCCCTGAGACATGTCTTCGTCACTGCCATACAGGATGTATACCAATGCAAGACTAATGATGAGGAAGATTCAAGCTCTTAAGGAATGCAGCTAAGCATAAGGTGCCAGGAATTGCAATTTCGACACACACGCATTTGGTATGCGTTCGGTTTCAAAACAGCCTGCGCGCACTATAATGCAACTTTCGTACGCATTAAAAGTGCCGTTCAAGTGCTTGCGTTAGCTGTTGATTGAACTACATCAGATACTGTTTGATCAGTGCGCATTATATGCCGAATGCAAAACTAAGGATGTGTATGGAGCACTCGCGTCAGGCAAACAGACTCTATTAGCAACACGCATTTAGCACCACGTATTGCTTATCACAAAAAAACGCTGCACTCGTATTCTTTGAAAACACCTCACGAGAATCACCTGACATCGAGGCATTAAACGTCGAAACAGGTTTCGGTCACAAAGCGTAGAGTGAAGGCTCTGTACAACCGGTTGGTCTTTCAGAAACAGGATACCTTGGCGTTTGCTTGCGATTAGAATCCACCGTTAAAAGGTAGTATTGCCGAACGTGATATGCAGTCTTCCAGAGTAAGATCTTCCAGAGTAAGACAGGAGGTTAGAGGCTAGGTACTACAATTATTGTTGGACCGGTGATTCAAGCAGGAATACACTATGCGCGTGCTCACAGCATCGGTGCAAAGACTCCACCGGGTTAAAATGAGTCGCACCAACGTCCAGAGATATTCATCTTGAAGTCCATTGCTGTCATCGGAGCCGGCATCACCGGCATCACTACCGCCTACGCTCTGCTTAACCGAGGCTACCCTGTCACCGTCTACGATCGTGACCGATACGCTGCCATGCAAACATCATTTGCTAACGGCGGCCAGCTATCTGCCTCTAACGCCGAAGTCTGGAGCCAGATGTCTACCGTGTTGAAGGGCTTGAAGTGGATGTTCAAAAAGGATGCGCCGCTACTGGTTAATCCCAAACCCAGCTGGCACAAGTTGAGCTGGATGGCAGAATTCGTCAGCAATATCCCTAAGTACGAAGAAAACACGATAAAAACAGTCACTATGGCGCTCGCAGCACGTCAACACCTGTTCGCATGGGCTGAAAAAGAGAACATCGGCTTTGATCTCGAAACACGCGGCATTATGCATGTCTACAAAAATCAGAAAGGTTTTGATCACGGCACCCGTGTGAATGAATTACTCACACGGGGTGGTCTGGAGCGTAAGACGTTAACGCCTGAGGAAATGAAGGAGATTGAACCTGCACTAACCGGCGATTTTGTCGGTGGCCACCTTACACCCAGTGATTCAACTGGTGATATCCATAAATTCACCCGTGGACTGGCTGATGCATGTTCACGACTTGGAGCAGAATTTATCTACGACGCGCAGGTAGAAGAACTGGAACATGACAGACACGGTATTCATGTCCATTTCAAGCCCAGCGCTGGCCGCACATCCCCACTGGTTAGAGTAGCTGAAGGTCGGGAGCTGCGTGAGCGTTGCAGCCATTCAGCCGTTGTGGTTTGTGCTGGTACACAAAGCCGGGAGTTCGCTGCGCAACTGGGTGATCGCGTCAATATCTATCCTATTAAAGGCTATTCGGTCACCCTTCCATTAAGAGACGAGAAGAGTCAAGCAATGGCACCCTGGGTCAGCATTCTGGATGATGACGCGAAAGTGGTTAGCAGTCGCCTTGGGGCTGATAGACTGCGTATTGCAGGCACCGCTGAATTCAACGGCTTCAATCTGGATATCCGCAGTGATCGCATTGATCCACTTGTGTCCTGGTGTCGATCATTTTTTCCCGGGATTGATACCGAGCATGTTGTTGCCTGGGCTGGTCTTCGACCGATGATGCCCGACATGTTGCCGCGTGTGGGTGCAGGAAAACACACTGGTGTTTTTTACAACACAGGACATGGGCATCTAGGGTGGACGTTGGCACCCACCACTGCAGAGCTCGTGGGTGACGTCATCAAAGGTGCAATACCTCTTACCGTCGGCAGTTAGCGACATTATTCCAAAGCCTGTCGCGTAAAAAAAATATCGACCCCCTGGGCGAATCCCTGCTGGCAGAAAACAGAGCCAGCAGGATTTGTGCTGCCACCCTACTCTGTCGACGCTAACAAGCTGGCATTGCCGCCAGCAGCAGTGGTATCAATACACAAGTGACGCTCAATGATGTAACGCGAAGGTGCAATCGCCTGAGTTTCAATAGGCACAATCGGACCGGTGCGAGCCGCAAGCGCTTGTCGTAACGCCCTCGTCCAGTCCGGCGAGCCTGCTGCTGCAACCGAGGCAATACCATCCAGGGACGTCAACATTGAGGCATCAACAATGCCCTCCATCACCACCAGTGGCAACCCGGCTTCAAGCATCGGTTTGGCAAACGTCTTTATACCCGTCGCAACGATCACCACCGGACACCCGGCACCCAGGGCCTGCACGGCTTGTGCAACAGCCAGTTCAGCTGTTGGGCCAAGACACAATACGGTGCCTTTGGGATGCATGCTCAATCGATTGCTTTCACCGGTAGGTCCGGGCAAAGACATCGGCGTGGTATCAAACGCTGCTGTAGCGGACAATGCTTTCTTGATCTCACTGGTGGCAACGCTCTGCAAGCTTTTTCGCAGAACCGCCACACGATCAGCACGAGCCGCCCAATGACGTGCGTCCAGGGAATCAATAGCTGCCTGCAAGCTGTCGATAACCACGACATCACCGGTTGGCGCAGGTGCCGTACCTGATTTTCCCGTGCGACGAAAACGCGTCAGATACTGTGGACCTCCTGCTTTGGGCCCGGTTCCTGACAAACCTTCGCCACCAAAAGGTTGCGACCCAACGATAGCACCAATCTGATTGCGATTAACATAGGCATTGCCCACTTCCAACCGCTCTACAATCTGTTGTACACGATCATCAATGCGGGTATGCAAGCCAAACGTTAACCCATAGCCGCGTGCATTGATGTCATCCACGATCTTGTCAATATCGCGCGCCTTGAAAGTCGCTACATGCAATACAGGTCCGAATATTTCCCTCTCCATGTCAGCGATACCATCGACTTTGACAGCCGCCGGTGTCACATAGGTGCCCACTGATGGTACGTCGAGTTGCTTGAGTAACGTACCGGCGCTAGCGTGTTGATCGATATACGCGGTGATGTCATCACGTGCCTCTTTGTCTATCACGGGCGATACATCCGTAGCCAGATGCCAGGGGTCGCCAATGCTCAGCGCATCCATCGCACCAAACAACATGTCCAGCAATCGATCACGTGCCTCTTCCTGAACATACAACAGGCGTAATGCCGAACATCGCTGTCCGGCTGACTGAAAAGAGGACATGAGAATATCCCGTACTGCCTGCTCGGGCAGTGCAGTGCTGTCTACAATCATCGCATTGAGACCGCCGGTTTCTGCAATCAGCACCGCATCCGGGCCTGCATTATCAGCCAGCGTCTTGTGAATGATCTGTGCCACCTCGGTAGATCCTGTGAAGCAGACGCCAGCGATGCGCGGATCGGCTGTCAATGGTCCACCTACCGTCGGCCCATCACCGGGCAGCAATTGCAACGCCTCTTCGGGCAGACCCGCCTCACGCATAAGCTCCACTGCGCGACAGGCAATCATTGCCGTCTGTTCGGCAGGCTTGGCCAGCACAGCATTTCCAGCGGCAAGCGCCGCTGCAATCTGACCACTGAAGATAGCCAGCGGGAAGTTCCAGGGACTGATACAGACAAAGATACCCAAAGCAGACCCTGGCTCCTCTTCTTCCAGTCGCTCCGCCTCGTTCGCATAGTAACGCAGAAAATCCACCGCTTCACGCACCTCGGCAATGCCGTCGAGAATCATCTTGCCCGCTTCACGTGTGGTGATAGCTGTCAGTTCAGCGATGTGCTGTTCATACAAGTCAGCGGTTTTACGCAGCACATCAGCACGCCGGGAAACCGGTGTGGCTGACCAGGACGTAAACCCGACTTCGGCAGCATCAAGGGCCATGGCAACCTCAGTGGGTGTGCACTCATACACCTTGCCCACTACGCGACGAGGATCCGCCGGATACATTGCGACTCGTGGTTGTCCAGCCGGTTCGGTATGACCGGCAATCATGGGCCTGGCTATCCACTGTTTGTCAGCCCACAATTCACGGCCTTCCAGCAAGGGGGTGATCGATGCGGGTTCGTTGATTCTGTAGCCCTTCGAATTGGCTCGATACGGTGCAAACAACTCACCGGGCAGTCGGATGTCCGGATTGGC
>CAYGSW010000351.1:0-5672 GCA_964352535.1 uncultured Granulosicoccaceae bacterium | reverse complement strand
TCTGTCGAGGGCTATCATTCATCTAGGCGCCGTGTCACCACGGCGCTCATGCGACCTACCCGGGGACAGCGCGGACCACGCCTGATGTCCCTCTATTTGGTCTTGCTCCAGACGGGGTTTACCATGCCGTCGAATGTTGCCACCGACGCGGTGCGCTCTTACCGCACCCTTTCACCCTTACCGGCAACCGCAGGTATCGCTACCGTTGGCTGCTTAGGCGGTTTACTCTCTGCTGCACTTTCCGTAGGCTCACGCCCCCCAGGGATTACCTGGCGCCTTGTCCTGTGGAGCCCGGACTTTCCTCCCCTGATAAAACGCTTGCGCGCAAATCAGCAGCGATAGCCTGGCCAACTCCGAGGCGGATGGTATCACTTGTGATGCGACCAACAGAGCAAAATGATTGACACCCCTTGTCGATCATACAATCTGACGCGTATCACCTCTTACCAACGCTTACGCCATCACACCCACACCACGCAATCTCACCGACCGACAACTGGCCACTATTCGAGACACGGGAGGCATGGTCGGGCTTAACTTTGCCACCATTTTTCTCAGAGCTGATGGTCGTCGTTCAACCGATATGACACTTGAGCCGATGTTGCGCCACCTTGACCATCTGATCAACAGGCTGGGTGAGAATCACGTCGGGTTTGGATCTGATTTCGACGGGGCAGAAGTGCCGAAAGATATCCATGACGTTGCCGGTTTACCGCGCCTGGTGGATGCGCTTCGGGGAACATGGCTATTCGGAAGCACTGTTGAACAAACTTTGCCACGAGAACTGGCTGTCACTACTGGACAAGACGCTGAAGGAGTCGTGATAGCCAAGGTACGCCCTGCCTCTCGTGAAGCGTCTCTGAACGCACGCAACCCCCTACTTGCCTTGCAGTACCAGAGCTCTCTCATAAGCTGCGCGTTTGTTGATAGAAAAAATATCTGCAGCAGCCTTTGCCGCTCGCTTGACCGGTAGATGCTCCAGCAGCACACGCAGTGTCCGATCAAGCTCAAGCGCAGCATCGGCATCATCCTTGTCGGCCACAGCCTTGCCTGCAATAACAATCACAAATTCACCGCGTTGCTGATTGGCGTCTCCAACCACTGTAGCCAATACGTCAGCTGCACTGCCGTACAGGACAGTCTCGAAACGCTTGGTCAGCTCACGTGCAACACTCAACTCGCGCAAGGCTCCAAAGACCTCCACGATATCGCTGAGACACTCGACTATACGGTGCGGCGTTTCGTACAGCACTTGCGTATGGCTCAACGCCTCCAGAGCCTGCAACCAGGCGATGCGTGCAGCGCGCTTGTGAGGCGCAAAACCGACAAACTGAAAACGGTCGGTGGGCAGACCGCTGACACTCAGCGCCGCTGTCAACGCACAGGGGCCAGGCACAGGTGACACCTTGATGCCTGCTTGCTGACACGCTCTGACAAGCCGATAACCTGGGTCACTGATCAGTGGCGTGCCGGCATCGCTGATGAGAGCGGTACTGTGACCTTCACGCAGATGCTCAAGCACCACATCAATCTGGGATTCTTCGTTATGCTCGTGCAGAGCCCAAATTCGCGTCTCGATGCCATGATGTCTGAGTAAGCTCAGGCTGTGGCGTGTATCCTCTGCATATATCCGATCCACGCTGCGCAACACTTCAACCGCTCGCGCCGATATATCGTCTCGATGACCAATGGGCGTTGCCACAATGAATAGAACTTGCTCCGACAACATGATGAATTCGACCTTTTTGCGATGGGTTCTCTTGCTGCTGCTAACCAGCGCTTTATCAGCCTGTGTCACGCCATCGGCACAGCCACTGCCAGACAGCCCGATGAACGCCAGAATAACAGACCCCGATGCACGCCGGCAGCTGCAACTGGGCAACCCCATCGGTGCAGCAGATATCTATAGCCGGCGCGCAGCACGTGCCAACGATCCTGCCGAACGACAGGACTTTTTGCTACTCGCCTCGGAAATCCTGTTTGACCGGGGACTGAGTGAGCAGGCACAAGAGAAACTCAGTGCAGTGCCGGTCCAGATGGCAACGATCGATCTGTCAAACCGCCGCGCAATTCTAGTGGCGAAAAGTTTTATCTATGAGCGCGATGCGGAGGCGGCCCTTGCCGCCCTGCCCGACCCCATCACGGTAGACACGGCATTGAATCGTGGCCGTGTGTTCGAGACTCGCGCTCAGGCCTTCGAGATATTGCAGGATCCTGACAATGAGCTTATAGCCAGAATAAACCTGGAAGGACAACTAAGTGATTCAACCATTATCCAGCGCAGTCACGAACAGATCTGGCGCTTACTGACCACCCAACCCTTGTCGACCCTGCGTAACATGACAACCAATGTGCGCGGTGACACTTATCAAGGCTGGATTGAACTCGCTCTGGCACATGCAGCCGCCGGTACGGATGCACAAATACGCCAGGCGTCGATAAGCGACTGGCAGCGCCGCTTTCCCGCTCATCCGGCCAATCCCCAGTTTGTCACAGCCTTGTATGCACCCAACGATTTTGACTTCGACACCGGCGATCAATCGATCAACCAGGTTGCTGTACTACTACCGTTCTCAGCTGGCAATACCGGCGCCGTGGCAGCCGCTATCAGAGATGGCCTGATTGCGGCTCATCAGCTTGCCAGTGCGCAGCAGAATGCGCCAGTGCTGCGCTTCTACGATGTTGGAGACAACCCGGGCTACGTTAGAACGGCCTACCGCAATGCACTGGCCGATGGTGCCGATGCTGTCATCGGCCCATTGAGAAAGGAAGCCGTTGCTGCTGTCGTATCGCAACGTGAGATACCTGTCCCCACTGTCACTCTGAACACCGTTGAGTCTGCCGGTTTGGGCAGCAATGCATCCAAAATCATTCAGTTCGGTCTGGCGCCAGAGGATGAAGCTGTCGCTGCCGCATCACGAGCAGCGGGCCTGGGCTACAAGAACGCTATCGTTTTTCAGACGGACGATTCGCGTGGCGACCGCGAGGCGCGTGCGTTTCGCGACACCCTGTATCTCTATGGCGGCGATGTTGTACACGTCGCTGTTTTGCCAGCAGATACCTATGATTACTCCAGTCAGATAAAAGAGGCGCTCTCGATTGATCAAAGCGATGCACGTTTTCGCGGATTAAGCAGAACGATCGGCGAAAAACTGTTTTTCGAACCGTCGATCCGAACGGACGTCGATTTCGTCTTCCTCGCCGTCAGTAACGAGCAGGCCAGGTCAGTACGGACACAACTGGACTTTTTCTTCGCCCGCAACCTGCCAAGACTCGGTACGGCTCGTATTGCAGGGCTGGACGATGATCAGAAGAAAAACGCGGACCTGAACACAATCTACTACCCCGAAGCACCCTGGGTTTTGCGCAAGTCGCTCGACAATGATCCACTCAAACAGCAGATAATGGCGAACTTCGAGAATGCAGATGGCATCTACGGCAAGCTCTACGCGCTGGGTGCCGATGCCTACCGGATTGTTACCAGCCTGGATGCGCTCGGCGAAGGCGAGCGCTTGAACGGCTTTACTGGCGATCTGGAGCTGCGTTCTGATGGCCGTATTCAACGCTATCTGGACTGGGCACAATATGTCGAAGGGGTCAGCCAGAATGTGGAAAACGTAGACGCACCTTCACTGCCTTCCTTGCGCTCAAGCGTTATCAACTAGGCTGAAAACAGTGCCTCCCAGGAGCTTATTCGAGGCTGACTTTTCAAAAAAGAAACAGGATCAAGGATGATCATGGACAGACAGAAAAAAGGGGCGTTTTACGAGTCATTGGCCAGAGGCTATCTCGACTCATTGGGCTATCGATTCGTCGCGGCAAATTTTGTCCGTCGGGTAGGTGAAATCGACCTGATTATGCAAGCGCCAGATGAAGAGAAGACACCAGGCCCCATCGTATTTATCGAAGTCCGATACCGATCGACGTCAGAATTTGGTGGAGCAGTCGCCAGCATCGATTGGCGAAAACAACGAAAAATGGCACGTGTCGCTCTGGCATGGCTTCAACAGCATGCCGACAGCACACAGACTGCTCGCATAGATGTCATTGCCATCAGACCATCCACCGCAAAATCGTCATTTGCCGCCGAGGAGATTATCTGGAAAGGCCATCAACTGACCTGGCTGCAAAACGCTGTGGAAAATGCTACTTGACGATTTTGAGGCTGGGTCTTCTGACCTCTGGCGGCGCACCTGAGACCTTGTCCACATCCGCCTTGGTGCCGTCACCCGGATCAGGTGGTGTATCGTCCTGATCGCCGAACATCATGCCCTGCCCGTTTTCTCGCGCGTAGATGGCGAGCACGCTGACAACGGGTACGTGTACATCCATCGCAGTGCCACTGAAACGGGCATTGAAGGTCACGGCATCATTCCCGAGAACGAGGCTGTGTGTAGCCTCTGGACTGATATTCAGGATTATTCTGCCGTTCTCGACAAATGCACGGGGTACTTCCACAACGTCGAGCGCGGTATCAACCAGCATGTAAGGAGTAAAGCCATTATCCACGATCCACTCATACAGAGCACGGATCAGATACGGTCTGCTCGATGTCATCGATTCAAGTCTCTTTCCGCGTCAGTCAAGCTGGCAATGAAGCCTGGCCTGGCAAACATTCTTTTCGCATAGGCGGCGACAGCAGATGCTGGTTCAGGTAATACGATGCCATAAGCTGACAGCCTCCACAACAGGGGCGTTAGTGCCGCATCGAGAATAGAGTATTCCTCGGCAAAGAAAAATGGCAATGCCTCAAAGACTTCATTAGCCTCGACGAGTGACACCACAAGCGCCTTTTTGGCTTCGGTGTCCGACAGGGTCTGATGGGGGACGCAAGGTAACAGCGAGTACCAATCCGCCTCAATGCGATAGAGCGCCAATCGGGTGCGTGCTCTGGACACAGGGTCGATAGGCATAAACGGAGGATGTGGATAGCGCTCATCAAGATAATCGATGATGACACGCGTGTCATAAAGGGCCAGATCCCTGTCCACCAGTGTCGGGCATGTGCCATGCGGGTTGAGCTGCAGGAGATCAGCGTTGTTCTGCCCATCTGCCACAGAAACAATCTCTGAAACGATGTCTTTCTCACTGAGTACCAGCCGCACCCGATGGCTCGACAGGCCTTCCCATGACAAAGGATCGGAACCCGAATACATCAGGATTGTAGAACGTCTGTTACCGAGTACGGTCAAGAGTGGCAGCCTTTCAAGTTAAAAAAGCCCGCATTGAGCCAATGCGAGCTTCAAAGTAGAACCAAATTGTACCGAGAACGGCTTAACTAGGTGACATCTTTCCAATACTCTTTCTTGAGCATGTAAGCAATGCCCAGGAGTCCAAACAGAAATAGCATGACTATAATGCCGACCCGATGGCGCGTCTGTTTGATCGGATCGGCCATATAGGCCATGAAATTGGTGATGTCAGCGATAAGATCATCGTACTCTTCAACGCTCATGCTGCCAGGTTCTGACAGCTCAAGCCCTATGATCGGCTTGCTGCCGTTCGCTTCTTCGCCATAGACCGGAGTCTGCCAGCCTTGCTTCTGCCAGAGAACGTGTGGCATTGCGGTTCCAGGGTAAACCAGGTTATTGACACCGGTGGTGGTGATGCTGGGATCCACATAATACGACTTCAGGAATGTGTAGATCCAGTCAGTCCCGCGCGAGCGAGCC
>CAYGSW010000350.1:0-5677 GCA_964352535.1 uncultured Granulosicoccaceae bacterium | reverse complement strand
GAAATATCGCGCTTTCGCTCGATCAGCTTATTCTCGGACAAGCTCCTAGGCCCAACTGGTACCATATTCGGCCGCACACCATTACATCGGCAGAGTCGTCATGACAGAACTTGCAGCAGTGGACTATGCAGCGCCTGACGCAGAACAGCAGTTTGTACAGTCGCTGCGTGACACAGGCTTTGGCGTATTGCGCAATCATCCCATTTCTGAGGCCAGCGTCACCAGCATCTACAAAAACTGGGCTAAGTTCTTCAACAGCGAGGTGAAAACATCGTTCATCTTCGATCCGGAGAAGTACGACGGTTTCTTCCCGCAAGCCCTGGCTGAAACCGCCAAAGGACATTCGGTCAGAGACATCAAGGAGTATTTTCACTATTACCCCTGGGGACGCTGTCCTGAGTCGCTGCGACAGGAAATCAGCGACTACTACGCAGCAACAACGCAATTCGCCGCAACGCTACTAGGATGGATAGAACAACAGACACCAGTCGATGTTGCAAAAAACTACCGAGAACCTCTGTCAAACATGATTCAGGGCAGCGAACAGACTTTGCTCAGGGTGCTGCACTATCCGCCAATCGTCGACGGCACGGCGGCACCAGGTGCCATTCGAGCTGGCGCTCACGAGGATATCAACCTGATCACGCTGTTGCCTGCCGCCAACGAGCCTGGCCTGCAAGTCAAGGCTCGCGATGGCAGCTGGCTGGATGTGCCGTGTAATTTCGGCAATCTGATCATCAACATCGGTGACATGCTGCAAGAAGCATCTGGCGGGTATTTTCCATCAACCACTCATCGTGTCATCAATCCCGAAGGCCACGACTCCACCAAAGCACGCATAAGTCTGCCACTGTTTCTACATCCACGGCCCGATGTGGTACTTTCAGATCGCTATACTGCCGGCAGTTACCTGCAAGAGCGACTCGAAGAGCTTCGAAGCTCTGACGGCAAAGCCTGATCCATCAAAGGTACTAACACAATGACCCAAATTGCTCTCGTCACTGGCGCAGGTTCCGGCATCGGTCGAAGCACCGCTATCTCACTTGTGAAAGCGGGCTTCCATGTCGTGCTTACCGGTCGACGTCAGTCTGCTCTGCAGGAAACCATTGACAAGGCAGGAACAACAGTTTCCATGTCCGCGATAGCGTGCGATATAACAGACGAAACACAGGTGGACAAGCTTTTCAACGAGATCGAACAGCGACATCAACGTCTTGATGTATTGTTCAATAACGCGGGAACCAACGTGCCTGCCATGCCGATCGATGAACTCACGGTGGACCAGTTCAAGCAGGTGATTGATGTGAACCTTACCGGCGCCTTCATGGCAGCTCGTGGTGCGTTTGCCTTGATGCGTAAGCAATCACCTCAGGGTGGGCGCATCATCAACAACGGCTCCATTTCAGCCTATGTGCCGCGACCGGGTTCGGTACCTTACACAGTATCCAAACACGCCATCACAGGCCTTACTCGCACTCTGTCGCTGGATGGTCGCGCATTCAACATAGCCTGCGGACAGATCGATATCGGCAACACTGCCTCCGACATGACAGAGCAGATGGGCAAAGGCGTCCCGCAAGCTGACGGCTCAATCAAGCCAGAACCCACCATGGATACGCAACACGTGGCCGACGCAGTGGTGAACATGGCATCGCTACCACTGAACGCCAACGTTCAGTTCATCACCATCATGGCCACGGCCATGCCGTTTATCGGCCGTGGTTAAGCCATACCACTGGGCACATTAACGGGACTGATATTTCTCGCCTTGTTGAATTCCTGCACCCGCCCCAACACATCGACACCCACTTGCGAGTAAACATCCAGAATATCAACCAGCACCCAGTTCTCCCTGATCAAATCACCTTCCATACGCCAGAAATCCAGACTGCGTAAACACACCTCTTTGTCAACCGGCGCTATGCCCATCCAGCCATCGTGGTCCAGGGTGAGGCGCATATTGGGCCATCCTGTCTCACACACATAACTGCCTTCGGCAAACCAGTGAGACATCAGATCAGCCGAGGCATCCAGCCTGCGATCAGGCATGGCATTCAAAAAAGGTATCTGATGCCAGTTGCGGAACCCCGAAATACCGCGCGCGGTCCCAATACCCGCAGGCCCATACCAATTGAAGCGCGGGTGCCAGTACTTTTCCAGCTGCATAACGGCCGGATCCGGGTTTGCCGGGTATTTACACAAGTCATTGAGCATGGCGATCACGTGATCCTGTGTCGCCTGTCCATCACCTGTGACCGACAGACCGTCACCACTCATGGGCGCAGGCGTACACAGAAACGCACCCAATTGTGGAGCCATTGGCCAGGCACCCGCCAGCATCATCAACTCCGGCAAATCCCAGATAGCCTGCAGTTCCACGACACGCCCTTTATCCAGTCTGAAGAACTCGTGATACCGCATGTGGACCAGGTGGCCTGTGGGCGGTATACCCAACAATGGCGCTGTGAATGTGCCCATGTAGTTTCCCATGGTGCCAATCCAGTGCTGACCCTCAGGAGTGGTGCCCGATAGCACGATCATGTCGCGACGTTCCACATCGGGTATCGCGGTGCTCAAGGGCTCAAGACACGTCTCCCAGTAAGCATCAGGGCCTGCAAGCTCACCGAAGGGATGACACAGTTTTAATTCAGCGTCGTCTGAAAAGCACTGTTGCATGGCTGTGCGAACCGCTTTGGCTGAAAACGATTCTGTCGCTTTCCGATAGGGGTCAAGGTGTTTCTTGAGGGTGTTCATTTATCAGTGTCATTATTATTTTTATTCATTTTTTCCAACGTGTTCAAGGCAAAGTCTCTGCCGACATCCTGATACCGATAAAACGTCAGACAACCCAGCTCCTCCAGCTCTTTACTCTCATCAGGAAAGCGTGTGGCCACAGCCAGTGTCTTGTCGTACTTAAGCTCTCTGGCCAGTCTGGCAACCCGAACATTCTCACGATGATTGCTCAGGCTGACAAGAATCAGTTCGCAGTTCGTTAGCCCTGTCCGTTCCCAAAAGTCGCGATCAGATGCATCGCCATGAACACATGGCCAGCCTCCTTCGATACGTTGCTGGGTTAACTGGTAGTTCTCCTCTATCCCGACAATCTTGTCGTAACCCGCATCGCGAAGCGTATCGAAAGCCGCCCTACCCACGCGACCCATACCCAGAATGCCGACAGTTGCACCACCCAGAGAACCAATAACCTCTTCAGGCAGGCGCTCAGGTTTTTCGCAGCGAGACAAGCTCTCTGCGTAACGCACATAGAGCTCATGTGCCTTGCGATTGAACGGTGTGGCGAACAAGTAGGACAACGCCATGGCCAGTGCCAATGTGGTTATCCATTGCTCACCGAGAATGCCGTTACCTTGCGCGATGGCCGCGACGATCAAACCAAACTCACTGTAGGAAAACAGGCTTAATCCCGTGAACCACCCGGTGCGGGCACGCAGTCCAAAGCCTACTGACAGCCCAAAGTAGATGATTGGTCGCAGCACAATCAACAGCGTCAGCACCAGGGCAACGGCAACCAGCTCCAGCTCCGGGATGCCGTAATAACCAATCTGCAGGAAGAATCCGATGAGCAAGAGATTTTTCAGACCAGCCAGCTGGTCATACAGCTCTTTTGACTTCGCCTTGTGTGACTGCGCAATAAGCACACCAACCACCAAGGCACCCAGGCCACCCTTGAGATTGACCAACTCAAACAACTCAGCAGTACCAAATGCAAACAGCACTCCTGACAGCAACAGCAACTCGCCATGCCCCGTCTTTGAAAAGACCCAATTCAACGCAGGACGCAACAACGGCAAACCTAACAGTGCGAGAGCCCACACGGACGGCAATTTATCCGAACTAGCCACCAGATAGACAACGGCAAGCACGTCCTGTACGACCAGGATACCTATGGCAATCGTGGCGTAGAAAGAGGCAGTTTCGCCGCGCTCCTCAAAGAGTTTAATGGCCAGCACCGTGCTGGAAAAAGACAGGGCAAAGGCCAGCGTCCAGGGCGCTATCGGATGATCAAACGACAATGGCTCGTACATGGAGCCAACCAGATAGATAACAACCGTGGTGAGCGGTACCGCAATAACCATGTGAAGCAAGGCCGAACCCCAGACGTAGCGCGGTGTAAGACTGCGCATGTCCAACTTCAGACCGATGGTAAACAGCAACAATAGAATGCCAGCATCAGACAAGGGTGCCAGTGCATCACCTGACCCCCATCCCGCCCAATTGGCAAAGAACCCTGCAAGCAGATATCCCAGCAACGGCGGGTAGCCCATCTGCTTGAAACCCAGACCGGCAGCAAACGCAATCGCAATGACTAGAGGTTCCATATTCTATTCCGGCTCTTACAGAGTTAGCGACTTGCAGTACAGTGACTTGCGGTTTAGCGACTTAATGGCATTGCCGATGACACAAGCTGCATCCAATAGCTGCAACCGTGGCTAATGGCTTCATCATTGAAGTCATATTCAGGATGATGCAAGCTCGCCGACGGACCATTGCCCATGAAAATGAATGCGCCGGGTCGCGTATTCAGCATATATGAAAAATCTTCAGCCCCCATGGTGGGCTCACACTGTGCGTCCACCTGATCATGGCCCACAAGGTTGCGTGCCACATCCACGACAAACGCTGTTTGCGCCTCATGATTAACCGTTGGCGGATAGCCATCACGATAGTCCACGCTTGCATTAGCATTGAACACGGCAGCGGTTCTTTGCGCTATTTCGATAATTCGCTGTTTGGCTTCTTTGCGCACAGCATCATCGAAAGCACGCACCGTTCCACGCATGTGTACTCGCTGCGGTATGACATTGTAGGCCTGTCCGGCTACTTCCATCGTGGTCACTGACACCACAAGCGGGTCAGTTGGGGCAACACCACGAGACACGATACTCTGCAGAGCCAGCACGATGTGCGATGCGACAACAACGCTGTCATGACAAATGTGCGGCATGGCTGCATGCCCGCCCAGGCCTTCAACCACAATATCGAACTCATCTGCACAGGCCATTAACGGACCGGGCCGGATAGCGAATTCCCCTACCGCCAGATCAGGCATGTTGTGAAGCCCATACACCTCCTGAACACCAAAGCGCTCCATCATGCCATCCTCAACCATGGCAAGTCCGCCACCCCCACCTTCTTCCGCGGGCTGAAAGATAAGCACCAGCGTTCCGTCAAATTCGCGGGACGCACACAAAGCCTTTGCAGCGCCCAGCAACATCGCCGTATGTCCATCATGTCCACAGGCATGCATGCATCCTTCGATACCCGATGCCCATTCGACACCACTGGCTTCCTTGATAGGCAGCGCATCCATATCCGCACGCAAGCCGATCACTTTGCCGGACGTGTCACTACGTCCTCTGATAACAGCAACAACGCCGGTTCGCCCGATCCCCTCAACGACCTCGTCCACACCAAATTCCCGCAGTTTTCCGGCGACAAAAGCAGCGGTCTCATGAACCTCGTAACCCAATTCAGGATTTTCGTGCAAATGCCTGCGCCAAGCGGTTACTTCAGGCAGTAGATTGTCGAGCTTGTCGTTGGTTCGCATAGTGTTATCCGGTTCGTTGCACGAAAAAAGCTCCTAGGAGGCTGTCCGAGAATAATGATCGAGGCGAGAGTGTGAGATTTTTAGTCAGATTTTCTCGTCAATTGAGGTGAA
>CAYGSW010000349.1:2706-5732 GCA_964352535.1 uncultured Granulosicoccaceae bacterium | reverse complement strand
CGTGAGTTGCGCCATCAGGGTCCAGTGAATGACAGGCCAGACAAGGCGCAGCGAGATCCGACAGCGAGGGCTGATTCTCAGCGTTCACAACGGGTCCATAGACGCCAGCTGCAAGCGTTAGCAGCACCAGAAAGGTCAGGCGATTCAGCACACGGTTTCGGGGCATGATTCACACGATCGACTAATAGAAAATTGATGAGCAACAAACATAAACCATATGATATTAGATTATCAATACAAATATTTGAATATTTGAATATGTTTTTCCTGCAAACGGCTCAATGAGCCATGGATTAACAACTACCGCCCCATCTGGGTATAAAAAATATTTACCTTTAAGTCAGGCTGCAGGGATTGGCTTTCATGACACGACAACAGTGTCTGCATTCACTCGGCACTCTTACGCCAGCACACACAACCATAAACAACTAGCGCAACTCAGGCGAGTTTCGAATCGTCATCGGGCAGCACGGTACTGACCTCAAATTTGGAGCGCTTTCGCGACACAAGCGTCCTGAATTTCAGCAGATTGCTGTCACCGTAAAGCACCTCATTACAGAAACGGTCATACTCTTCCATGTCCTGAACGGTAAGCATCAGCACGTAATCAGATTCTCCAGTAACCCGATAACATTGCTTGACCGCCAGCACATCGTTCACGCTCTGCTCAAATCGCTGGAAAAGTCGAAGATCATCTTTGGCCATCGTTACTTCAACCACGATGTGTAAACACGGCCCAAGCTTAGCGGGGTCCAATAGCGCCACAACCTTCTCCATGACTCCGCGCTCACGCAATCTCTGAACACGTTTTAGACAGGCTGACGAGGATAAACCCACCTCATCCGCTAATGCCTGGTTAGTCACACCGGCATCGCGCTGCAGGCGTTCGAGGATTCGGCGGTCAAGTGTGTCTATGGAAACGAATCTCCGTTTTGGGTCAGTAAGTCAACAGATTATACGGCTGAAGCATCACTTTTTGATGATTAATCCTGCAACCTCTTGCGTACCATTGAACGCACTTCTGGTAACGCTTTTTCTCAGATCATGCCTTCCGTCACGTTGCCAAGCTTCATTCGCGAGCCTTTCATCGAAGCTGTTCGAGTGTATCTGATCCTGCTCAGGATTCTGGTCCCAACCATATTGATCGTAAAGGCTCTGGAGACACTGGGTGGAATCGAACAGCTAGGCGCCTTGCTCTCACCCGTGATGGGAATTCTGGGTCTTCCAGATGCATTCGGTATCGTCTGGGCCGCAACCATGCTGACAAGCATAGTCCCGGGTATGGTGATTTTTGCCTCCTTGGCTGCAGAGCATTCACCGAGCGTGTCCCAGGTAACTGTCTTAGGCACATTGATGTTGCTGGCTCATTCATTGCCAGTTGAAGGCGCAGTTGCGCGACGTGCAGGAGTACCCTGGCTGACGACGCTGACACTACGAATAGGCGGCGCTCTGATACTCGGGTTTCTGGTTCACGGATTCTACGTCGTTACAGATAGTGGCCACGAGCTGATATCACTGGATTGGGTTCCGGTAAACGAGCAAGATACGCTGCTCTTCTGGGCATCGTCGCAGTTGCAGACTCTGGCGATGATCTTCCTTGTCATCTATGCACTCGTCGTGCTGCTTAGAACACTGCGTCGCATCAGACTCGAGCCGCTGCTGCATCGGCTACTTACGCCGCCACTCAGGTTGATCGGTATCGGCCCTGCAGCCGCCAATGTTATCGTCATTGGCCTGGTGCTTGGACTCAGCTACGGTGCCGGGTTGTTAATTCGAGACGTGGATAACGGCACGATGAGCGCGCGCGATAGTTACCTTGCGCTATGTTTTCTGGGATTGGCACACAGCATGATTGATGACACCTTGTTAGTGATGTTGTTGGGTGCCAATATCGTGGTTTGCGTTGTGGTGCGAGTCATATTCGCCATTTCAGTTATTGCCGTGATGTCGCGCTATTGGAGACACGATTCACCCAACTCGAAGGTCTCATCCTAGTACTGACAAGACAAGAAAATACTCCTTGATTGTCCATGCATGTCACGCTGCGATGTTATTCCTCAGTCTAATGGCATAGAGTGAATGCAGAGTAGTCCCCCGATTGACAGCAAAGCCTACAATACAGGTATGAACAACAAACACGGCGCGCTTGAGCGCAATATTCGATTGTATACGCGCTACAAGGCAGCCACGAGTGTATTGCCCTGGCTGCCCGTCTTTTTCCTGTTTTTTATTGAGCGCGTAACGCTAGGTGACGCGGTATTACTGGGCTCGGTTTACTACTTCTCTGTTTTCCTGCTGGAAGTGCCGTCCGGGTATTGCTCCGATCGTTTCGGTCGTCGCCCCACATTGATACTCGCCTCTGTCATGAGCATTATTGCCTGCGCGACCTACATCATTGCAAACTCATTTGGCATGCTAGTGGTTGCCCAGGTGTTGCTGGCGGCAGGTATCGCGTTTCAATCCGGCAGCGACAGTGCCCTTCTCTATGACTCATTGTGCGCTCTGGATCGCGAAGAGGAATACACCCAGCGAGAAACTGTTGCGCAGAAATGGAGTATGACAGCACTGGCTGTTTCCTGCCTGGTGGGCGGCGCTCTTGGCTTGCTCGATTTACGTCTGGCCTACGTCGCGGCCTTACTGGCCGCCGTGGTGGCAGTCATGCATTGCATCATGTTCGTCGAACCGCCTGTTAAAAGTAATGCGCAAGCAAAAGGCTTCGTTGATCAGATGCGTAGTACCTTCGGCTACTTCTCCCACCCTCTGTTGGGCTGGATGCTGGGCTTCTTCGTCATAGGCTTTTCTCTGGAGCACGTGCCCTACGAGTTCTACCAGCCCTATCTCAAACTGTTGGATCAAAGCGCACTCACCGGGTGGTTGGGTGCCAGCTCCGCACCCATGGTGTCGGGTGTGATCATCAGCATTTCAATGTTCGGTGGTGCTGTTGGCGCTGCGGTAAGTCAACGGCTTATCGATCGGTGCGGGTTGCGCACCTTGCTGCTTGCCAGCATTGCAGTTCAGGTGGTGAT
>CAYGSW010000349.1:0-2606 GCA_964352535.1 uncultured Granulosicoccaceae bacterium | reverse complement strand
GCCTTCTCTCGTGAGCTGGCTGACTTAACGTCGATGTTGTTGCACATGCGGTGAGTGAGCAAGACAATATCAACAGTACAAGTAAACTAAGTCGATTGAAACATCTCATGGTCTTGTGTTCCACTTGTTAGTACTTGATTGAAAGTTGATTGTTGCCCTTAGGTTTTCGCCGTAACATGGATAACCTTACACGGTTCAGAAAAACTTGAGACTGAAAAATTCAAAGTCTCATCAGGATCACTGAAGACCAATGATCGTAGGGAAACAAAACTACCGTGCCTATACAGATTGCAAACTCGATTGACGTCAATGTTAACAGAGGCGACAGAAATGCGTTTTCGGGCAGTACATCCGCAAGAAATCTTGAGATCAGCGACAGCGGCAAGTTTTAGTGTATCGATTGAGAAGGAATGAGCTTGCACAGTTAATACTTACACAAAGTCTAATACTTACACAAATTCTTGTGCGTGTAGCCACGCTACTCTGTTGAAAAAAACAGAAGCAGTCATGCAATGACGGTAGTTTCGAATCATCAGATTGGCAAGCCAGAGTCATCCCGCTCCAGCCAGCGACCATTATCCGGCCAGCCAATTCTGCCGATTCCCGGCAACTTGATGGCAAACGGCATCAGATCAACACCGACGGTCAAACCCAACACATTCAGCTCAAAGCCTTCCTCCCTACTTATTAGGATGCCACCCAGCCCGGCAATGGACACCTGACCTCCGGTACCACTGGGCGCGGTTGCAAGCCAGTCCCAGGCGGGCAGGTAATCCTTGCCAATCGCTGTTGCAGGAAGCTCAAGCTGAAGCTCTGGCGCTTGCCTTGCAAGCCACGCAATAAAGGTATTGCTGTTAGGACCTGGCCAGACGTTATACACGTGGTCATAGGGGTAACTGGCAGCTGCTGTCAGCAAACGCTCTACCAGTGCATCCACGTCTTCACCGCCACGTATATCACGCAGCAGGTAGGGGCGATTGCCGTACCACCAACCGTCCGCCAGCCCTTGCTTGACCCGGACCGCCTTTCCCCCACGACGCACCGTCCACCCCATGACTTCTATGCGTGTAAATTGCTGCTCGTTTGCTTTCTTCACTGCCATCCACGTGTGAACGCCAAAAGCACCTCGCCAACGCGCAGCGCGGGCAGAATACACTTGTATAACTGCTTGATTGACACTGGGGTCTGGCGCTTGCCCGCTACTGTCGCGCCGCAATGAGCTCCACGGAGCATTAGCGTCAGTGGTACCAAAATGTGCAGCCACCTGACAGCCAACAGGCAGGATGAACATGCCAACGAAAAGCGCCAGCCAGCGAAAACTCTTTGCTCCCGGCATTTTGATTCTGGTAGGTTTCACAGGTTCAAGACAGGTTCCAAAAAAGCACTGGATGCTTTACTGCCCCTGCTGTAGCAGTTAGCCTACGTGATGCAGAGACGACATCCGACTAATCGGATTGAGCAGATCTCATGCCGTAGGAACAGCTACGCGATGTTTGTAATGTATGGATATCGGCAAAATCAGAATTAAGTCTCAGTTCCCGCAAGGGCAACGAATGTACCTCCCCTCTCAGGACGGGTTGTTGATGTCCAGTGTTACATGCAAACCGCGCATGTACTTGATGTAAGACACGGGAATACCAACCTCAACCTTGTTGCCAACATACGCTCTCTCGTCAGGACTCAAGAAAGAACTTTAAAAACTCCTCGACGACTAATTCTGGATGTTGCTCCGCCAGATAGTGACCACCTGGCATCGCGTGGCCCTGCACATCAACCGCTCGCTGCCGCCATAACTGCAATGGTTCAAAACAACGCTCGATAACCCCAGCTTTACCCCATAGCACTAACAGCGGGCACATCACTTTACGTCCTGCCACGTCATCCTGATCATCGTGCCTGATATCAATACTTGCTGCAGCACGGTAGTCTTCACATGACGCGTGTACAGTATCAGGATTGCTGAAAGCCTTTTTATAGGCCTGCAGAGCATCACGCGTAAAGACACTCCTGTCACCTGAGCACAAGCCACATTTGTATTCCAGGTACTTGTCTGTATCTGACAAAATCAGTTGCTCAGGAAACGGGGCGGGCTGAATCAGAAAATACCAATGCCAATAGCTGCGCGCGAAGTCATCCGACACGTTGACATACATCTCGCGCGTTGGCGCGATATCCAACACAGATAATCGTAACACCCGATCTGCATGATCCACCGCTAAACGATGAGCCACCCTGCCCCCACGATCATGCCCCGCCAAGTAAAACCGCGAATGCCCAAGTTGTGCCATAACACTAATCATGTCAGCAGCCATAGCGCGCTTGCTGTAGGGCGTATGTTCAGTATCTGATTCGGGTTTACCCGACGCACCATAGCCGGTGAGATCAGCCGCCACAATCGTAAAGTGCGGTAACAGTAGAGGGACTACCTTGTGCCACATTACATGCGTTTGAGGATAACCATGCAACAACAATAATGGTGGGCCTTTGCCACCCGTCACGCCCGCGATTGAATGCCCACCAACATCAATCTTAAACGTACTGCAGTGTTCGAACATGGCTTGTGCCTTTGTTGTTTTCTGTGTGATGGGTATGCAGGTCTTGCCTAG
>CAYGSW010000348.1:0-5754 GCA_964352535.1 uncultured Granulosicoccaceae bacterium | reverse complement strand
AAAGGGCTGTGGAAAATGTATTCGCTCATAAGCTTTACTTCCCTGAGAATTCCCTTGCGGTCTTTGAAGGTAACAGCCCCAGAGCCCGCAGACAAACCCTTTGATAACCTCGGGATACCTGTTTGAAGGGGACAAGCCACTGAATTTATGCACTGCAACACGTTACTTGGTACGGGCAGCGATTGACACGGCGCAGCACGCGGCATGGAAATCGCACTCTTGCCACTATCTGAAGATGCGTTGCAAAAGGCTTGATATGCAGACCCGACTATTATTCCGTCCGATAACGCAAACGGCTCTCGTCTGCTTTATTGTCGCTTCGACGTTAGCAGCGTGTGATCGTCGAACCTACAGCACAACTGTTTATAGTGCAGACGCGACGGCTACAGATAGCGTAAGCGTCGTATCCGGTGGTGTTGATAGCACGACAGAGGGCAATGGCGTCGGCAGTACTGCACCTGAAGGCACTATTGATGATCCAGCTCAGGCGCAGAATGCAGTTGATCCCATTACTGGTGAACCGCTTCAGCCGACCGAAGGGTTGCCCGTCGACGTCGAAGGTCCGGCTGTAGAGCCCGTGTTGCCACCTGGCGAGTTACCTTCGGCAGTACCTGGCAGCGTACCGCAAGGGCCAGACATCGATCGGGTTGGCTCGGGATCGATCTATCAGCCCATTGGCGATGTTGACGTACCGACGTTTACGATCGATGGCCGGCGCTCACGAGCATTGGCTGCTGTAGGGGCACCTGTGTTGCAATCTCCGCGTGCCCTGATGGAAGCCATCGATGAGTACTATCTCAACGACGCAAACCAGGTCGCGTATACCGGGCGCTTTAGTGAGGCACGAGAAAACGCCTACGGTGTATGGGCAGGAGAGGCCAGCAATCCGGTTCAGATATTTCAGACAGGCTCATCCATACCCGGTTTGGACAATGGGCAGACCTATTTCAAGACCTTGAAACTGGCGCTGGGCGATGATGGTGCCCTGATGCAACTGATTGAAGTTCAAGTGCCAGTCGAGGATCCAGTGGAGCAGGCGCAAGTACAAGCAGAGCCGGAAGAACAGACAGAGCCGCAAGAGCAGGCGGAACCGGAAGATCAGAGCGTGCCGGCCGCACAGGACGATCAGCCACCACAAGCTACATCGAATCGGGTCTACCTGGCCAGTCGGGGCGCGCAGCATACCGTGCTGATGAGCACAAACACCCAGGTGCAAGGATTGATCGGGTCAGTTGACATCGATGCGATAGAGGTTACAGATCATTCACTCAATACCCATGCCGTTGTAAGCAAGGAAAAAATAATCACTACAGTCCCTGTCGAGCAACCCCCCGGCACCATCATTTCTGAGGATGACGAGATTGAAGAAATTGAGGAAACGACCGAGCAGTACACGCTTTGGTATCTGAACGGCACCGGTGCAAAGGCGATAGTACATAGCTGGATCGATAAAGCGCAAAGTGCCCCGACACTGGCTAACGGTTGTCGGATCTACGCGCCGGATAACAAAGTCGATAACCTGCGGCTGAATGTCACAAGCAACAACAGTCTGGTGTTTCAGGCGCAAGTCGGCGGTGATGGTGATTGCGAAAAAGGTCGTGCAGTGCTGCGTTATGTTGGCAATGGTTTACGTGAGATTGTTAAAGACGGGGACACCGTGCCTGGCTCGACAACACACGTGTTCAATGATGTATCGCTGTACCAGGTGACGGCAGATGGATCGGTCGTTGTGTTCGCCAATCTTGCTACACCTGCACAAATTGAAGCGATGACACCTGTAGAGACAACTGAGGAGGATGATGAGGCTAACCGGATAGCAGAACTAATCGGTGTAGATACAGATGATGAGGAAATTGACGACGGTCAGTGGTCATTCTGGATCATGCCACCGCAAGGAGCCGCGCGACTCATCGCCCTAGAGGGCGAAGAGATTCAGGTTGGACCTGCAGTCAGTATTCTGTCTGGTGAACCGCGCAGCTTGTCGCTGCAGCTAAATGCCAGCAATCAGGTAGCGCTTAAGGTGCTACTGCAGGATGCTGAAGAGCCTGTGTATTTTGTCGGCACGGGCCATGCCGGCCAGCCACATGCCTCAATAGACATACCCGGAGCCTCGGCGCTTCGCTATGCGTTTACCAGCAACTCCGGGTTGCCGGGGCAGGGGCCTGAAGCAGTGCTGAGCGCTCTTGGGACGCCGTATCTGGACAGCTCCGGAAATCTGGTTCTGTACGGAGAGGTTGGCCCCTCTGATGAGGCGAAAGCGGCAGTGGCTGAAGCAAATGAGACAGCGCAGAGCACTGCACCGGCTACTTCGGCGGCGGTTACACAGTTGATAAAACCCTTCAATTCCATCTGGCAGGTCAATCCGCAAGGTGTTATGCGTGAGCTTGTCCGCTCTGGAGATCAGGTATCTGTTGCTGGCGTTTCCAAGGAACTTGCCTCATTGTCGGTCGTAGGACAGATAGCTCGCCCGGGCTCCTCGGGTGTGCGACTGAACAGTGCGGGTGCCATGCTATTGCGGGCAACTATTGAGCGAAGGTTCGGAAATCCGGTCTTGCTGTATATCGCACCCTAAAAAACCCTTTGTTCGCGCAGTCAGGCGCTGTTTAAAACGTCGTATCTTTTCGACTGGTCTTTTTCCAGACTTTGTCTATGCTTGAATTGTGCGCAGCTAACGCGATAAAGCCAGTAGCGCGTTAGACGAAGATGGGGTTTTGAGTGAGACTATGCGATAGAGAAGTGCCCTGCCAAAGTTCACACCCTCGAGACGATTTTGCTCTCTTGTGGTGGCTCAAGTGGCCGTCACAGCTGATCCTCAGTCTGGTGATCATTGCATTTGCCTCAATTGCCTCAGCGTCGCCTGATGGTGCACCCAGACTCTATGGTTTCAAGATTGTGCATCAGGATAATGTCATGCTGCACTTTGATCTCGATTCGGCCGAAGCCCGTTCAGAGATGTTCACTCTGACTGAGCCGCACCGTCTGGTGGTTGATCTGGTGCGCACAACGCTGAGCACTGAGCTGCCAACTCAGACGTTTTCGCAAGGCGTGGTCAAGGCGGTTCGCTATGCCCAGCATGGTGATGATTACTTGCGCGTTGTGCTCGATTTGCGTGGAGCTGTTTCACCGACCTCGCGCATCGTCCCCAGGCAGGGTGGGCAGAGGCTGATCGTTGACATGGGCGTGGCGGCTGATATCGCCTTCAATGATCAGGGCAGCTTGTCGGCGCAAGTTACTGCACCGCCACCGCGGGATGTGATCATTGCCATTGATGCTGGCCACGGTGGCAGGGATCCTGGTGCCATAGGCCGCAACAACACGTACGAGAAGGATGTAGTATTGGCAGTGGCGATCCGGCTGCACAATCAGCTGATGGCAGTCCGCGGTGTGAAACCTGTCCTCATTCGTGACAGTGATGTGTATATCGAACTGCGTGAACGCATGGAACTAGCGCGTGACGCCGGTGCCGATATGTTCGTCTCCATTCATGCTGACGCCATCAATCGTGAAACGGCTCGAGGCAGTTCTGTCTACGCTTTGTCCATGGACGGAGCCAGCTCTGAGGCCGCTGCCTGGCTTGCGAAAAGTGAAGATGAGTCGGCTGCACTACACGGCGATGTGTCATTACACGGGCTCGATGATGGACTGGCCCAGACACTGCTCAGCCTGACACAGGGTGATACCATGGAGCGTAGTATAGAGGTGGGAACCTACGTGCTCGACGAGCTTGAAAAAATTGGGTCTGTGCATAAGACTAACGTCGAACAAGCTGCTTTTGCAGTGCTCAAGTCTCCCGATATTCCCTCCATACTGGTGGAGACCGCTTTCATTTCTAATCCGGAAGAAGAGAAAAAGCTTAACAGTGCGGACTATCAGGAGCAGCTGGCCGTTGCTATTGGTCAGGGCCTGTACAATTACCTGTGGCAGCGCGCGCCTGAAGGTACTTACCTTGCCTCGCAACGTCATGACAGAGAAAGTAGGAGGCTGTCCGAGAATAACGATCGAGGTGAGGGTGTGAGATTTTGAGTCAGATTTTCGTGTCAATTGAGGTTAATAGTTGTTCTATTCGCCGAGATTTACGCGGAAATCTGACTGGAGGCAGCCTCGCCAAAATATCGCGCTTTCGCTCGATCAGCTTATTCTCGGACAAGCTCCTAAGAGCCTGCGCGGCAGAAATACCTGACAGATAATGGGAAAACTGATTTTCGATGGAACGCATGACATTGTCGAAGGATAAAAAACGTGTTACCGGCTATATACTTACCGCGATTTTCACTGTTTTCTCGCTGTTTAGCAGCCTGGTAGTATCTCAAGAGGCGCTAAAAGATGGCAGCGTTGCCCCAATGGGCCAGTGGCTGGAGTACAGAGAGGCAGACTATCGTGGCGCTCCCATATACGTGCACTTGCGTACAGGCTACGAGCGCGCCATTGTTATGCCCGAACCTGTCGAACTGCAGAACCCTGATCAACGTCTACCCGGTAGTGAAATACTAATAAGCGACAATATTGTTGCGTTCTATCCCACCAGAACGTTCTCGCGACGAGCAACTGTCTTCGTCGGACTTGAGACAGGCCTTCTGTATGACCTTCGTATCAGAGCAAGTACCGAAGGGATGCGTCAACCAATGCGTATTAGCCGTTGAGGCGTGTACCATCCATGACCACTCAGTGGAAAATCACAGCACACTGATATTCACGTAACCCCAACAAAGAGCTTGTCCGAGAATAACGATCGAAGCCGAAGGCGGCCCCGCGAAAGTGTGAGAGTTCGAGTCAGATTTTCGTGTCAATTGAGGTGAATAGTTGTTCTATTCGCCAAGATTTACGCGGAAATCTGACTGGAGGCAGCCCCGCCAAAATATCGCGCTTTCGCTCGATCAGCATCGACAAGTTGCTCGTCGGCCGCCAGTGTGACGGCTGGTACTGAAGGCCTAATAATCTTCTACGTCTTGAGGGCGGGCGTAGAGAAAATCTCGTTGTCCAATTTGAGATTACTGGCATCAACTCTTCGCACCTGCATGGTACCTACGGGTACAGTTTGTACCATCAGCTTGCGCAATGTAAGTCCGTGTCACAAAAACATTTCCCACAGTGACGGACTGCGAGTTCTGTGAATCAGCCGAGACGACACCGTCAAGCTCCTGCTCAAGACGCTCCAGGCGATAGATCACACAGACGATGTCCCAGCGTCCGCAGCTACCCCTCGTAGAGCGTAGCCTGCCGCCTTCAATTCACTAAGGCCAGCGCGCACTCTACTCACTAATATGGACGAAGGCGATGCCGTTCCAGAAGGACTGTTTGATATTGTCACCAAGATCATTTTCTTAGCAAGACGTGTAACCGACCGTGTAGATACACTATGCCAACAGAATAGAACAGGTGAGCCGGGTTTTGGCCCAGTAACAGCAGCGCCAAGCGAGGATTTAACGGCATACCCACAATTTAGAGCTCAAAAAGAGGAGACGGCATCATGAACAATTTAACTTTCCCTTTAAACTTGCTTATAACACTAGTAGCGTTGATCCTAGTGTCAGCCTTAGCGTGGTTCACGCTCAAGTTCCTGGCTGGACTCAGTCGCAATCGGCTACCAGGAGGAAGGATGCAGGTGCTGGAGAGCAAGGCCATGGGCAGTCGAGAACGCATTGTTATTGTCAAAGTTGACGAAAATGAATACGTACTGGGTGTTACTTCCGGAGGAATCAGCGTGATTGACACGCTTGCATCACGGGCAGATATTTCGAGTTGACAGACTACTAG
>CAYGSW010000347.1:0-5761 GCA_964352535.1 uncultured Granulosicoccaceae bacterium | reverse complement strand
GTTCGCCGATGACACTGCCCATGGAATAACTGTCGATGATCGTCCAGGTGTTGGATGTGTCGCTTAATTCCAGCTGATAAGGCCCTACCGGTGCATCAAGAAAGACCTGGAAAAGCCCGTCAGGATGGATTTTTTCCATGGCAAGCCGTTCGCCGGAATCTGTCAGCACAGTGGCCGTTTGGGCCTTTGGCTGGAACGAGCGGATGACAGCTCCATACTGCGCCAACGCGGCTTGTTCATCTTCATCGTCAGCGGGTTCACCGTCCTGAGTGGGCTCGGTAACAACATGCTGACCGAGCACCGCAAAGAGCTCGTAATGGCGACCTTCAACAATGGCGTAGATCTGTTCGGTATCTAGTGCAAGACTCATGAGTACAGTTCCGATTTGTAACGTTGAGCGCTGTCGCTCCATACAAACCTTCTGGCGCGCGCCTGACGGGCAATACGGGTGAATTTGTCGGGTTCCTTCTCGCGCATGTGCATGACGGCTTTTGTCTGCTGCAACAGGGCTTTGACTTGCAGCTCCATGGAGTTGCCCTCAAACAGGAACCCGTCAACGCCGTCGTTGATCGTGTCTCGAAGTCCGCCGACAGCGTGGGCAAGGCAAGGTTGACCTTCCTTCATTGCCAGCATTTGACTGATGCCACAAGGTTCGAAAGAGCTGGGCATCAGAAACAGATCGCCGTTGGCAAATAGCAATTCGGACAGTTTCACCGAGTACTGATTGATAAAGAGCAGGTGGACATGGCGCGACGCGATTTGCCGGCATTGCTGTTCCAGCTCCGCATCCCCAGAACCCAACAAGAGAAACAGACCCCGACCCGACAGGGAATCAAGTAACTGATCCAGTGGCACTCGGCCATCGGCGCCGGGTTGCAGCAACAAAGCCATCTTCTGACTGGTTAATCGACCCACGCTTGTGATGATGTGCGCCGGGCGGGTCTGCTGCGCCTGGGCCAGTACACGCTGATGGGCAACGTAATCCACAGCCTGTAGTGCGCTTTGTCTGGAAATGAGCTTGAGTAGTTCAGCGCCCAGCTGGCGAATGAAATCCTGCCAGCCCAACCGACCCGGAGTGGCCTTGGAGGCTGGGTAGTCTATGCCGTTAATGATACCCACCAGTCTGTCTTGATGAGCTGCCAGTTGCAGATCCGCTTCCAGACCCTCGCCACCGTGAAAGCCGGTGGATGGGTCGTTGGGCAGAAGAATTTCACGCGCGTAGGTTGGCGACACGGTGTGCACTTTTTCTGCCAGCCTGACTGCTGCGGCGACCGGGTTGACACAATGCGGCCATCTCGGATCAGCAAGATACGCCGGGTCATAATGCAAGTGAGGGAACCACGCCTGCAGCGAAGAGGTATGTTCTGCAAAAGGGCGGATGCCTTGAAGGGCGAGGTTGTGAATACTGAACACGGTGTGTGTGCTGCGCAGCGATTCGAACGCTGGATCAAAGCGAATCAATGCGGCGGCCAGGGCTGCATGCCAGTCGTGCAAATGCAATACATCGACAGGCTCTATGTTTGCAGAGGTGATGGCGCTCAGTGCAGCAACACTGAACAAGGCGAACTTGTTGGCGTCGGTTGCAAAGGGTTGGCTGGCATCATCATCGCAATACACTCGGCCTTTGCCGCCAGCCGCAAACAGAGGGTGATGCAACACCAGATAGCGCACATTGGCGTCGCGCCCCGGATATACCTCGTGCAGCTCGATACGCTGTGCATCACCGCGAAACTGCGTTGTAAACGTCGCAACGGGCACCGCGTACGGCTGTTCGTGAAAAAGACCGTAGGCCGGAATGATCACGCTGACTCGCGTGTGTTTGTCCGCCAGGGCACGCGGTATGTCACGAACAACATCACCGATGCCACCGACTTTTGCGCCGGGAATGACATCGTTCTCCGCAGCGAGCATGCAGATGTGTTTTGTAGAAGCCATGGTTAATTATGTATCAGTTTATCTTGGCTGTGCTTGGCATCAAATTGCTTCTACGCCGGTCACGAAGTTTACGCTTGCATCAACGCAGTTTCAGCGTATCCGGTGCAGCATCTGCTCGAAATTTGCGGGTGTCACAAGTGTTATGCCGCTATTGGTAACCCTGAAGCCCTTGGCTCTGTCTTCTTCGGCATCCAGGCCCACTTCGGTGCCTTCAGGCAACACTGTTCCGGTATCAATAATAGCGCGACGAATCTTGCAGTGACGCCCCACAGTGACGTCAGGCATGATGACCGAATCCTGGATCTCACTGTAGGAGTTGACCTTGACATTGGAAAACAACAACGAGTGACTGACCTGTCCGCCCGAAACGATACAGCCCCCGGAGACGATGCAGTTGAGCGCCATACCTCGACGGTCGCCGCTATCGTGGACAAACTTGGCTGAAGGCAATTGCATCTGGTAAGTGTAGATGGGCCAATCAGTGTCATACAGATCCAGCTCTGGATCCAGATCGACCAATTCCATATTGGCCTCCCAGAAGGCATCCAGTGTTCCCACATCGCGCCAGTAGGGTTGCATGTGCTGTTCTTCCTCAGGCAACTCATCACCGAGTCTGAAAGCGAAGACCTGCTTGTTCTGCACGATGCGCGGCAGAATGTCATGCCCGAAATCGTGTGAGCTGTCCGGATTGTCAGCATCAGTGATCAGCTCTTCATACAGAAAATCGGTGTTGAACACGTAGTTGCCCATCGAGGCCAGGACACGACCGGGCTTGCCGGGAATTTCTGCTGGTTCGGCAGGCTTTTCCTGAAATTCCAGGATTCTGCCTTCGGTATCGACCGTGACGACACCAAACGCACCAGCGGCCTCCTGCACGGAAACCTCCACACAACACAGCGTCATGTCAGCATTGCGACGCTCGTGAGAGGCCACCAGTGGGCCATAATCCATCTTGTATATATGGTCACCACCGAGCACAAGTACGTAATCGGGGCTGTGCGTGCGTATGATGTCCAGATTCTGATAAACCGCATCCGCTGTGCCTTTGTACCAGCCTTCATCGACCCGTTTGGAGGCTGGCAGGATTTCCACGAATTCACCGAACTCTGCCTTGAAGCCTGACCATCCACGATTAATGTGTCTGACCAGCGAATGTGCCTTGTACTGCGTGGCAACACCGACACGACGGATGCCGGAATTAATGCAGTTGGACAATGCAAAGTCTATTATCCTGAATTTTCCGCCAAACGGCACTGCAGGTTTGGCACGCCATTCTGTGAGTTCATATAGCCGACTTCCCTGGCCACCTGCCAGAATTAGAGCAAGTGTTTCCTTGGTAATTTTCGAAACTGGCCTTTCCATGGGGTTGAATACCGCTAAGCTTGTCTCTGTAGGTCTGGGGAGCTTAACCGTATGCAAGCCTGTTGGCAAAGCTCTTGTGAAATTTACTACCAACACGCGTCAGGCTGGTTGGCAGTTTGCATGTAGACCGTTTAAACGGGGTCGTTTTTTGCCTTCTCGAATATTTTCTGGTGCTGACCCCATCAGTATTTGCACTACACATTAACAATAGAAATGACAATAGCCACGAAAACAGCCTTGAATTCAGGTGCAACCCCCGTCTCGTTGCTTGCCAGGGATCTGGTAACCCATCCGTCAGTGTGGCAGCGCAATGCGCCCTCACTGAGTGACGAGTCAGCCGATCTGAAAATGTCGATTACCCGACATTTTGCGCAAACGCTGGGGCGTGACATCGATTACGCGTCCGCACATTTTCTGTACAAAGCGGTCGCCATGAGCGTTCGTGACCGGCTGATGGAGCGTTGGCGGATTACCCGTGAGGCGATGGAGAACACGACATCCAGACGCACGTATTACCTGTCCATGGAATACCTGATGGGACGTGCTCTCGGTAATGCGGTCAACAATCTGCAGATGAGTGATCAGTTGACTGCCGCTCTGGCTGATCTGGGTCTGGCTCTGGAAGATGTCGAGCAGCTGGAGCACGATGCAGGATTGGGCAACGGTGGGCTAGGGAGGCTGGCGGCGTGTTTTCTGGATAGCTGTGCATCTCTGGCGCTGCCTGTCACAGGCTACGGGCTTCGCTACCGGTATGGGATGTTTCGTCAGTCGATAGACAATGGCTGGCAGATTGAGTGTCCGGATAACTGGCTCAGTGAAGGTCATGTATGGGAGCTTGAGCGGCCTGAACTTGCCTGCAAGGTGCATTTCGGTGGCAATGTGGAAATCATCAACGCCCTGGATGGCAGGCTCATTCACCGTTGGGTGAATACCGACGTGGTGCGCGCAGTCCCTTACGATGTGCCTATTCCGGGGCACGCCAATGGAGTAGTCAATACGCTCAGGCTGTGGGGATCTGCCGCGACTGACGAATTTAATCTCAGTGAATTCAATGCCGGTGGTTACACCGAATCGGTGGCTGCGAAAACAGCCGCGGAAAACATCACTATGGTTTTGTATCCGAACGACAGTAGTGAAAATGGAAAGGTATTGCGACTGCGACAGCAATATTTTCTCGTCTCTGCCAGTCTGCAGGATGCGTTGCGCATCTGGCTGAGGAAACACCCGGATTTCAAAGGATTTGCCGATGCACACTGCTTCCAGCTGAACGATACGCATCCTTCTCTGGCAGTACCTGAACTCATGCGTCTGTTGATCGATGTCCATCATCTCGACTGGGACGAAGCGTGGACCATTACATCCAGCGTCATGGCCTACACGAACCACACCTTGCTCCCGGAGGCGTTGGAGTGCTGGTCGCTGAACATGATTGGTGCCTTGTTGCCACGACCCACCGAGATCATTCAGGAAATCAATCGTCGTTTTCTGGAGCAGGTGAAACAGGCAATGCCAGGTGCGAACGATGTGCATGCACACATGTCGATCGTCTCTTTTGATGCTGTGCCGGTTGTGCGTATGGCACATCTGTCTATTGTTGGCAGTTTTTCGACAAATGGCGTGGCGGCGCTTCACTCACAGTTGCTCAAGTCCGGCTTGTTCAAGCACTTCAATGCACTGTGGCCGGAACGCTTCAACAACAAGACCAATGGCGTAACTCAGCGACGCTGGCTAGCGCACTGCAATCCTGCGCTCAATGCCCTGATTTCTCCTATTGTGGGTGAGCAGTGGGTGTCACAACCAGAGCTGCTGGCAAAACTCTTGCCCCATGCCGCAGACTTGCAGTTCCAGCAGCAATGGGCCTCTGTAAAGCTGACCAACAAGCAGGCGTTGGCAACGATGGTCCAGCAGCGGATGAATATCGATGTTGATCCTGCCATGATGTTTGATGTGCAGGTTAAACGCATGCACGAATACAAAAGACAGCTGCTGTGCGTATTGCATGCAGTGCATGTGTATCTGGATATCATCAACGGTCGTGGCAATCACGAGCCGCGATTCATCCTGATAGCAGGAAAGGCTGCGCCCGGGTATCACATGGCCAAGGCCATCATCAAGCTGATCAATAACGTGGCAGCGGTCATTAACAATGATCCGCGAGCACGTGGAAAACTCGTGCTGGCATTTTTGCCCGACTACAACGTCTCAGCCATGCAGGTAATTTGTCCGGCGGCCGATCTTTCGGAACAGATTTCCACTGCTGGCAAGGAAGCCTCCGGCACCGGCAACATGAAATTCATGATGAACGGTGCGCTTACCATTGGCACCCTGGATGGCGCAAATGTTGAAATTCTGGATGCGGTTGGCGACGAGAATTTTTTCCGCTTCGGGTTAACCGTCGATGAGGTTGATGCGGTAAGAAAATCGTACTCACCGGCAGCTTATACGGCAGCAGACAGCCGCCTGC
>CAYGSW010000346.1:2985-5840 GCA_964352535.1 uncultured Granulosicoccaceae bacterium | reverse complement strand
CTGACTCGAACTCTCACACTTTCGCTTCGATCGTTATTCTCGGACAGCCTCCTAGTTGTTTGTGTCTTTTCGCCCGTTCTCCACGCTAAATTTGAGTCTGATCAGTAAGTTGCCTGTGCTGCAGAAATCAATCGGCATAGCAGGCTTCGGGCTCGCTCTAGTCGCTGGTTTGTGCGACTTTTTCTCTACCGGGCGTCGGCTCATGTCGAACAAAATCAATGATTCGATTCTGTTGTGGATCATAGAGTGCGTAGCCATCGGCATAGCGCGCTCTGAATTCATAGACTTGCAGATCATCCGATGTGAGCTCATGCGAACGCATGGCTTTTTGCACTCGCTGCCACGCTCCATTGTGTTCAAGATCCTCAATGGATAACTGATGGCGCTTCATATCTTCCGGAGTGCCTGTTAACGCAACATACTGATCATTGCGTTCGTGTGCTGACGGGTAGCCATTGAGTATGCTCTCCAGGTAGCTGCCCATGTTTTCTGCTGCTGGTGTACGCAACAATGGAATGTTGAACGCTGTGGCCTTTGGTATCGAGCCGGGTTGAATGTCGAGTTCAATTAGCGTTGTGTCAGCGTCCCGCCGGTCCTGAGCGGAAACCGTTGCAAACTCATTCTCGGCAAAAACAATAGCTATTGTGCGCTGGTTGTAGGTGGTATAGAAACCGTACAAGAGGGCCGCAATCTGAACGGCGGCAATAACCGACAGATCGAACTTCAGTCCGGGCTTGCCGGGTTTGAAAAGAATCAGTGTCAGTGCCGGGCCCAGTACAAGATCAACCATGGCAACAAGTTTCAGACCTTCCCAGCCGCCGTCCATGATGAACAGGTCACCTGGAAACCAGTACACCAGCATGACGGCTACCAGTGTAGAAAACACCAGAAGGCTGACGAATAGATGTATGGCGAACGCTGTTCCTCGAGTGGGGCGCACGTTCAGCCAGGAGGGGACGCCTGTCATGTGTAACAATCTCCGTTAACGCATAAATCGCGGTTATCGGCCTGAGTTACGCAATCCTTGAGCCACAATCACATAGAAATGAGATCTGACATGCACTTGCCCAATCGAAGGGTGCCCTGCCAAAAGGGGATTGAGTATGAACAGGGCTTGAACGGGTCTGAATGATCTTTGCCCGCGCAGCCTCCTGGGAGGCAAGAGTAATTACAGGCTATTGCTCCAGAAGGAGAAATTCCAGCAACGCCTTTTGCGCATGCAGGCGATTACCTGCTTCTTCCCAGACCACGCTCTGTGGACCGTCAATGACTTCAGCTGATACTTCCTCACCCCGGTGAGCAGGCAGACAGTGCATGAACAGCGCATCTTCACGCGCAACAGACATCATGGGAGTATCCACCTCATAGCCCTCAAAAGCCTGTTCACGTGTCTGTTTCTCTTCCTCTTGTCCCATGCTTGCCCAGACATCGGTCACGATCAGATCAGCCTGCTCGCACGCTTCCGAAGGTGACAATGCACGGCTTGTATTGTTGCCTGCCGACGCAACAATATGTTCGTCGGGTTCGTAGCCATCGGGGCAGGCATAGACCAGGTGGAAGCCGAGTAGCTTGGCGGTATTGATGTAGGAATTGCACATATTGTTTCCATCCCCTATCCATGCCACCCGCTTGCCAGTTATATCGCCTCGATGATCGAGATAGGTCTGCATGTCAGCCAGAAGCTGACATGGGTGCAACAGATCGGTCAGCGCATTGATGACCGGGACGGTACACACCTCGGCAAAGCGCTCAAGCTCTTCGTGAGAGAACGTACGCACGCTGATGGCGTCCACCATTTGAGACAAGACGCGTGCAGTGTCTGCCATGGGTTCGCCACGTCCCAACTGAGTGCTATCGGGCGAAAGATAGATAGCGTGGCCGCCCAGTTGGGTCATGCCAGCCTCGAACGATACGCGGGTTCGCGTGGAAGACTTTTCAAAAATCATCCCCAGCACGCGCTGTGGCAACGTGGGCCTGCAGTCGTGAGATTCCCATTGCTTGCGAAGTTCACTGCCACGTTGAATGATGCCGCGAAACTCGTCAGCAGTCAGGTCCAGTTCGGATAGGAAATGTCTCATGTACGGGTATTAGGCTTGTTTCAGGCAGAGGCGGCAGCAGGTTCATGCGCCTGCGACAGAAATTCGATGATCAAATCGCTGACACGGCGAACCAGCTCATCAGCCTGATCGTCGGTAAGTATGTAGGGCGGTAACAAGCGCACAACATTTCCGGCAGTCACGTTGAGGAGGATGCCGGCAGACAACGCTGAGCCCACGAGCTCGGCACACGGGGTGTCAAGCTCGATGCCCATCATCATGCCTTTGCCTCGAATATCCTTGATACCAGGCTGATTGTGCAAGGCGTTCTTGAACCCCTCTCTGAGGCGATCGCCCAGATCGGCCGCCCGCTGGATGAGATTGTGCTTCTCGATTTCCTGAACAACGGTAAGTCCTACGCGGCAGGCAATGGGATTACCGCCAAAGGTGGTGCCGTGCGATCCGGGCTGAATCAGCTGAGCGGCATGTCCGCGAGCCAGACACGCACCAATAGGCATGCCGTTGCCAAGCGCCTTTGCGATAGCCATGACATCTGGCACGATGTCTTCATGCTGGTGGGCAAACCAGCGCCCCGTGCGGCCCATGCCTGACTGAATTTCATCGCAAATAAGCAGCCAGTCGTTTGCGTCGCAGATCTGCCGCAAGCGCTTCAGGTAACCGGCGTCCGGGATATTGATGCCACCTTCACCTTGAATGGGCTCAACCATGACTGCGACGATATCCTGACGCAAGTTGCCCGCTTCCTCGACCGCCTCTGCGTCTCCGAAAGGGACAACGTGAAAACCTGGCATCATCGGA
>CAYGSW010000346.1:0-2975 GCA_964352535.1 uncultured Granulosicoccaceae bacterium | reverse complement strand
CGTCCGTGGAAAGCGGTGTCAGTGACAATGAGGGTGGGTGTTCCGATTTTGCGGGCATGGCCATGCAGGCGGGCTATCTTTATGCAGGCCTCGTTTGCTTCAGCGCCAGAGTTACAGAAAAAAGCCTTTTCCATACCCGAAATTCTGCACAGTTCGTCGCCCAGAGCCTCCTGCTGCGGTATGTGGTAAAGATTGCTGACATGCACCAGTGATTGCGCCTGCTCGGATATTGCCTCTGCCACTGCAGGATTCGCATGGCCAAGTGCCGTGACAGCTATGCCTGACAGGGCATCAAGGTATTCACGACCGGTGTCGTCCCATAGACGCGCTCCTTCACCACGGGCCATGGTTACCGGGAGTCGACCGTAAGCTGCCATCAGTGAAGCCATTAGAAAGGCCCTAGGTTGCGAAAAGACAATCGTCGGATGGTATTACAGATAGCCCTCCGGGCCAAGCGCCGTCGTGGTTTGCCAAGCGGATGTGTGGGTGCCGGGCGCTACAGTATTTTCACCTTGACGGTTCACCAAGGCGTCGGGAGCATCGCCTGTTCATTCATTTGCGCGTAGCCCCCGATCTGTGGGTGCCATTGGTGCACGCTCAGGACTTTGCGCGGTAGACAAGACACGATCGAGCAAACGTAATAATCGTTCAGGAGGTGATTTTTACGCTTTTTTTTACGCGTCTAGTGGGTTTGAATGACTAAAATATGCGGGTCAAGAGGCCGAATCGGCCATGCGTACCGATGATTTGTTTCTGCTGCGCAAGCTACGTTCAGCCTATAAAACAACCGTTCGGTGGTGCAAATACGTACACTGCTGTGCGAGAACCTATCATGGCAGGTTGTGCTGTACAGAACCTGCCGCTTCAAGCCAGACCTATACAAGGAGCTATTTATGTCGTTTACGTTCCCAGATTTACCTTATGATTACACGGCGCTGCAGCCGCATGTGGATGCCCAGACCATGGAAATCCACTATGACAGGCACCACCGCACCTACTTTAATAACTTCACCGGTGCTGTTGCTGACACCCCGATGGCCGACAAGTCCCTCGAAGAGGTCATGGCGCACGTAGACGCCAGCGCATCTCCTGCTATCCGCAACAACGGTGGTGGTTATTACAACCACATCTTGTACTGGAACAGCATGTGTGAGGGTGGCAGCGCTCCAAGTAGTGATCTTGCAGCTGCTATCGATAGCGCCTTCGGATCCATGGATGAGCTGAAAGCTGGCTTAAAGCAGGCCGGTATCACGCGATTTGGTTCAGGCTTTGCGTGGCTGATTGTCAAAGACGGAAAGCTGGCCATAACCTCTACGCCTAACCAGGACAACCCTTTAATGCCGGTTGCTGACATGCAGGGCACGCCTATCCTGGCATTGGATGTATGGGAGCATGCGTATTATCTGAAGTACCAGAACAAGCGACCTGACTACATAGACGGGTGGCTGGAAGTGGTTGACTGGGCAAAGACCTCAGAGCGATTTGCCGCAGCCTGATGGTCTGTTTGCGCGCCATGCTACTGCAGGATTCCATGCATAGGCATAAATGCTTGCAATAATGCTTAGCAGGTCGTCTGGAAGACGTTGTTTTCCAGACGGCCTGATCAGTCAATCCGAATAGTGCCACCCGCCGAGTTGTCGTGGGATGGCGACATCAGGGAGGCCCGTGTAAAGAGGACGGCATGCAGGCTGGGCAAAGAGAATGTGTCATTTTACTCCTTGGATCTGTACAGGAATCCTGCAGCTTTCTTGTAGAACGAATTAAAACCGCATTTTTGGGCTGGCAAAATCTTGCAACCCGCGGTTTGCCCCCCAAATACCAGCAAAGGCAAGTGCACTTACGTTGCACGCAAGGTAAACTGACGCCGAAGGGTGCCGAAGAGTTGAGTGGGTCAGAATCTTGTGGCCTTGCCTCAATCGCACACTCGGACGGCAACCATCCCACAAAAAATTGCAAGAGAATTCTGGAACATGACTGACCAAGCCACTGATGTGAAGACCCGCATCGAGCAGCAGATTGCTGAAAACCCTGTCATTCTTTACATGAAGGGTACGCCGCAACTGCCCATGTGCGGTTTTTCCATGCGTACTGTTGAAGCGTTGAAACAATGCAACCGCGAATTCGCCTACGTTAACATCATCGCCGACCCGTCAATCCGGGAAACATTGCCTCAGGTATCGGACTGGCCTACGTTCCCACAGCTCTACATTGAAGGAGAGCTGGTTGGTGGTTGTGATATCGCCATCGAGCTTTCCGAAAACGGTGAGCTGCAGAAAATGGTGGACAAGGCTGCTGGCCAACAGCAGGGCTGATTGTTCGCCACCATATGCCGGCTAGTCGTCAAACCCGACCTTGCCACGAGCAGCCTTTGTTCTGGAATGGCGGGTTTTGGTGTCCAGACGCTTGCGGATTGAGCTTCGGGTTGGCCGCGTCGGTCTTCTGGGTTTGTCGACTTTTATCGCCTCACGAATGACATCTATTAGGCGCTCCAGGGCATCGTCATGGTTCTGGTCCTGACGACGATGTTGCTGGGCTTTGATAATAAGTACTCCATCTTTTGTGATGCGTTTATCGCTCTGTGCCAGGAGTCGTGACTTCGCGTAATCGGGTAGTGAAGACGCCTTGATATCAAAGCGAAGGTGGACTGCCGATGACACCTTGTTGACGTTCTGGCCACCCGCCCCTTGCGAGCGAACAGCTTGCCATTCAACTTCGTCCAGCGGGATCGTTAGCTGGTCATTGATTCGTAACATGGCAGAGGCCTAGTGTTTATACACAACGCGGTTTGTAATGATGTCGACTGCAAGCTCAGATGCTGAATCTGCAATGTACCTGGTTCCAGCCTTATTAACTGGCTGTTGTTCGCTTAAAATCCCGCCACGGACTGGCGACAGAAATAAAATCACAGGTACAGTCGCCAACCACTAGTAGTCCGTCAACCCGAAATATTAGGATTCAGCGGGCCTGTCTGTGTT
>CAYGSW010000345.1:0-5941 GCA_964352535.1 uncultured Granulosicoccaceae bacterium | reverse complement strand
GGCGGCGGCTGGTGAACTCTGAATCCTAATATTTCGGGTTGACGGACTACTAGGGCTGAAAGAACAACAAGAACGCCTTGCGCAGCAAATGCTCCGACCGTCTATGCCCGAGCAACACCGACACTTCGTTTCTGATCTTCCGTTTGTTATCGCAGGTAGCGTTGATGAGGACGGTTGGCCCTGGGCGTCTATGTTATCGGGAATGCCAGGGTTCATGTCGACACCGAATGAAAAGTCGATACAGCTTAACGGTGGGCGAATCGAAGCTGACCCGTTCTGGTCCAACGTCAAACCCGGACAACCTGTGGGTTTGCTGGGCATCGAATTGCATTCCAGGCGGCGCAATCGAGTGAAAGTTTGGTGCTGGACATGTGGTTTGCATTTTTTGTCCATCTGATATACACGCTGTGTGGTAACTTCATCTACGAACAAATCGCTATTTCAGGTGAGGCAGCGAACACTAAACCATCAATCTTGTTTCTCAGGAAACATACTTTCACCTAACGCACCGTCGAATAGCTATTTTTCATCATCAAGTGTTAATGCCAACGAAATCGCTGATATAGATATGAATCGTAAACAGTTAGCAGTAGTAGGTGCAGCCGTCGCTGACGCGGCTTCACTCGGTTTTCATTGGCTTTATGATCAGCAACGAATACAGTCGCTTGAGCCTGATGAGCCAGAGTTTCATGTTCATACCCGGCAAGACTACACAGGGTTTCCTGGCTTCTTCGCGCATGAACATAGAGCTCTTGGCCAGCAATCGCAATATGGTGAACAGATGTTAATTATGCTGCGATCACTGTCTGCGAAATCTGGCCATTACGACAAGTCGCATTACCAGAACGAGTTTGTTAAATCATTTGGTTTTGGCGGCACTTATGTTGGGTACATCGACCATGTGACCCGCGATACGTTAAACAACATCAGTGAAGCGGAGAAAAACGCCGTTATCACAGCTGAATCACTACCATTCGATGGTAGTGATACTGTAAAACGCAGGCTGCTAACCAAAGTCATCAGCATCATTGAACACTATCCAAACCATGAGATGAAAACGCAGCTCGAGTCAGCGGTTCGTATCACCGATGATGATGATTCACTGGTAGAGCATGCCTTTAAGATGATGAACATCATGACTGACGGTGTCCAATTTTATGGTGCAAATGATCAACAGTTGCCAGCCATTTCAAAGCTACCTGCTCTTGTCGCAACGTACTACAAGGATGATGACTTGCTTCAGCACGTTGAGTCGGCCATAAGGGTCACTAATAATAATGACTATGCTGTAAAACTGGGGCTTTTCTCTGCAAAGCTGTTAAAAATCGCTATTGATACGGGTAATCTGTATAGTGTCATTCAAGCGGCCATGAGTGAACGTGATCCGCAAATAGCATCGCTGATGGATAGCGTACATCAACGACAGAATGTATCAACACCTGAGGCAACCGCTCAGTGGGGTATGGCCTGCGACTTGGAACTTGGCATTCCAAGTATCATCCACAACCTGACACAAGCGACATCATTTAAGCACGGTATTCGGTCAAACATCCACGCGGGCGGTGATTCATGCGGTAGGTCTATTTTACTCGGCGCCATCCTGGCTACTTGCTTTGAGCCCAGTACCAAGCAACCCATACCTGAAGCGTGGCTATCTCAACTGCATGAGCGTGAGCAGATAGCTGAAAACAGTCAGTTTCTGGGGGGCTAAGGTTGAGCAAATAGCACATGGATGCAACAAACAGTCGTCACTGGGTATTGTCACTGTTCAGTTGACAGACATTTCACGAATTCGCTGTTTATTCTAACGAGTGACAGCGGTAGTCTATGTTAATCGTCTAGCAAACAAACCGATGACGGTCTGGATCCGCACAGTGACCCCATAGCGAATGGCGTATTAGAAATGGCGTATTAGACGATAAACACAGTGGCACAGCACAATGGCTCGAACGGTAGGTACGGCCCTACCCCGATAGCCATTACAATCCATCAATAAATTCGAGATTAAAAACAATGATTAAACTCTACGGAAGCCCAGTATCAGGCAACTCACATCGCGTATACAACTTTCTGCATATTCTGGAATTGCCTTTTGACAACAAGATCGTGGATTTTAAAGTTAGCGAGCAGAAGAGTGACTACTTTCTGGCGATGAACCCGCTAGGCCAAGTGCCAGTATTAACCGACAACGACGTTGTGCTCAGAGACTCCACGGCCATATTGACGTACTTGGCGCGTCAATACGATAAAAGCAATCAATGGCTTCCAACGGAGCCGGACAAACAAGCTTATGTACAACAATGGCTTTCGGTGGCGGTACATGAGGTCATGAATGGGCCGTTTGTGATTCGTGGGATTACACTGTTTGGTATGTCAGATGACTTTGCCACAGTAAAAGATAAAACCGACAAGCTGTTTAACGATCTCTTTGAGCCACATCTTAAGAACAATCAGTGGTTGGTTGGCGACAATCCAACTATCGCTGACATTGCTTGCTACAGCTACATAGCTCGTGTTACTGACGGTGACTATAGTTTAGCGCCATATCCAGAGTTGAGTAACTGGCTCTCGAGAATTGAAGCTATCAAAGGCTTTGCACCCATGTTGACAGGTAAGGAACTCGGCTTCTCCTGAATCCGTAGCCACAAGGTGCGTTTTGCATTGCTAATTGTATTAACAATGGAGTACCGATAATTCCTATGAAGACAACGACAACATTTCACAGTGGGGAATTAGCCGCACAAGACAAGGCAGGTACTCGCGGTATCGCGGCTGAACTGATAGTTGGGAAAAGTGACTCGCTGAGTTTTTCAGCAAACCACGATGCGTTTCTGGCTGCACAGTCTTTCGCCATTATCAGTAGTGTCGATATGGACAATGGCCGTGTTTGGGTCACGCCATTGTTCGCAAAAGAAGGGGATTTAGCGGCGATTTCTGAAAAGGAGATCACTTTATCAGTTGACTGCATCCCGGAAGGAGACATTCTGAGAGCCGTAAAATCCAATGCGCCGTTGTCACTATTAGGTATTGACTTGAACCGACGCATCAGGCATCGCATCAGTGGACATGCTGTTGTGTCCGCTGACACGAAGAATACTCATCTTCATTTTCAAGTAAACGAATATTCACCGAATTGCCCAAAGTACATTAATCGTCGTCAAATAGTGCTCGACCCAGATAACTCTGATTCAGTGGTTAAAAATGCCATACGGCAAGAGCGATCAACTCTGAGCGAATCTGATCAAGCATTTATTCAGTCCATGGATACTCTGTGGATAGGCAGTTATGCACCCGAGGCTGGTGCGGATTGCAACCATCGAGGCGGAAAGCCTGGATTTATTCGGGTGACCTCACCTTCAACCATTGAATGGCCTGAATACAGAGGCAATGGCATGTTCTATACGTCAGGAAACCTGGAGCGCTACGACCAGGCAGGCGTCACCTTGGTTGATTTCGAATCCGGTAGCATGATCCAAATGACAGGACGTGCTGTGGTGGATTGGCACTACGATGGACAATACGAGGGTGCCACTCGTCTGATGAAATTTAATATTGAACAACTGGTACGCATCGATCAAGTAACGACACACCGATGGACACGGCTTGATTATTCACCTTACAATCCGCAAATCACGGGAACAGAAAACCAGCGTGATGGCAGCGACTTCCCGATAGCGGCTACGCTGGCCAAAATAGTGGACGAATCCGAAAAGGTCAAAACGTTTCGCTTTATTGCTCAACGCAGAATCTCCTTTCTTCCAGGCCAATACGCAACCTTTGAGTTCAACAGTATTCCTGGTGGGTCTGAGTCTGAAATACGCACCTGGACACTATCAGAAACACCTAACAGTATTAAAGGTGATAATACGTTGGATATCACCGTCAAAAGAATGCCTAATGGACTGGTGACAAATTGGCTGCATGATCACGCACAGGTGGGTCTGGAAGTTACATTGAATGGCGTACAGGGAGAGATGAGCGCTGTTCAGCGGGATACGCATACTGAGAAACCAACGGTACCTGAACATCTGCTTTTAATAAGTGGAGGCATTGGAATTACCCCCAATATGGCTATGGTGCGAGGGATAGGCGCTTTTGAATTACAGAGCCAAACCAACATCACCATGATTCATGTCGAACGCTTTGAGGAAGATCTCATTTTCCAGAAAGAGCTGAGTCGTCGTGCCAAGAATTACCCAAGATTCACCTACACCAATATCATCAGCAGTCAACAGGGTCGTCTGACAAAAGAGCAGTTGGCGGATTTGGTGCCTGATGCGACACTGCAGCAGTCTTATATTTGTGGACCTACGTTGTTTATGACTAGCGTTACAGAACACCTGGTCGCACTGGGCGTGCCCACCGCAAACATCCATACTGAAAGTTTTGAGTTCTAATTGATATCGACGACAGACTAAGCATCGATATAGCGATCAATGTGTTGGGAGGTTCACGGATTTTAGAAAACAAACCCAGCCACCTATCGTTCCAACAAGTTGCAAGCGTGAGATCGAATTTCGGCCACGTTAAAACTGCCCAATTGATCACTTGACAGCGACATGCATTATGACTCCACGAGAAGAAATTGAAGCCACTATCAACGTTTGGAATAATGGACTGCATGCTGGCGACATCGAAGCCATGCTGAGCGTGTGTCACGCAGGCACAGTCACCGTCAATGAACGGCAACCGGTCACGGTAGGTGCACAAGCCATCCGCGATAAGTTCCTTCCACGCATTGCAGCCGCTGAGATCACGTCAGGTTACGACATCGAGCAGCTTCAGTTCTTTGGTGATGTGGCGGCGGTGTCAGGTCGTTTCTACGGCACGATGAAAATGCGTGACTCCGGTGACATTCGCAAACCTGAGGGACGTTTGGTACTTGTCTACAAGCGGGATGAGGACGGCGCATGGAAGATGATCCTCGACATGGACAACAACGGTCCAGAGTAAATGCGTTACGACCAAACCGAGCAACGACAAGGCCGAATACGATCACAAGGAATCAACGGAGTTTAATGAGATGAATACTCTGGAAAGAGTTTCCCTGGAGATCGTCGATCTGCATGATTTCTTTACGGCCTGGTTCAATGGATCCGTTGAACGTGATCAGCTTGAGCCTCGATTTTTTTCGCATTTGCACGAGGACATCGTTTTCATCCCTCCTGAAGGTCACCTCTTAACCGGTCCGATGCTCAAGGAGGGTTTTGTCAAGGGCTATGGTACCAATCCAGACTTCCGGATTCAGATTCGCGATGTAGTGGTGCGGCATGAGATAGATAACTTCGTCATTGCCAGTTACACAGAATGGCAAGTTGGCGCAACGCTATCCGAGCATGCCAACAATGGGCGTGTAACCAGTGTGTTCATGGACATAGGCACTCGAATCATTTGGAGGCATATCCATGAGACCTGGTTACCAGACTCGATTCGTGCAGCTGAGAAGTTTGATTTCTAAACCCCCATTTTTTTTCTCAATATAAGCAATCGACAGAGAACTGCTATGACTCAGCACATCGCCCACCAACCCCGCGATATCGCGGATTGTGTTAGTGCCTATCTACAGGCGGGTGATATCGATGGCATCAGCTCAATGTTCCACCCAGACTGCCACATCTTCTTTCCACCTGATCAGCCACCGAGCATTGGAATTGCTGGAGCACGGGCAGCCTTTGACGGTTTTATGGATTTGCGACCTCAAATTAAAAGCGAGGTGTTTAGTGAAGTCATCGTGGGCGATATTGCCCTTTTGCGCGCCAACTGGAGCGTTGTCGCTCCCGACGGCACTGTGATGGCAGAGGGTCAATCGACAGAAGTGGCCAAAAGACTCGATAACGGCGGCTGGGGCTACCTTATTGATTGCCCGAATGGCCCACCAAGCCTAGGCTAGGAGGCTGTCCGAGAATAAGCTGATCGAGCGAAAGCGCGATATTTCGGCCAG
>CAYGSW010000344.1:0-6013 GCA_964352535.1 uncultured Granulosicoccaceae bacterium | reverse complement strand
CATCATGCTCGCTTTGCGCACCGTCTTGTCCGACGCCAGCGGCAAGGGCGAAGGCCGCACGCTGATCTTTGACGAAGTCGATGCCGGCGTCGGCGGCCGCCTCGGCCCTGCCGTCGCGGGCCGCCTCGCGGCGCTCAGCGAGCACCACCAGGTGCTCTGCGTAACGCACCTCCCCGCCATCGCCGCCGCCGCCGACCAGCACCTGCGCGCTCGCAAGAAGACCGCCAAGGGCCGCACCAGCACCGCCATCGAGCGCCTCCAGGGGGACGCTCGCGTGGGCGAGATCGCTGACATGATCGCCGGCGGAGCCAACCAAAAGACGGCGCGAGCCGAAGCACGCCGGCTGCTGGCGCGCTGAGCCCCGGCCCGCGACGGCGGCCAGGGCTTCAGGCTGTTCAGCCTTGCGTGCGTCCCTCGCAGCGGGCAGCTTGATCGCGTCAGGCGCTCCCGTGCGCACGCAATCCATGGACGACTCCTCCGCAGCCCCCTCTCCGCTCGACGGCTGGATCCTCGAGGTCCTCGAGGACGAGCTTGATCCAGACTATTTGGTGGAGCTTTGCCGGCTCCAGGTGGAGCTGCTGAAGCTGCAGGCGCACGTGATGGCGCAGGGCCTGCGCCTCGTGATTCTGTTCGAGGGGCGCGACACCGCGGGCAAGGGGGGGGCGATCCTGCGCTTTTCGCAGCGCCTTCGACCGCGGCACCTGCGCGTTGTTGCGCTGCCGAAGCCGACCGAGGCGGAGCAGGGTCAGTGGTACTTCCAGCGCTACGTGAAGCAGCTGCCGGATCCCGGCGAGATCGTTCTGTTCGACCGCAGCTGGTACAACCGCGCGGTGGTGGAGCCCGTGATGGGCTTTTGCTCGGACAAGCAGCACGAGCGCTTCATGAACCAGGTGGTCGGCTTCGAGCAGATGCTTCAGGACGAAGGGCTGCTGCTGATCAAGCTCTGGTTCTCGATCGACCGCGACGAGCAGGTGCGCCGGCTCGATGGACGCCAGCGCAATCCGCTCAAGCGCTGGAAGCTGTCGCTGGTGGACCGGGAGGCCCAGCGCTACTGGGAGCGCTTCACGCACTTCAAGAACGAGATGTTCCGGCGGACCAGCACCGATCGCTCGCCGTGGATCGTCGTGCGCGGCAACCGCAAGAAGCGGGCGCGGCTCGAGAGCATCCGGCACGTTCTCAGCTCGCTGGACTACGCGGACGCGGGGCAGGCTGGGCTGCGCCTCGCGCCCGACCCAAGCGTGGTCGGGCGGGCCGAAGCTGAGGGGTAGTGGGGTCAGGCTCGGCGTGCGGCGTGCGCTTGAAACGGCTGGACGGCCCGCGGCAGCCTTGCTCCGTCCGCTGACTCGTAGGGGCTAGGGCGCCGCTGCGACCTGGCCCTCGGACTGGCGTTGGTGCATGGTTCGAACGCGCCCTACGGTCACCCACGGCCGATCTGCGTGCGGTCCCGCGGCGATCGGCCACACTGACGGCATGAACTCGCGCGTCCACCCCACCTACAAGACGAAGTACCGGGTGTCGAACTGGCCGGAGTACGAGCGAAGCCTCGTGCGGCGCGGGGATGTCACCGTCTGGCTCTCCCCAGACGCGGTCGCGGCATGGAAGCCAGCGCGCGACGGCAGGCGAGGAGGGCAACGGAAGTACTCCGACTTGGCCATCGAGACGGCGCTGACGTTGCGCCTCGTGTTCGGCCTGCCGCTTCGCCAGACCGAGGGCTTCTTGGCCTCGGTACTACTGATGATGGGCACTAACCTCGAGGTGCCGGACCACACAACGCTGTCGCGACGGAGCCAGCATCTCGGTGTCAAACTTCACCGAATACCGACGGGCAACCCCATCCAGTTCATCATCGACAGCACGGGCCTGTCGATCGTCGGCGAGGGCGAATGGGCGGCGGCGAAGTACGGCGGAAAGGGCAGGCGAGGCTGGAAGAAGTTGCACATTGGCGTCGACGGGGCCGGCGTCATCGTCGCCCAGGCGCTGACCGATGCTCACGCCGATGATGCTGCGCAAGCTGGCGAGCTACTCGATGCTGTCGGCGGTGACATCGCCAGTGTCGTTGGTGACGCGGCCTACGACACCGTTGCCGTGTACGACGCCGCGGGCGAACGCGGAGCTGAAGTCATCGTGCCGCCAACGAGGGCTGCTGTCGTGTCACCGCGAAGGCCAAGATCGGCGGCTCGTGACCGGACGATCAAGCGTGTTGAGGAGGTTGGGCGACGACAGTGGAAGAAGGAGTCGGGCTACCACCAGCAGGGCACCGTCGAGAACGCATTCTCCCGATTCAAGACGATCATCGGTGGCAGGTTCCGAGCTCGTCACCAGGACGCCCAACAGGCTGAAGCGCGGATCGGGTGCAACGTGCTGAATCGGATGGCTCAGCTCGGCAAACCGGCTTCCTACTCGATCGGGTCGTGAGATGGCTGAGAACGGGGACCTGCGTGTCAGCTTGGGTTCATGCAACAACGCCCTCCTGCAATGCTTCCGCCATTGCCCGGGTAGCCAGCCCAGCCCGAAGTGTGCAACAACTCGGCCGACCCCCAAGCCTGCGTCGAAGCCAAGCTTCTGACGGATTGAACGTCAACCTGACCGCCGACGACGGTGACGCGCTCAGGATGTGGGGCGGTTGAAGGTGGGCCATGACGGCCATTGTCACGACGCCGCAAGTCGCGCAGTCGCAGCCGTTTGGAGTTCGGCTGAGTTGTTACACCGTACGCGTTCTGAGCGAACGAGCTACGCCTGGTTCGTAACAGGCGGTGACGTAAGCACCGCTAGGCGCGATTCGTAAAACGAGGCGGCGGAAGCATCGGATGCGCCGCCGCGCCCCTCAGGCTCACGGGAGAGTGCTCAGCGTGAATGAGAGACCGGGCGTAAGGTAGAGCACTCCAGGCACCGAGAGCGCTCCGCCTTGGAAGTACATCCGAATGTCGTCCAAACCGAGACCCGGCGGAACGAGCACCGAAGACTCCCATCGTTCGAGCCCCGCAGTCGCAGGAACCTCGTCGGGGATGAGTTGAATGAGGATGACGCTCGGATCGATGTATACATTCAACCCTTCAATCGGCAACTCAGCAGGGCGCAGCGAGATGAAGCTCAGACTGAACGCGGCGTCAAAGCCACTCGACCAACCCAGTGTCAGGTCGCGCGCGCCGATTTCGTTGGATGACGAGATCGCACCGATCATCGACGTCGGCTGAGACCCAACGATCGGGGCGCCCCCTCCGAGCGCCTGCGTCGACGTAGCTCCCGATCCGTATACCACCACACCATCGAATGCCACCGTCACCGGCAACGATGCCTGTACCGACCCAATTGCCGCCGTAACTGTGCATACACCCTCCCCCACAGCTTGGATGAGCCCCGCTTCGTTGATATTGGCGACGGCAGGATCACTGCTAGTCAGCAGCAGGCCGGGCGAACCTGCCGCGAGCGTGTACAGACCGAAGGAGCCGTTCGGGCCTATGCCCGCGCCCTGCGGACGCACCGGACTCGTCTCGAGCGGTCTGCTCAGAGTGACGTCGGTGCTCAACCAACTGAGCGCCCAAGTCGCGAGTGGACTCACGATCAACGACTCTGACTCTGAGACTGCCGCCGAAGTAGCTTCTGTGTCCAACACCCTGAGATCGAACGTCCCCACGACTCCGGGATCCAACACTATGGTCCCACTTCCACTAGGTGGTAGGTCGTGCACCGAACCGTCGCTCACTAACACGCGCGCCTTCGAGACCGGTGCGCCGAGGCTGTCGGTAACTGTCAAGTTGATCGTATTAGAGCCAGCTACAGCCTGGGTCACGCCCAACTGCAACGACTGCAACGGTGCGAGCGGCGGGTAGGCCACGTCCGAGGGTTCTTGCGGCGCCGGAAGATTCGGCGCGAGGTTGCGCACGGGCTCCCGGAGTACGCGCTCCACCTCGTTCGCATACGCGAGTGAAGCCGTGTTCTTCAGGTGAAGGCTGTCTAAGCCGTAAAACTGCGTCGTGTTCGCAGGCGGTAGATTCGTATCCATCGACCAGAGCGGAACGATGAGGTCGTGATCGTGGTCACCGTAGATCACCCAGAGCAGTTCTCCCAGGATCTCCGGCGCGTTTTCCACGATGAGGTCGATCAACATTGACTCGGGCCACGGAAGATCGAGGAAGGTGTCGACCAGCTCCTTAAGATCTCCAAACGTCGCTGAGGCCCCCTCGATGAACTGCGACTCTCCGCCGATGCCGACGAGTGCGTACCCGTAAACCGGCATGGGCCCCGCGGCGCGAATAAACTTGTTCGCTTCGCTGGTGAACTGTAGGTCGCGCACGGCCTCAACAGCATCAAGAAGCTCGACGAACGGCCGCAGTGCGGGGTGCCACATAGCCAAGTTGGCCCCTGGAGAACCGGACTGGGGCGAGTTCAACAGGATCAGCCGGCGAATCCACCCTTCGCCATACGTGTCGCGCGCGTTCCACAGCGTATCCCTATTCTCTGCATAGTAGTAGCGCGGCAAAACCCCACCCATGCTATGACCGACCCAGTCGACGGCAGCGGTCGCCACGTTGTGTTCCGACTGGAGCTTGCCCCGGGCCAGCGCGTGTGCGGTCGGCATTCTGCGACTGTTGCTCTCAAACGCTTGCCCAGCGGCATAGCCGCTGTAGTCCCATGCAAACGCGGCAAACTCCGTATCCGTTCCGTTGAGAAGCTCCTGGAAGCGGCCTTGCCAGGTGGCGGGACTCGAGAGAAGCCCGTGTGCAAACACGACGGGCGCGGGTCGTACGTTCACGTCCACGGCGGCAGTCTGAAGCATGATACCGTTGTGCATCGCCGATACGATCAGGCGATCGAAGCGTTCGTATGTCGCGGGGTCTGCGCCGGCGCCGTCAAACCAGTCATGCGGCGCGCGAACCGTCGCGAATGCATACCAACCGCCGTCAGGATGGGCGCCGCCCATTGGATGTTCCCACGCGTCCACGGTTATGGAGTTGACCGTGACAGAGGCGCCAGCTCCGGCGATGTTCGGCGACCAGCTCTGCGATGGGAGGGCCATTCTCAGTGCAGTGTCGGGGTGAGGGTAGCTCTTGTCGAGTTCGAAAGTGACCGGGCCACCTCCGTACGGACCGTCTTCCGGAATGATCTTGGCCACAATCAGGACACGACTGGTGCCATCGGCTGCCACGCCCAACCGCTCCGTTCCGACGCCCTTGTCGATCAGATCAAGGATGTCCTGGTACTCGTCCAGCAGTACATCGCCAGTTTGGTAGTCGCCGTTGTGGATACGCCCAGAGTCGACGAACTCACGCCCGTCCCACATGGTCACGTCGACGCTTACCGTTGGCGTGTCGTCCACGTCCCCGACCCCCGCGTCGAACGGCACCATCTTGTGTACCTGAGTCGATGTGTGTGTGAAGTTCGCAGCGTACCCACCGTCTGAGCCGATGGAATGCGGCCCACGCACGATCGAGACTCGATAACTGTAGCTGGCAGGGAATAGGAAGTACGGATATAGAGAGTAGTCACCGTTGACGCCGAGGGATGCCCAATACGTCGGTGTCGCCGGGTCGGAGAACGGCGACGAAACCACCGCAGGCGGAGGAAAGCTGGACCCCGCGATGTCAAGGGTCTCACTCAGCCCCGGGGCGACCGACGAGCTGACGAAGTAGCCTTCCCAGAACGTCGAACCAATGTAGAGCGGTGGGTCAGGCCAACTGTTAACAACGCTCACGCTCGCCGTGCTATCTAGGCTTCGATCGTCGGCCCAATGGTACTGGTCGTAGACCCGAACCTGAATTTTTGGATCTACCTCGAACGGAATAACGCCGCCGAGAGCATTCGCGAAGGCTCCCGTAAATTCCGTCGTTACGGTGCACGTCAATGACGCGACACAGACCTCGACGGTACCTGCAATTTGGTCCTGTGGTCGGGACGGGTTAGGTTGAATGAGTACGTCCGCTGTGTATGTGCCGGGGCCATCGAAGACGATGATTTCGTCTCCGTCGTTGTCTTCGACCGTACCGGAGAAGATGACGTGGGGCGGCAAGATTGG
>CAYGSW010000343.1:0-6016 GCA_964352535.1 uncultured Granulosicoccaceae bacterium | reverse complement strand
AATGTTTTTATTTCAATAGGTTAGATGAATCCATCGACTCCTGGTGCCGGCACCACAAAATCAAAGGGTTACGCGATGTTGGGGCAAATTCCGGACTAATATAATCCGCTGAAACGTCCTGAAACCCGCCAAAACCTTCTCAAATTTCCCAGTTTCAAAGTCCGGCGTAGAGCCACTGATTGAAATCCAGTTTTGCTCGCCGTGAATGATGCCGGTCTCGTAGGCGAGAAATGTCAGCAATACCTGGGTCAGTCCATCTCAATATTTGGAGTCTCCAGGAAACCCGGGGGGATTCAGCCTTTACGAACCGGCCTTTACAAAAAGCAGTGTCATTCGATCTGACTCACCAATAGCAGAAGCTTTCTGCATACTCGCGTCATCTTCATGACCGCCAAGCGTTGGCGGCAATCGCCACACACTATCGCCCTCGACTGGATTATCCAAAATATTATTGTTTATTGAAGATTCAGACGCTAATTTAAAACCAGCCTTTTCGAACATAGAGATAACTGTAGATTTTTTCAAGTAACCGGCTTGCCCTGCGGCCCACTCGTCACTAGCGCTCTCTGGTGCTTGATGTTGCACAACACCAACTTTACCACCAGGTTTGAGCACACCATAAACCTCTACCAGCACATCACTCAAGGATTGAGCCTGGTCCTCGAAACGACTTAAATTATGCAAGGCGCGTATCATTAAAACGCGATCGAATCGCTCATTCCACGTAGCAGGGGTGTTCCCGAATTGCGTTCCTTCGCCCGGCAGATCACCACCATATTCAACTAGCGTTTTAGGCCAATCAAGCATGCTTTGCTTACGTGCTTCGACTCGCTCATCACTAACAGAGCCAAACAGTGGCCAAATATCGAGAGGATAATCGACAGCGGATAGCTCTCCCTGAGATCCTAAGTATGGCACCAAAATTTTTGAATACCAACCTTGACCAGGCAGCACCTCAAGCACTCTCATGCCAGGCTCGACCTCAAAAAACATCAACGTTTCATGCGGGTTTCGATAAACATCACGAGCCTTATCTTTTTCATCACGCGTTTCGATAATGCCTTGAAGCTTGGTAGCTGAGACTGCATCCCCTATAGCATCAGGGCTTTTACAGGAAGCCAAAACAGACGTTACTAAAATAGCTAACGCTAAACTGCTTTTACGAATCTTCATCCTACTCTCCATTGAATAACCAGTTACGAAAAATAATTTAACAATTTAGCCGTCTGTTAATGCACCTTTTGACGCTGAACTAACGGTCGCAGCGTACTTTGACAACACACCGCGCTTATATTTTGCCTTTAACTGAAGTGGTCAACCATTTCCGAATTTTCAGAGTAGTAGCTCTACGGCTAGATGTCTGTGGGTTTGGCAATGATACTATCTGCCCTCGAAGTTTGTTTTGATTCTTATGTAGACTAGCGTCTGGTCGCCTCTCTACCAATTATTACAATACTTACGTCCTCGGCGTTTACGCAGACGATATCGGCTTACTCTTTGCGATTCAAATCACCAAGAGCAACGCCGCGGGGTTCGGCTTATCCGTCGAGATCGCCCGTTAATGCCAAATATGGAGCCAGTACAATCGACTGTCAATTCAGAACACAAGAACAAGGAGAAACTCGATGATTCTTACAGGACGGCTGTTAGGCGCGATCACAGCAAGCCTAGTTGCGTGCGCTGCATCTGTGATGTCGCCGAGTGCGGAAGCTCAAGAAGCGGATCCTCCTACTGTTCTCATTACCGGATCGAATCGCGGTATCGGGCTAGAGTTCACCAGACAATATGCCGAGGCCGGCTGGATTGTCATCGCCACCAGCCGCAAACCGGACAAAGCGGCCGATTTACAGGCGCTGGCAACGAAGCATCCTCTCATTGTTATGGAAGAGCTTGATATTACCGACCCTGTGGAGATCACCGCGCTGGCGGCAAAGTATGCCGGTGAACCCATCGACCTCTTGCTTAACAACGCCGCCTATCTTGGTACGAGCTCCGGCCAGGAGTTTACCGACGTTGATTACGAAATGGCCGAGCAAATGTTTTCCGTCAACTCGCTGGGGGCCTTACGAATGACAGAGGCTTTTGTCGATCACGTTTCGCGTAGCAACGCAAAGAAGATCGTTGCGATCACCAGCCTCAGTGGATCCACCGGCAGCATAGAGAACACCAAACTTATTTCCTATCGGGCCAGCAAAGCGGCGCTCAACAGCATTATGCGAAATTTGTCCTTTGCTCTAGCCCATCGCGGTATCAGTGTCGGCATGATCAACCCCGGTGTTGTGGATAGCGCAGGATACCTCGATCTGAAAGATGACGAGATTCCCAGTAACATTCGTCCGATTATAGAGGCGGTCAGAAACGGTACGGTCAAGATGCACCGTCCGCCGGAATCGGTTGCGGCTATGAGGATCGTGATCGAGAACTTATCGCTCGAATCGTCAGGTGGCTTTTTCGATTATGACGGATCGATTCTACCCTGGTGAAGTCCGGTCGACTCTGCTTGCATGCCTTTACATTCCTATATGCAGTCCGATGCTGAACAGCACTGCGGCAACTAGGGCTGCTCCGGTCCGCCGCGAGTTCAATGCGGTCCAGCGGCTGAGATAGTCCTCCCATACGCTCGACGATGCTGGATCATCCGCTCCCACATCCGCCAGCTTGTTGTTTAGCGGAACGTTGCCGAGAGCCGTAACCAACCAGGTACCTGCGATGTAGGACATAGCACCACCGAGCAAATACGGCGACCCGGCCGACCTCCATCCCACAATAGCGACAATCGCGAGAATCAGGCTTAGTACAGCGGTACCCATGAATACCCCCAGGAACCACCGATTCAAGACCGTGACGTTTATCATTTGCATCGCCAATATGCCCTGCGACGAAGGCACGCGCTCGAGTGCCTTCATAATAAAGTTCGAGAACGCGAAGAAGATCCCGCCGATGAGTCCCGTACCAATAATCGCGACAATGATCGCCGTAGTCGTCAATGTATTCATTGCTGCCACCTCGTTGTCACCAGTCTGCCATATTCCGCGAGCGGCAATGCGTTCTGCAATCGCCGAAAAAACGGCCGGCTGACGTCCCAGCGCACGCTGAACGCCATCCCCAAGGTAGGCGTTGCGACCATCAAGCACGGAATCAAACAAGTAATTCAGGAGCCAGGAGATTTTCGCTGCCGACGGTGACCTTGCCGCATACGCGCATTGGCTAAGAGAAGCGCCTCAAAAGTTTCAAGTAAAAATTCACGGCTGGGTGTTGATGACCAATCATGTACATCTACTCCTAACGCCATCTACCGATTCGGGTATTTCAAATATGATCCAGCGCCTTGGACGGCGATACTCGCGGCACTTCAACCTGACCCAATAAATTTAATCAACAACAATATTCAATCTCGAAGCTATTGTCGAAACAGTGGTCGCAAATGGCGTATTCACTGACTCCGCCGCTGATGCCCGAAGCTAGCTACTTGCGGCTTCTCTTTCGCCCCAGATGCTATGAATGATCGCCCGGATCACTGGAACTTGTGAATCAAACATGCCGGGGACGTCGCCATAGAGCTTAAAGTGATCCGCAGCATCGTTAATCGTTGCCAGGTTTTGATAGCTATCGAAGAAAGCCAGGATAGGATGTCTGTAGGTAGCAACAATCGCGGCGGATACTCGCACGACGTCCGAAGCTTCTGATATTTCCCACCATAGGTCTTTGTTTTCCAAAAGATAGCCAATCCGTTGCGAGATCGGCCACACGGCGACTCCAGGGTTTGTTGGAAACTCCTTACCCGTCCATAGGGAATATAAGTCGCGATTGGTCACTGCCAGATTTATGGTAAAGCTTCCGCTTTCGCTGGATCCCCATTGGCTCGCCTGGAAGTTGATTGCGTGGACAGCATCGCCTCTTTCTCGCCATAGATGTGGAATTCGCCTCCGAAAGTCTTGCGGTCATTGACGAGGGCATTTTGCGCTGGACCGCGTTAGGCCTGCCTGTGGCGGCGGGCAGAAAGAATCAGGAAAAATAAAAATGAAGCAAGGCGTCGCGCATTAATTTTCGAAAGGACCTTGATGTAATTCCCAGGCGCGCCAATCAGGCGTCAGCAACGCAAAACCGGTTTCTACCTGCAGTCTTAGCTTGATACAGCGCCTGATCAGCCTTCGCAATGAGTCTCTCCGGTTTATCCGCAGGATCGGGAAGGGCGCAAGCGACACCAATTGAACAGGTAATGGGTACCCTTTCATTGTTATATTCGAAATTGAGATTTTCAGCGTTTTTCACTAAACGCTTGGCCAGGGCTGAAGCTTGGTCCAGGGTGGCGTTTGGCAGAATAATGATGAACTCTTCGCCGCCGTACCTTGCAACGATATCGCTGTCTCGCAGTGATACCTTTCCCAACATACTGCCAACTAACGCCAAACATTTGTCGCCGGCTAAGTGTCCATAGCCATCGTTGATTTTCTTGAAATAGTCCAGGTCATACATAAGGATGGCAATGGGACGTTTTGCCTGGCTACACTCCTTCCACTGAATAACTATATGTTCGGTAAAATATTTACGATTGTGGAGTCCCGTTAACTCGTCGACGATGCTCATACGTTTGAGCTGACGGGATTTTTCATCGGCATCCAGCCGATTTTTTATCGCCGTTTGGTAGTCTCTGCGCGTCGACTTTGACGCATCGATGACGTAAGCCATCGAAAAAATCGCCAACACACTCAAGATATAGTTTTCGGTGTCAGAAAAGTAAAAAGAACAGGCGATGGTCGGCACAAAAATCAAAAACGGATAATAAATTCCGATAATACGAGAAATACTCAATACCGAGGTTCCTCCGATACCAACGGCAGCGATAATGACGATGTAGGGATATTTTAGCTGAGGATAGCTCTCATGAAATATGACCCAGCTGGACAACAATCCCCAAACCAGACCAATCAACATGATCAGGCCAACAAGTGCTGGGTACATTTCCCTGGCGTGGGTGCGCGCATACTTTGGCAACAGTAAATTATGGACGATTCTCAACAATGAGATCGAAAACAGCAGTGCTGAGGTAGCGATGAATACCTTCGTATCTTTGCTGGGCATATCTGCCCAAATAGTGGTAATCAGCCACACCGCCGGGTAGATAAATATACCGCCGCGAGCGCGAGCAGAAAGATCCAGTAGCGCCTGATACTGGATCTTGTCCCGTTGATCTGCCTTGGTGTCCGCGAGTTCCATATGTCCAATGAGTGTACTAAGCCCTGCGAACATGTGTGTTGGTCGGCCCAATATTGTTTCTTTTGTTAACCAATCGCCCAAAACGGGCAAAGCAAAATTTGCGATCCAATGTGCATAGGCGCCATACGGTGTTTACTTCGGCGCAACGGATCTGACATCGGCCTTTATGGCCACAGCTTTAGCCAAACGTGATAAACGTCGTCGCACGCCAGACAGCGCCGGTTAGTGCCGTGGGCCGCCATCTGGAACGCAAGGGGCTGCTGGAGCGTGATCTGGAGTCGAGTCAACTGACCCTCGACCCGGACGAGGACGACGGCATGAATGCGCTGTTGGGCTATCTTACAACGCAAAGTTTTTCTCTTCGGCGATAAACCTCTTTCCACCTGGATGACGAAGCGTCCGATAGAGACTCGTTTTGAATTTCGCAACCGCAAACGCCTGTTTCCTGAATTTGATCAAGCACTACCGAGCCTCCCACTTGACGGTCAGAAACATGCCAATTCGGAGCCACCACTACCGAGGGAGGAACGGCCATCAACCTTTTCCTGCGCAACTTGCCTAGGCTTTCCGTGGATATTGATCTGGCTTATTTGCCAGTTGCGCCGCGCAACCAATCGCTCAGTGAAATTGACGCAGCATTAAAACGGATCGCCGGCCGAATAAGGAACGTACTGAGCGGAGCCAGTGTCCATGAAACAGTCCTCAAGAATGAAGCCGTCATCTACAAGCTCGTCGTGAGCATTGACGGTGTGCAGATCATCATCGAAGTAACGGCTGTTTTGCGCGGCTCAGTTTTCAA
>CAYGSW010000342.1:0-6038 GCA_964352535.1 uncultured Granulosicoccaceae bacterium | reverse complement strand
AGTCCGAGCAGTCCGAGCAGTTCGAGCAGTTCGAGCAGTTCGAGCAGTTCGAGCAGTCTGAAAAGGGCTACCAGGAGCAAGCTAATCAACCCGACTGTATGAACGCTGGAATCGATGATGGTGCAGCATATAACAAAGCGTACGTTGAGACCGGGCAACGAAAAACACCGCTTAATCAGCGCAATACCACTGTCAGGATGGCGGAAGATGGCATCAATCATACCGATAATCTGCACGGGGGCAGCTCGGGGAGTTTGTCAGCCACATCAATAACTTCACGCATCTGTATTACTCCTGCCGCAAAACGTTGGGCACAGATGAACGGTGTCGATATCTGTAGCTCCACAGGCTCTGGACCGGACGGCGCCATTGTTCTGGATGACGTACGGAAAATGGCTGAACAAGTGAGTAGCAAGACTGCTTGCAGATCTAATATGCCACCTTCAGCATCGTTATCGAAAGCTAACGCTGTTGCCCCTGTATCTGCATCATTGCCAGAATATAAACCACATGTAGGTTCCCAAGAGAAGATGCGCCGAGCGATAGCGGCTGCCATGTCTCGCTCCAAGGGTGAAATACCGCACTACTACTTATCGCACACTGTTGATTTAACGGCAGCAACCAGTTTACTCGATTCTCTGAACATCGAACGAACGCCTGATAATCGTATTCTCATGGGCGCGGTTTTTCTCAAGTCTGTTGCCATGGCCGCAGTGCGTTACCCACAATTCAATGGGTATTTTGAGGAAGGAAAACGTATCCCATCGGCAACTGTTCATGCAGGTATGGCGATCAATCTTCGTGGTGGAGGGCTTGTTGCTCCCGCCATTCACAATACAGACAAACAGTCTTTGGTTGAGCTCATGTCCAATATCCGTGATCTGGTTGAGCGAGTTCGTGCTGGAAAATTTCGCTCAAGCGAGCTATCTGACGCCACCTTAACTGTTTCGAGTCTTGGCGAGCGTGGTGTGGATAGTTTATATGGTGTTATCTATCCACCACAGGTTGCCATTATTGGATTTGGCACACCCGTATTGCGTGCTGTTGTTAACTCTACAGAAGCTGTTGAAGCTGTTCTTCAGGTTGATGTGACATTGGCAGCTGATCACCGCGTCAGTGATGGGCACCACGGCGCTCTGTTTCTTCGCCACATCAAGAAAATGCTTGAATCAACGAATGAATTGAAATCCTGGGTAGACAAACCATGACTAGTTACGAAATTGAAACTGCTGTATTTGAGGCGCTTGGTCGAATTGCACCAGACATAGAGGTGACCGACATCGACCGTGATTGTGATTTGCGTGAGGAGTTTGATCTTGATTCGATGGATTTTCTGAAACTGATTGCTGTACTGGGAAAGCGCTTCAACGTGCCCATGCCTGAGTCTGATTATTCACGTATGTTGAGTGTCAATGGATTGTGCCAGTATCTGGATGCTGTGACCGAAGGGTAGCGCGTAAAACTGATAATCCGGAGATTAACCGTGGAGCTGAAGATACCTCCAGTTATTCAGATGCTAGTGTTGGCAATCTCGATGTGGTTGGTTGCGATACTTCTACCCTCATTGACCTTTAGAACCAACACACTGTTATGGTTGGGGGGGCTTGTAATTGTAGTGGGTATAGTTGTGGTAGCACTGGGTATGTTTGCGTTTCGGAATGCCAACACAACGGTTGACCCACGATCACCCGAAAAAGCATCACTACTTGTTACAGCTGGAATCTATAGATTTTCCAGAAATCCGATGTATGTTGGGATTCTATTAGTGCTGGCTGGTTGGGCGTTGGTATTGGGGAGTATCATGTCATTACTATTTTTGCCAGTTTTTGTTGTGTATATAAATCGGTTTCAGATAAAACCGGAGGAGCAAACATTGTCAGGTATTTTCAACGGTGACTATGCTGCATACAAAGCAAGTGTGCGTCGCTGGATATAAGTATAACGTATTCCGGAAAACGCTATGGAAGACTTCAGCTTGTCGGTTAATCCACACCTGATCAGTTACTTTGCCTAATACTGCGTGAGTGTCTTGCGTGCGAGTTGTGATAGATACACAATAGCTGCAATACCCATAAGCAGACCCGCAAGATAGCCAATCCATTGCTGTGTAGAGACAACTTGCTGATCCGACTCCAGTGTCATCAAACTGGAGGCTGTAGAACCTATATAGACATTAAAAAGAGTAATGGGCCAGAGCCCGACGAATGTACCCAACAGATAATTATTGAGTGTCATGGGTAATAGGCCAAAAAAGTAGTTGGATAGCTTGAATGGAAAAAACGGAATCATTCGAAACGCTGCAATAACTTTCCAGCCATGAGCAAAAAGTGACTTGCTGACATGTGCAACTTTTGCTTGATTTTGTAACCACAGTTTTGCTGAGTCCCCGAGAACATAACGTGCGATCAGAAAAGCAACAGTTGCACCAATCGTTTCAGATACAACAACAAGAATAGCGCCGTGAACCACACCAAACAGATAGCCCGCCCCGACAGTGAAGACTACACTGGGAAGCATGAACACGACAGAGCTTGCTACAACCATGGCAAATATCCATTGTCCTGTGAGTCCGCTACGCTCAACGTGCGCAAGAAACCCCATAACGGCAGTTTCAAGTCCGGTCATGCGCAAGACGATAACCAATACAACAAGCAGTGTAGCGCCAGCTAACAGTACACCGGCTGTTTTCATGTCAGAGCGAGTAAAAAAAGAAAAAGTACAACGAGTAAGAGAATCAGCCATTTGTGTTTGATAAAAGTGGTCATGCTGGCTATTTGTAAAGTTGATTAAGACGTTAGCATGTCATCAGGTTGAGACATACTGATTGACAGAGGTCAATCTCTATTACTCAACTTCTGTCAAAGTATTTATTTATCCCGAAGCCGTAAGTCGGCGTTTTGACAATGAATCGAGCTATTCCCCTTTCGCTATCTGTGTTCTTTATCACCGCTTGTATAGAGCCGGGACAGCTGTTGGTTCTGGATGAGACCTCCGTGTTTGAAGAAAGTAAGACTCAGGGGATAATGCGTGATTTAGCTGCCAGTCTGTCAACCATTGAAGACGCAAGTATTGCGAATATCAGCGTTGCACAACAGCGTTACACCATTCTTTATGAACTGAACAAGCTTAAACAACTTGCTGAGGAGCTTCAGCAGGTCGACGTATCAAGCGATTCAACAGATACACCACAAGAGCATGTCGCAATTAGCAGTTATCTCGAGAATCTGTCAACCCAGGTAGATGGTGCCATCATCTCAATCTCACAACCCTCACCAGATTTCTATATTGCAGGACGGCTCGCCGGTGCTTGTATGGCTTGTCATGAAGATCTGTGGCACTCTCCTTGAAGTTACCAAAAACACAATAGGTAACATGCCTTTCAATCTATCCAGTTTTTTGTGTAGTACTTGTTATTGCTTGCTGTTTTTTGCTAACCCGTATGTGGTATTGGCAGGGGTCTATGTTGATCCGGGTGAGCAACAAGCTGTTGTCGGACGCCTTCAACATACCTTACTTTCAGGCAGGGAGAGCCTCGTATCGCTTGCCGCACGAAAGCGTCTGGGCCAAAATGCAATCGTGCTGGCAAACCCGGAACTGGATCGTTGGTTGCCTGCAACAGACACGATTGTAAAATTGCCTACTTTTCATTTGCTGCCCGACGTCGAGCGCCGTGGTGTGGTCATCAATCTTCCTGAGTATCGCTTATATGTCTATGACACGTTAGGCACAATCGGTACGCGTGTTATACGCACCTACCCGATTAGTATCGGGCGATATGATTGGAAGACACCGGTAGGCCAGACAACTATTACAGAAAAGATCATTAATCCTACCTGGACGCCTCCGGATTCGATAAGGCGTGAAGCTGCTGAGAAGGGTCGCACGCTACCGGCGGTAGTTGCTGCAGGTCCCGACAATCCATTGGGACAGCATGCGTTGAGGCTTGGATGGCCAGGTTATCTGATTCATGGAACGAACAAGCCCATGGCTATTGGTATGGATGTGACGCATGGTTGTGTGCGAATGTATCCAGTACACATCAAGACGCTGTATAAAATTCTTCCTGTAGGTACACGTGTTACGATTATCAACGAACCCGTAAAGATTGGCTGGAATGGTAATCAGCTTTTTCTGGAGGTTCATCCACCGCAGGATGCAGTCTCAGACCAAGAGCTTGTTCAGAACGTTATAAATTTGCTGCGAACTGATGCACGTGTTGCGAGTTTGACGGTACGCACTGAAATGATACGTCAGATCGTACGAGCGAAATCAGGCATCCCTACTTTACTGGCTGTTGCCTCTGGATCACATACGCTAGTGGATTGAATGGATTCTGAATATGCTTTGTACCGTAGCTTACCATGGCAAGGATGGATTGAGAGTTGCTATGTTGAGCCTTTTACGTGTGCTTGATGGTAGGTTGATCAGACACATATACCTGAACGATCTGTATGCAATTCCCCTTACAGGCCAATGAAGTATTGTAAAAGTAGGTCGACAGCCATTCTGTTGTGCTGTCAACCCTACGGTTTGTCAAATCACAAAAGAAGTTTCTATTTGACGATTATTCCTGTCTACTTGATCTGACTAGCCTTGAAGGCATTGTCTACCCGCGCGTTGGCTTGAGCTGCCAGCTCACGGGCTTCTTCAACATCTCTGCGTAAGGCTTGCAGTTCAGCCTGGTTGCGTGTAGCCATTGCTTCGGCAGCTTCACTGGCCTGTCGTGCCTGCTCTGTCGAAGCCTGAATGGTATTGATCTGTTGGCGTAAGGACTCACGACCATTATTGCTTGCACAGCTGGTTAGCAAGAGGATCGAAACAACAGCCAAAATAGGGGAGAGTGGTTTTTTTCGCATGAAATATTCTCGCAACATGAAGATAGAATTTACTGGTTCAGGTATTGATGTCATGGGTGTGTGCGTATCCATCATGCCGACTCAACCGAGATGTACCGTACGTTCCTGGCAGCTTCAACGGGGTTTGCCCAGAACCCTGGCAACTCCGCTTCTATGTCAATTGCATCATCTGACTCTGCAACGTTGATTCGTGGTATCAGGGGATCTGTGCTATTCCTCGCATGATCAGTTCTGAGTTGCATGCTCGGCCAAGCCTGTGGAAATAGATCAATTTTCTTGTCGAAATCAGTATGTAAGTTTCCAAATAGATCATCACAATGCGTCTGGGCACTAAACAAGCTGGATAGGTGGTTACGTACGAACATTTCAATCTCCTGATTTACGGTTGCATGTACCGATCGTGTATCGACACCTATGTGATCCTAAAAAGCCAAGTACAATTTGATTATGATCGACATCAAAATCGAAAATATATTGCCAATAGTTAATCGTATTGTGTGGTCAGGATCACGGCACTGTTTTATCGGCAGAGCAAAAGATCGCACGGCGGATGTGTAAGCAGCGTCTCGGCGGTCGTGGTAATCAGCATGGATTCAATAGCCGATTGTGAGTGCAGACCAACAACCAATACACCAGCATTGATTCTCTTGGCAATTTCCGATAGTGCCTGTGCAGTAGGGCTACCATCAATATGCGCATGTTCCAATGGAATGCCCTCGGTGTTTGCAAATTTCTCCAATGACTTGCGATGGCTTTTTTCGAGCTCATCGAAAGTATCCTGTGGCGGCATATAGTCTCCAAAACCAGTGGATTGAAGCGTCAATAATGATGGATAGGCATGCGCCAGATGTAAGTCACTGCCCATGGTCGATGCCAAAAGACGTGCATGCTGAACAATTCTTGTGTTCAGACCATCGCTACCTTGATCCTCGAATTTTACAGTTACTGCGGCTAACACCGCCCGACCGGAGTGATGTTTCTTTTCAACAGCGAGTAAGACGGGAATGGATGTGTGTAGTGGTATGTGCAGATCGTTGTGTCGAAAGAAAGCGCGAGAAATTGCAGAATGGTGGGGGCTGGTAACTACAATAATATCTGCTCCGAACCTTGCAGCAGCTGCGCCTACACCTAGTGCAGCCTTGCGGACCCACTCCACCTCAATGCTGACGGTCCGAGCTATAT